>NZ_JANIET010000001.1:3807580-4159476 GCF_024506435.1 Pantoea trifolii | reverse complement strand
GGCAGCCAGCAAACAGAGGCGGATCGCATGATGGCGTTCATACAGCCCTTTTTCCAGAGCGTTGCTCAGGCGAGAAATTCTTTCTGCCAAAAGATGGGGTTGAGCCATAATCACATCATTATCCTTTTGATCCTGGTGCCGTCATATTCTGGCGAGCGCAATACTCTACTGATTATCATGCGCGATTGCGTTGATAGCCGTCAGCTTTTTTGTTTCAGAAGGTTGATGCGAGAGAACTCGCCGCTTCCAACGGTTTTTTGGCGCTATTTTCGGCGAAAAACCGCGTCACCGACGCGATGGTGGCACTTTGTAAGAGTAGGTTTTTTTGGGAATATGTGCATACTGTGCGCTTTTTGATGGCTTGAGCGGAAGGCAAGTGCCTCCGGCTCCAACAAAAGACAACTTATGAGCTCGGATAAGAAACAGTCCCTTGGGGCCGTCACGCTGGCGGCAATTGGCGTGGTGTATGGCGATATTGGTACTAGCCCGCTCTATACATTGCGTGAATGTCTCTCTGGTCAGTTTGGATTTGGCGTAGAGCGCGAAGCGGTATTTGGCTTTCTGTCGCTGATCTTCTGGCTGCTGATTCTGGTGGTGTCGCTGAAGTACATCAGCTACGTGATGCGTGCGGATAACGCCGGTGAAGGCGGGATTTTAACGCTGATGTCGCTGGCCGGACGCCATACCGGCGCCAGAGCCACGGCAATTCTGGTGATCATGGGACTGATTGGCGGCAGCTTCTTCTACGGAGAAGTGGTGATAACGCCGGCGGTTTCGGTACTATCGGCGATTGAAGGTCTGGAAATTGCCGCGCCAAGTCTTGATGCCTACATCGTGCCGTTGGCGATTGCAGTGCTGACTTTACTGTTTGTTATCCAAAAACACGGCACCGGCATTGTAGGCAAGCTGTTCGCGCCGGTGATGCTGCTGTGGTTTTTGGTGCTGGCGGTTCTGGGCGCGCGCAGCATTATCGACAATCCTGACGTCCTGCATGCGATGAACCCGTATTGGGCGGTGCACTTCTTCATCCAATATAAAACTGTCTCCTTCTTCGCGCTGGGCGCGGTGGTACTGGCGATTACCGGCGTAGAAGCGTTGTATGCCGATATGGGCCACTTCGGTAAATTCCCGATTCGTCTCGCCTGGTTCATCGTGGTGCTGCCTTCACTGGTGCTCAACTACTTTGGTCAGGGCGCGCTGCTGCTCAAACATCCTGAAGCGATCAAAAACCCGTTCTTCCTGCTCGCGCCGGATTGGATGCTGATCCCAATGTTGATTCTGGCGACCTTAGCCACGGTGATTGCGTCGCAGGCGGTGATTTCCGGCGTGTTCTCATTAACGCGTCAGGCGGTGCGTCTCGGCTATTTGCCGCCAATGCGCATTGTGCACACCTCCGAAGAGGAGTCCGGGCAGATCTACATTCCAGTGATTAACTGGCTGCTCTATTTCTCGGTGGTGATTGTGATTGTCGGTTTTGAGCACTCCAGCAATCTGGCGGCGGCTTACGGCATTGCGGTAACCGGCACCATGGTGCTGACCGCCATTCTCTGTTCAACCGTGGCGATTCAAAACTGGCACTGGAACCGCTATCTGGTGGTGTTGATTCTGGTTGCCATGTTAATCATCGACGTGTCGCTGTTCTCCGCCAACCTGATCAAGGTGTTCTCCGGCGGTTGGCTGCCGCTGACGCTGGCGTTGATGATGTTCATCATCATGACCACCTGGAAAAGCGAGCGTTTCCGCCTGCTGCGTCGTATGCATGAGCACGGCAATTCCCTCGAAGCGATGATCGCGTCGCTGGAGAAATCGCCGCCGGTACGCGTGCCGGGTACCGCAGTGTATATGTCGCGGGCGCTGAACGTGATTCCGTTTGCCATGCTGCATAACCTCAAGCACAACAAAGTGTTGCATGAGCGTGTGGTGCTGCTGACGCTGCGTACGGAAGATGCGCCTTATGTGCACAATGTGCGTCGTGTGACCATCGAACAGTTATCGCCAACCTTCTGGCGCGTGGTGGCGAGTTACGGCTGGCGCGAAACGCCAAATGTCGAAGAGATTTTCCACCGCTGCGGCCTTGAAGGGCTGAACTGCCGCATGATGGAAACCTCCTTCTTTATGTCGCATGAATCGCTGATTATCGGCGATCGTCCGTGGTATCTGCGCCTGCGCGGCAAGCTGTTCCTCGCGCTGCAACGCAATGCGCTGCGCGCGCCGGATCAGTTTGAAATCCCACCGAACCGCGTGATCGAGCTGGGAACCCAGGTCGAGATTTAACGCTGCGCGCGTCACCAACTCAAAGTGACGCGCAATCCTCCGCTGGCGCGCTGGCTGAACTGCAAGCGAATGCCGTGCAGCTGGGCAATATTTTTCACGATGGAAAGCCCCAATCCGCTGCCGGTTTGTGCCTGTCCCGGCGGTCGCCAGAAGCGTTCACCCAACCTTGCCAACTGCTCATCGCTGACTCCCGGTCCGTTATCATCAACGGTAATGGCGCGAACATTGAGCTGCACATCAATGGTGCTGCCCGACGGCGAATAGCGCAGCGCGTTATCCAGCAGATTCCGCACCATCAAACCCAGCAATAGCGGATGACCGTTCATCACCGTTTCGGCGTGGCTGGTGAACTGCAAAGCGGTGTTTTGTTGTTCTGCCTGCGGGAAGTGCTCCGCCAGCAGGTTTTGCAGCAGCGGTGCCAGCGCCACCGGTTGAAACTCGCTGCGCAGATCGTCAGCTTCTACGCGTGACAGCGTTAAGAGCTGATCCACCAAACGCGTGGCGCGCACAATGCCGCTATCCAGCTGCTGAATCGCCCGTTTACGCATCGCTTCATCATCATCGGCCAGCTGAATCACTTCGCTCTGCACGCGCAGCGCCGCCAGCGGGCTGCGCAGTTCATGGGCGGCATCGGAGGTAAAGCGACGCTCGCGCTGTACCAGATGCGCCATGCGACTGAACAAGCCGTTGAGCGCCACCACCAGCGGCTTCACCTCTTTGGGCAAGCGCGTGTCCGGCAATGGCGTAGCATCATCCGGCGCTCGTTGATGCAGCGAAAGCGTGAGGCGCTTCAACGGGCGCAGTTCGAACCACACCAGCGCCAGCAGCAACAGCAGCATAAAAGGCATGGCGATCAACCACGGCAGCAGGCTACTGAGCGCCAGATCGCGCGTCATATCTTCGCGGTATTCCCACTCTTGCCCAACCACCACGCGATAACGCTTATCCGCTGAGGTGAGCCACACCAAGCGCCAGCTCTCTTTATCGCCGCGCAGGCGGCCATCGGTAAAGCCATCACGTTGGTAATCAAACTCTAAATCACGCCCATTTTCGCCGTCATTGAGCAGCGGCTGGCCGTCGGCGCTGAAAATGGCAAACGCCAGCGCATCGTCATCCTGATCGCCACGATGATGACGCAGGATCGACTTGGTGTTAGGCAGTTTTTCGTCCTGCAGCGAGGTGGGATCGAGCGTAATCAGTCGTTTGGCGAACAGCATTTGCTGAGTATCAAACAGCTCGTCTACCGTATCGCGGGTTTGGTGCCAGGCGCTGAGGCTGGCCAAGCCGCCGCACAGCATAATCAGCAGCACAAAGCCGATGGCGAGGCGCAGAAACAAACTCATTCTGCCGCTCCCAGCGTATAACCGACGCCGTGTACGGTGCGAATAAACTGGCTGCCGAGTTTCTTGCGCAGATGATGAATGTGCACCTCCACCGCATTGCTGGAGACATCTTCATCCCAGCTGTAGAGCTTTTCTTCAAGCTGACTGCGCGTCAGTACACGGCCGGGATTGCGCAGAAACAGTTCCAGCAGCGCCAGTTCGCGGCTCTTCAGGCTGACGGCTTCGCCATCGCACAGCACGCTATGGCTGCCGGGCGCCATCACCACTTTGCCGTGTTTGAGTTCTGGCTGCAGTTGGCCGTGACGGCGACGGATCAGCGCCTGCAAGCGTGCCGCCACTTCTGTCAGCGCAAACGGCTTGCACAGGTAATCGTCGGCACCGAGCTGCAATCCCTGAACGCGCTGATCGAGCGCATCGCGCGCGGTGAGGATCAGCACCGGCACATCCTGTCCTTGCTGGCGCCACTGACGCAGGATATCCAGACCATCGCGTTCCGGCAGCGACAGATCCAGCACCACCGCGTCCCAGGGCGCGGCCGCCAACGCCTGAAATCCGGCTTCGCCGGAGACAAACCAATCCACGCTGAATCCGAGTTTGATTAACCCGACTTTCAAACCGTCGCCAATCAGCGTGTCATCTTCTATCAGTAAAATGCGCATCTACTCTCCTTCTGTTAAGCGGAGTTATACGAAGCACAATCGCTCTTGTACAGCGAAAATCCCGGCAAATAGACTATTTTTCATGAATGTTAGCCCGACGGATTCTCTTAAGATCCTGTTAAGAACCTTATGGTGAAATAGCTTCCGTAAACCAACACATTCATGGAAAAGAGGTGACATATGAAAAAGTCTGCAGCCCTGTTAGCTATCATCGCCCTGGCCGCCACGCCGGTTCTTGCCGCTCAGCAAGGTGGCTTTGTTGATCCGAATGCGCCATCCGCGCAGGTGAAGTCTGGTGGCTTCAAAGCCGATAACACCAGCGTTGTCACGGTGAAACAGGCCGAAGAGATGAAGGACGATAGCTGGATCACCGTGCGCGGTACGCTTGAGAAGCAAATCGGTGATGAGGATTATCAGTTCCGTGATGCCACCGGCACCATGAAGGTCGAGATCGATCATAAACGCTGGAACGGTTTGACCATCACGCCGAAGGATCAGGTAGAACTGACCGGCGAACTGGATAAAGATTTCAACTCCATCGAACTGGACGTGAAACAGGTACGTAAACTGCCTTAATCCCTGCATCGGGGCCGCAGCAGCGGCTCCAATATCCCACCAAACTCAAATTCTCTCTGGTACAAGCGAAACGTTTCGATGGCGATCACATTTCCGTGATGCCGCCATTGAGTTGCCGTGCGCATTTTATACACTCCCGATCAGCGAAACGTTTCGCTGTGGAGTGGAAGAAATGAAAAAAGGTCGCTTGTTAAACGCTGAAGTCTCTCATGTGATTGCTCGCCTGGGGCACACCGATACGCTGACGATTGCAGATGCAGGCTTGCCGATTCCGGCTGGTCCACAGCGCATCGATCTGGCGTTAACGCCGGGTACGCCCGAATTTTTACAGGTGGTTGAGGTAGTCACGCAGGAGATGCAAGTCGAAAGCGCCCTGATGGCGGAGGAGATTAAGCAGCACAATCCGCAGCTCCATAGCGCACTGCTCGCCGTGCTCGAAGCCTTGCAACAGCACCAGGGGAATGTCATCACCATTCGTTACACCAGCCATGAACAATTCAAACAACAAACGCAGCGTAGTCAGGCGGTCATTCGCAGCGGAGAGTGTTCTCCGTATGCGAATGTCATCCTGAGCGCCGGCGTGACCTTCTGAGGCCGCTATGCAACCGTTATTGCAACTCAAAGGGATTGAAAAGTCGTTTCCCGGCGTGAAGGCGCTGAATGGCGCATCGCTTGCTGTTTATCCGGGACGCGTGATGGCGCTGGTGGGTGAAAACGGTGCCGGCAAATCTACCATGATGAAAGTGCTGACCGGCATTTACAGCATGGATGCCGGTTCCCTGCAGTGGCTCGGTCAGGATGTGGCGTTCTCTGGCCCGAAAGCGTCGCAGGAAGCGGGCATTGGTATTATCCATCAGGAACTTAACCTGATTCCGCAACTGACCGTCGCCGAGAATATCTTCCTTGGCCGCGAATTTGTTAACCGCTTTGGCCGTATCGAATGGAAAAAGATGTATGCCGAGGCGGATGCGCTATTAAAGCGCCTCAATCTGCGCTTCAACAGCCACAAGCTGGTGGGCGATTTGTCGATTGGCGATCAGCAGATGGTCGAGATCGCTAAAGTGCTCAGCTTCGAGTCGAAAGTCATCATTATGGATGAACCGACCGATGCGCTGACCGATACCGAAACGCTGTCGCTGTTCCGCGTCATCAACGAACTGAAAACGCAGGGCTGCGGCATCGTCTATATCTCGCACCGCATGAAAGAGATCTTCGAGATTTGCGATGACGTCACCGTGTTCCGCGATGGGCAGTTTATTGCCGAGCGCGCGGTGAGCGATCTCAGCGAAGAGAGCCTGATCGAGATGATGGTCGGCCGCAAACTGGAAGATCAATATCCACGTATCGATCAGCAGCCGGGTGAGATCCGCTTAAAAGTTGAAAACCTCAGCGGTCCGGGCGTTGATGACGTCAGCTTTACGCTGCGCAAAGGGGAAATCCTTGGCGTGTCGGGCTTGATGGGCGCGGGACGTACCGAACTGATGAAAGTGCTGTACGGCGCGCTGCCGCGCAGCAAAGGTAAAGTCACGCTGAATGGCCGCGAAATCACCACTCGCTCCCCGCAAGAAGGATTGGCGAACGGCATCGTTTATATCTCCGAAGATCGTAAGCGCGATGGTTTGGTATTGGGCATGTCGGTGAAAGAGAACATGTCGCTAACCGCGCTGCGCTATTTCAGCACCGGCGCAGGCAACCTGCGTCACAGCGATGAGCAGTTGGCGGTGGGCGATTTTATCCGCCTGTTCAACGTCAAAACCCCTTCAATGGAGCAGCCGATTGGCCTGCTGTCCGGCGGTAATCAGCAAAAAGTGGCGATTGCGCGCGGCCTGATGACGCGCCCTGATGTGTTGATTCTTGATGAGCCAACGCGCGGCGTCGATGTCGGGGCAAAGAAAGAAATTTATCAGTTAATTAATCAGTTTAAAGCCGAAGGGCTGAGCATCATTTTGGTGTCGTCGGAAATGCCGGAAGTGCTTGGCATGAGCGACCGCATCGTAGTGATGCATGAAGGCCATCTGAGTGGCGAATTTTCCCGTGAGCAAGCTACCCAGGAATCCCTGATGGCGGCGGCAGTCGGTAAGCAACACAGCGAGGAGTTAGTTGTATGAGCACCCAAACCTTACCCGCCAGCCGCCGTTGGTTCAGCAAAGCCTGGCTGCTGGAGCAGAAATCACTGATTGCATTGATCGTGTTGATCGCCGTGGTTGCCAGCCAGAGCCCGAACTTCTTTACGCTGGCCAACATGTTCAACATTCTGCAGCAGACGTCGGTCAACGCCATTATGGCGGTTGGCATGACGCTGGTGATTCTGACTTCGGGCATTGATCTTTCAGTGGGCTCGCTGCTGGCGCTGACTGGCGCGGTGGCGGCATCGATCGTCGGATTAGAGGTGAATGCGCTGGTGGCCGTTGCGGCTTCGCTGGCGTTGGGGGCGGCGATTGGCGGTATTACCGGCGTGATTGTGGCGCGCGGCAAGGTGCAGGCTTTCATTGCCACGCTGGTGATGATGCTGCTGCTGCGCGGCGTCACCATGGTTTACACCAACGGCAGCCCGATCAATACCGGTTTCAACGATAACGCCGATCTGTTTGGCTGGTTCGGTATCGGTCGTCCGCTGGGCATCCCTACGCCGGTGTGGCTGATGGTCGCGGTATTTGGTCTGGCGTGGTACATGCTGCATCACACGCGCCTTGGTCGTTACATCTATGCGTTAGGTGGCAACGAAGCGGCGACGCGTTTGTCGGGTATCAACGTTAATCGCGTCAAAATCATCGTTTATTCGCTGTGCGGCCTGCTGGCGGCATTGGCGGGCACCATCGAAGTGGCGCGTCTCTCTTCCGCTCAACCTACCGCGGGCACCGGTTATGAACTGGATGCGATCGCGGCGGTGGTGCTGGGCGGTACCAGCCTGGCGGGCGGTAAAGGCCGCATCATGGGCACGCTGATTGGTGCATTGATCCTCGGTTTCCTGAACAACGGCCTGAATCTGATGGGCGTATCGTCTTACTACCAAATGATTGTTAAAGCCGTCGTCATTCTGCTAGCGGTGCTGGTGGATAACAAAAGCAGTAAATAACTCTGACCTTCACACAGGATTTAAAAATGAAAAAGTTAACTGCATTGGCCGTCATTCTTGGCGCCACCCTTAGTGCTGGCGCGATGGCAAAGGACACCATTGCTCTGGTGGTTTCAACCCTGAATAATCCGTTCTTTGTGTCTCTGAAAGATGGCGCACAGAAAGAAGCTGACCAACTGGGTTATAACCTCGTGGTGCTGGATTCGCAGAACAACCCGGCGAAAGAGCTGGCGAACGTGCAGGATCTGACGGTGCGTGGCACCAAGCTTTTGCTGATCAACCCAACCGATTCTGATGCGGTGGGTAACGCCGTGAAGATGGCGAACCAGGCGAACATTCCGGTGATCACGCTGGACCGCGTGGCAGCACAAGGCACCGTGGTGAGCCACGTGGCGTCTGACAACCGTTTCGGCGGCAAAATGGCCGGTGACTTCATCGCCAAAAAACTGGGTGATGGCGCGAAGATTATTGAGCTGCAAGGTATTGCCGGTACGTCTGCGGCGCGCGAGCGTGGCGAAGGCTTCAAACAGGCAGCCGATGCGCACAAATTCAACATCCTGGCGAGCCAGCCTGCTGACTTCGACCGTACTAAAGGTCTGAACGTGATGCAGAACCTGCTACAGGGACATCCGGATGTGCAGGCCGTCTTCGCTCAGAACGACGAAATGGCGCTGGGCGCGCTGCGTGCACTGCAAACCGCCGGTAAAACCGACGTGCTGGTGGTGGGCTTTGACGGCACCGCTGACGGTGTGAAAGCTGTCGAATCAGGTAAACTGACCGCCACTGTGGCTCAGATGCCAGACAAGATTGGTGTGATTGGCGTGCAGACTGCCGATAAAGTATTGAAAGGCGAGAAGGTGCAGGCGGTTAATCCGGTTGACCTGAAGCTGGTTACCAAATAATAAGTAAAGAAAAGCAGGGCAACGCGCCACCGTCCTGGTGGCGCATCTTTCTGGATGAATCCCAATGACCACAAGCGCAAAACTGGCCGTTCTCGGCAGCATTAATGCCGATCACATCCTTAACCTCGCCCACTTTCCACGTCCGGGCGAAACGGTGATCGGGAAACAGTATCAAATTGCCTTTGGCGGCAAAGGGGCCAATCAGGCGGTGGCTGCCGGTCGTGCCGGTGCAGACATTGCTTTTATTGCCTGCGTAGGCGCCGATGATATCGGCGAGCGCATTCGTCAGCAGTTGCAGCAAGACCGCATTGATACCGCACCGGTTGAAACCGTCGCTGATGAATCGACCGGTGTAGCGATGATCTTCGTGAATGGCGAAGGCGAAAATAATATCGGCATCTATTCCGGTGCCAATGCGGCGCTGACGCCGACTCGCGTTGCGCAGCACCAGCAAGTGATTGCCGATGCCGATGCGTTGCTGATGCAGCTGGAATCTCCGCTGGAAAGCGTTCTGGCCGCCGCGAAGATTGCCCGCGCGCAGCAGACGCAAGTGATCCTGAATCCCGCACCGGCCACCGCGCTCTCAGATGAGCTGCTCGCGCTTATCGACATCATCACGCCAAATGAAACCGAAGCAGAAATTCTCACCGGCATTGCGGTGAAGAGCGATGAAGATGCCGCGCGTGCTGCTGCGGCATTGCATGCCAAAGGTATCGATACCGTGTTAATCACTTTAGGCCGTCGCGGTGTGTGGCTGAGTGAGCAAGGCAACGGCGTGCGCATTCCGGGCTTCAGCGTGCAGGCCATCGATACTATTGCGGCGGGAGATACCTTCAACGGGGCGTTTATTACCGCACGTCTGGAAGGTATGCCAATGCACGATGCCGTACGTTTCGCCCATGCCGCCGCTGCGATTGCGGTGACGCGTCCGGGCGCGCAGCCCTCAGTGCCGTGGCGCACTGAGATCGACGCTTTCCTGCAGCAACAGGGCTAAGCGCTTGGCTACCATGAAAGATGTCGCCCGCCTGGCGGGCGTCTCGACCTCCACCGTTTCACACGTCATTAATAACAATCGCTTTGTCAGCGAGCAGGTGCGTGAAAAGGTGGATCAGGCGATTCGCGAGCTTAACTATGCGCCGTCCGCGCTGGCGCGCAGCCTGAAGATCAAACAAACCCGCACCATCGGCATGCTGCTGACCGCCAGCAGTAACCCGTTCTATTCCGAAGTGGTGCGTGGCGTGGAAAACAGCTGCTACGAACGCGGCTACAGCTTGATTCTGTGTAATACCGAAGGCGATGAAGAACGCATGAATCGCAGCCTTGAGACGCTGATGCAAAAGCGCGTCGATGGTTTGTTAATGATGTGCACCGAAACTCATCTGCCTTCAGCGGAGATCCTCAATCGTTATCCGTCGGTGCCGATGGTAATGATGGACTGGGCGCCTTTTGAAGGGCGCGGCGACATTATTCAGGATAATGCGCTGCTCGGCGGTGAGCTGGCAACTCAGCATCTGATCGATCGTGGGTATACGCGCATTGCCTGTATTGCTGGCCCGCAGGATAAAACCCCCGCGCGGTTGCGTCTTGAAGGTTTCCATAAGGCGATGGCCAACAGCGGATTATCGGTTCCGTTGGGTTATGTAGTTGATGGCGATTTTGAGTTTCAGGGCGGCTTCAACGCCATGAATCAACTGCTGACGCTGGATACGCTGCCAGAAGCGATATTTACCAGCAACGATGCGATGGCGGTTGGCGTCTATCACGCCTTGTTCCAGGCCGGATTGCGCGTGCCGCAGGATATTGCGGTGATGGGCTATGACAACATCGAGCTGGCGCGTTACCTGACGCCGCCGCTTAGCACTATCCATCAGCCGAAAGATGAGTTAGGCGAACTGGCGATTGATACCTTGATTCATCGTATGAGCGATCCCGACGCCAGTCAGCAAACGCTGGTGCTGACGCCGGAGCTGGTGGAACGCGGTTCGGTCTAAGCCGATTTCTTCTTTTTCTCGCGGTTGGCGATTAGATTACGGCCGTCGCCCGGACGTAACATCATAAAGGTAAAGGCAGACAACACCGTGACGACGCCCATCGTCAGGAAGGTGGCGTGGAATTGCGCGACGGTTGTCGCCTCGACATCCTGATAGAAACGCAGCACTGCGGCGCTCACCGCCACACCAAAGCTGATCGACAGCTGCTGCGTTACCGCCAGCACACTGTTCCCGCCGCTGGCGTTCTCATCATTTAAATCCGCCAGCGTGATGGTGTTCATCGCGGTGAACTGCGTTGACATCGCCATCCCCAGAATCAACAGTGCCGCCAGCAACATCACCACGCTGCCACCCGGCGATTGCAGTGAGAAGGTGGCGATCAATATGCCAATGATGATGGTGATACCCACCAGCGTATGGCGATAACCGAAGCGATGCAGCACTTGCGTCACAGTGGATTTCGCCAGCAGCGCGCCAATCGCTGTCGGTCCCATCATGCAACCGGCAATCAGCGCAGGATAACCAAAGCCCACTTGCAACATCAGCGGCATCAGGAATGGAATGCAGCCGGTTCCCAGACGCGAAGCGATGTTGCCAAGGATGCCGACCGAGAAGGTGCGGGTTTTAAACATTGGCAGATTAATCAGCGGTGCCGGATGACGACGTGCGTGCACTATATAGAGAAGAAGTAATGCAATGCCGCTCAACAGCACCAACACCGCTTGCCACGGCAACACCACGCGTTCGCCAAACAGTTCGATGCCGACCGAGATCAACACCAAACCCAAACCAAACAGCAGGAAGCCTAAAAAGTCGAAGCGGCGTTTTGGTGTCGTGAAGTCCGGCATATATTTGCGCGCATAGAAGATGCCGGCGATACCGATGGGAATGTTGATGAGGAATATCCAGTGCCAGCTGGCGTAGGTCACTAACAACCCGCCGAGCATTGGGCCCAGAATCGGCCCCACTAAACCCGGCATGGTAACGAAGTTCAACACCGGCAGCAGTTCACTGCGCGGATAAGCGCGTAACAGCGCCAGGCGCGCGACGGGCATCATCATCGCTCCGCCAATCCCCTGCACCACGCGCGAGACCACCAACATGCTCAATGACCCGGATAAGGCACAGGCCAGCGAACCCAGCGTAAATAGTGATACGGCAAGAATGAAGATTTTGCGTGTGCCGAAGCGATCGGCCAACCAGCCACTCACCGGGATCAGCATTGCCACCGTTAGCGTGTAACTGATGATGGCGGATTGCATGGCTAAAGGAGAACGTTCAAGGCTGGTGGCGATAGCAGGAAGCGCAGTATTCAGGATGGTGGCGTCAAGTGCTTGCATGAAAAACGCCATGGCGGCGATCCAGGGCAAGCCGGCCATACTGCGCGCGGAGCGAATCATTGAAAGTCCTTCTCGAATAATTGTCAGCCTGCGACAAAGAAATTACGTTTGGTTAAAGAGAATAGCATTGGTGTTTAAGGTGATGGCGCTGATTTGTGCCGATGAAGCGGCGCTTTTGACTGATTCTTCGCCGGGAAATGTCTGTTTTTAACGCGTTCGTTTAAAAAAGAGGCGCTCAGTCATTTTTTTGCAATTAACCCTTGTCACCTCCAAATAACTCCCTATAATGCGCCACCACTGAGACGGCAAAGCGGCAACGCAGACGGCTCAGCAGGGAGTGAAGAAATTCATCCCGCCGGATGAAAACGCTGAAAAAAGTGTTTGACTCCGAAGGAGAGTAGCGTAGTATACGCCACCTCGCGACAGACGGTTCAGCCGCTGTTCGCAACGCTCTTTAACAATTTATCAGACAATCTGTGTGGGCACTCGCAGGATTGATATCAGCGTCTCCGGACGTAAAAAATATCAAAGCCTCACGAGTGAACACATAATGAAATTCATTATGACGTTTTACAGATGAGCATCGCTGAACTTGTTTCAGCAAATCAAACTTAAATTGAAGAGTTTGATCATGGCTCAGATTGAACGCTGGCGGCAGGCCTAACACATGCAAGTCGAACGGTAGCACAGAGAGCTTGCTCTCGGGTGACGAGTGGCGGACGGGTGAGTAATGTCTGGGAAACTGCCCGATGGAGGGGGATAACTACTGGAAACGGTAGCTAATACCGCATAACGTCGCAAGACCAAAGTGGGGGACCTTCGGGCCTCACACCATCGGATGTGCCCAGATGGGATTAGCTAGTAGGTGGGGTAATGGCTCACCTAGGCGACGATCCCTAGCTGGTCTGAGAGGATGACCAGCCACACTGGAACTGAGACACGGTCCAGACTCCTACGGGAGGCAGCAGTGGGGAATATTGCACAATGGGCGCAAGCCTGATGCAGCCATGCCGCGTGTATGAAGAAGGCCTTCGGGTTGTAAAGTACTTTCAGCGGGGAGGAAGGCGGTGAAGTTAATAGCTTCACCGATTGACGTTACCCGCAGAAGAAGCACCGGCTAACTCCGTGCCAGCAGCCGCGGTAATACGGAGGGTGCAAGCGTTAATCGGAATTACTGGGCGTAAAGCGCACGCAGGCGGTCTGTCAAGTCGGATGTGAAATCCCCGGGCTTAACCTGGGAACTGCATTCGAAACTGGCAGGCTAGAGTCTTGTAGAGGGGGGTAGAATTCCAGGTGTAGCGGTGAAATGCGTAGAGATCTGGAGGAATACCGGTGGCGAAGGCGGCCCCCTGGACAAAGACTGACGCTCAGGTGCGAAAGCGTGGGGAGCAAACAGGATTAGATACCCTGGTAGTCCACGCCGTAAACGATGTCGACTTGGAGGTTGTTCCCTTGAGGAGTGGCTTCCGGAGCTAACGCGTTAAGTCGACCGCCTGGGGAGTACGGCCGCAAGGTTAAAACTCAAATGAATTGACGGGGGCCCGCACAAGCGGTGGAGCATGTGGTTTAATTCGATGCAACGCGAAGAACCTTACCTACTCTTGACATCCAGAGAACTTAGCAGAGATGCTTTGGTGCCTTCGGGAACTCTGAGACAGGTGCTGCATGGCTGTCGTCAGCTCGTGTTGTGAAATGTTGGGTTAAGTCCCGCAACGAGCGCAACCCTTATCCTTTGTTGCCAGCGGTCCGGCCGGGAACTCAAAGGAGACTGCCAGTGATAAACTGGAGGAAGGTGGGGATGACGTCAAGTCATCATGGCCCTTACGAGTAGGGCTACACACGTGCTACAATGGCGCATACAAAGAGAAGCGACCTCGCGAGAGCAAGCGGACCTCATAAAGTGCGTCGTAGTCCGGATCGGAGTCTGCAACTCGACTCCGTGAAGTCGGAATCGCTAGTAATCGTAGATCAGAATGCTACGGTGAATACGTTCCCGGGCCTTGTACACACCGCCCGTCACACCATGGGAGTGGGTTGCAAAAGAAGTAGGTAGCTTAACCTTCGGGAGGGCGCTTACCACTTTGTGATTCATGACTGGGGTGAAGTCGTAACAAGGTAACCGTAGGGGAACCTGCGGTTGGATCACCTCCTTACCTGAAGATACCTTCCCGCGCAGTGCTCACACAGATTGTCTGATAAAAAGTAATGAGCAAGACGGCTGCGAAGTCGTGACACTACCCGTGTCCCCTTCGTCTAGCGGTTAGGACTCCGCCCTTTCACGGCGGCAACAGGGGTTCGAATCCCCTAGGGGACGCCACTTGCTTGGTGACAGGTGAAAGGTGTCTCTACGAAGTATCTCAAAACTGACTTAACCGTCATGTTTGAGATATTGCTCTTTAACAATCCGGAACAAGCTGAAAATTGAAACGACGTGTTGGTTCATTTCTCCGTAATAAGAAATGAATAACAACATGTTCGAGTCTCTCAAATGCTTACAGTCCGCAGCGTTGCAAAACGCCTGTGGGTTGTGAGGTTAAGCGACTAAGCGTACACGGTGGATGCCCTGGCAGTCAGAGGCGATGAAGGACGTGCTAATCTGCGTAAAGCGTCGGTAAGGTGATATGAACCGCTACAGCCGACGATGTCCGAATGGGGAAACCCGGTGCACTCAGTGCATCATCGCAACATGAATACATAGTGTTGCGAGGCGAACCTGGGGAACTGAAACATCTAAGTACCCAGAGGAAAAGAAATCAACCGAGATTCCCCCAGTAGCGGCGAGCGAACGGGGAACAGCCCAGAACCTGAATCAGTTTGTGCGTTAGTGGAAGCGTCTGGAAAGTCGCGCGATACCGGGTGATAGCCCCGTACACGAAAGTGCACATACTGTGAGTTCGAAGAGTAGGGCGGGACACGTGGTATCCTGTCTGAATATGGGGGGACCATCCTCCAAGGCTAAATACTCCTGACTGACCGATAGTGAACCAGTACCGTGAGGGAAAGGCGAAAAGAACCCCGGCGAGGGGAGTGAAACAGAACCTGAAACCGTGTACGTACAAGCAGTGGGAGCCTCTTTAATGGGGTGACTGCGTACCTTTTGTATAATGGGTCAGCGACTTATATTCTGTAGCAAGGTTAACCGTATAGGGGAGCCGCAGGGAAACCGAGTCTTAACTGGGCGTTAAGTTGCAGGGTATAGACCCGAAACCCGGTGATCTAGCCATGGGCAGGTTGAAGGTTGGGTAACACTAACTGGAGGACCGAACCGACTAATGTTGAAAAATTAGCGGATGACTTGTGGCTGGGGGTGAAAGGCCAATCAAACCGGGAGATAGCTGGTTCTCCCCGAAAGCTATTTAGGTAGCGCCTCGTGAACTCATCTTCGGGGGTAGAGCACTGTTTCGGCTAGGGGGCCATCCCGGCTTACCAACCCGATGCAAACTGCGAATACCGAAGAATGTTATCACGGGAGACACACGGCGGGTGCTAACGTCCGTCGTGAAGAGGGAAACAACCCAGACCGCCAGCTAAGGTCCCAAAGTCATGGTTAAGTGGGAAACGATGTGGGAAGGCACAGACAGCCAGGATGTTGGCTTAGAAGCAGCCATCATTTAAAGAAAGCGTAATAGCTCACTGGTCGAGTCGGCCTGCGCGGAAGATGTAACGGGGCTAAACCATGCACCGAAGCTGCGGCAGCGACGCTTATGCGTTGTTGGGTAGGGGAGCGTTCTGTAAGCCGTTGAAGGTGTGCTGTGAGGCATGCTGGAGGTATCAGAAGTGCGAATGCTGACATAAGTAACGATAAAGCGGGTGAAAAGCCCGCTCGCCGGAAGACCAAGGGTTCCTGTTCAACGTTAATCGGAGCAGGGTGAGTCGACCCCTAAGGCGAGGCTGAAAAGCGTAGTCGATGGGAAGCAGGTTAATATTCCTGCACTTGGTGTTACTGCGAAGGGGGGACGGAGAAGGCTAGGTTATCCGGGCGACGGTTGTCCCGGTTTAAGCGTGTAGGCTGATATCTTTGGTAAATCCGGGATATCTTAAGGCTGAGGCGTGACGACGAGCCACCACGGTGGTGAAGTAACTGATGCCCTGCTTCCAGGAAAAGCCTCTAAGCTCCAGGTAACACGAAATCGTACCCCAAACCGACACAGGTGGTCAGGTAGAGAATACCAAGGCGCTTGAGAGAACTCGGGTGAAGGAACTAGGCAAAATGGTGCCGTAACTTCGGGAGAAGGCACGCTGTCATCAGGTGAAACCCCTCGCGGGTGGAGCCGAAGGCAGTCGAAGATACCAGCTGGCTGCAACTGTTTATTAAAAACACAGCACTGTGCAAACACGAAAGTGGACGTATACGGTGTGACGCCTGCCCGGTGCCGGAAGGTTAATTGATGGGGTTATCCGCAAGGAGAAGCTCTTGATCGAAGCCCCGGTAAACGGCGGCCGTAACTATAACGGTCCTAAGGTAGCGAAATTCCTTGTCGGGTAAGTTCCGACCTGCACGAATGGCGTAATGATGGCCAGGCTGTCTCCACCCGAGACTCAGTGAAATTGAAATCGCTGTGAAGATGCAGTGTACCCGCGGCAAGACGGAAAGACCCCGTGAACCTTTACTATAGCTTGACACTGAACATTGAGCCTTGATGTGTAGGATAGGTGGGAGGCTTTGAAGCGTGGACGCCAGTCTGCGTGGAGCCAACCTTGAAATACCACCCTTTAATGTTTGATGTTCTAACGTAGGCCCGTGATCCGGGCTGCGGACAGTGTCTGGTGGGTAGTTTGACTGGGGCGGTCTCCTCCCAAAGAGTAACGGAGGAGCACGAAGGTTGGCTAATCCTGGTCGGACATCAGGAGGTTAGTGCAATGGCATAAGCCAGCTTGACTGCGAGAGTGACGGCTCGAGCAGGTGCGAAAGCAGGTCATAGTGATCCGGTGGTTCTGAATGGAAGGGCCATCGCTCAACGGATAAAAGGTACTCCGGGGATAACAGGCTGATACCGCCCAAGAGTTCATATCGACGGCGGTGTTTGGCACCTCGATGTCGGCTCATCACATCCTGGGGCTGAAGTAGGTCCCAAGGGTACGGCTGTTCGCCGTTTAAAGTGGTACGCGAGCTGGGTTTAGAACGTCGTGAGACAGTTCGGTCCCTATCTGCCGTGGGCGCTGGAGAATTGAGGGGGGTTGCTCCTAGTACGAGAGGACCGGAGTGAACGCACCACTGGTGTTCGGGTTGTCATGCCAATGGCACTGCCCGGTAGCTAAGTGCGGAAAAGATAAGTGCTGAAAGCATCTAAGCACGAAACTTGCCCCGAGATGAGTTCTCCCTGACTCCTTGAGAGTCCTGAAGGGACGTTGAAGACTACGACGTTGATAGGCCGGATGTGTAAGCGCAGCGATGCGTTGAGCTAACCGGTACTAATGACCCGTGAGGCTTAACCTTACAACGCCAGAGGCGTTTTGGTCTGAGAGACCGATATTTTCAGCTTGTTTTACGGATTAAAGATTTAGCGGAAGTGGATGTTATTCGTTTTTGCGCAAAGAATTTGCCTGGCGGCTTTAGCGCGGTGGTCCCACCTGACCCCATGCCGAACTCAGAAGTGAAACGCCGTAGCGCCGATGGTAGTGTGGGGTCTCCCCATGCGAGAGTAGGGAACTGCCAGGCATCAATTAAGTGAAGAAGCCCCGAACGAAAGTTCGGGGCTTTTTTACGTCTGAATATTAGTAAAAAACCACTATTTCAACTCTTCTTCAGCCACTGAGCAAGAAAATCAGCAACCTGCATTGGTTGATTAATATCCAATACCGGCAAATTCAGTTCTATATCTTCATCAGTAGCGACTGCAATTACATACTGATCCAGCAAATCCTCAACCTTACCTTTAACGCCTCGTCGCCAAAGTGCAATTTTGGGGACCGCCTCATCTTTGAAACCCTCTACCAGCACCAGATCTAATGCCGAGCTATCCATCTGCGATGCTAATTGCATCAGGCTTAGCGGTCTATCGGGTGTTTCAGCCATCAACGCCCAGCGCTGATTACTGGCGACGATCACTTGATCCGCCCCAGCTTTGCGCAGTAAATAGCTGTCTTTCCCCGGCGTATCGATATCCATCTGATGATGTGTGTGCTTAATTAAGCCTGGTCGAATCCCCCGAGCTTTGAGCAGCGGGATAACCTGCTCGAGCAAGGTCGTTTTTCCGGTCCCGCTCCACGCGGCAATAGCCAGTAAGCGCAGGCTCATAAACATTTTTCCTCATTCACGAGGTCGTCTGGCGTGTTGATATTGCGAAACGCAGATTCTGGATCCGAAAACGCAACGGCATGCCCGCCATGCTCATGTAAAAACTGCATCAGGCGTCTCTTGCCGCGCAGTAGCCAGGCTTCAAGATCATCAGCGAGCGCACGATTGACCAGCGCTAAGGATGGATGATCACGCAGGGAAGACTTCACCCACACGGCGGGCGCACCATTACGCTGCTGCCATAAACGCGCGACGAAATCATTGGGGATCCATGGCGTATCGCAAGCGCAGAAAGCGACCCATTCGGTTTCACTGCTGCGTAAACCGCTGAGCATGCCAGCCAGCGGTCCGGGATAATCGGGCAATGAATCGGTAACAACCTGACAACCACTTGCCTGATAGCGATCAATGTTACGGTTAGCGCTTATCAACACAATATTGACCTGCGGTCGGAACCGCCGCAAAACGTGCTGATAAAGAGGTTCGCCCTGTAACATCAATAACCCTTTATCCTGACCTCCCATACGGCTGCCTTGGCCACCCGCGAGAATCACGCCGGTAAAAGCTGTCATCTTCGTCTCCTTGCTTCATTCTGGACGATACTTACTGAGCGGCAGCGTACCATCTGCATAAGGAATCAATGATGAAATATCACCGACTCAATGAACTGCTCGAGCTCCTGCAACCGGCATGGCAAAAGGATCCCGATCTCAATTTGCTGGCATTTTTGCAAAAACTGGCGCAGGAATCTGGTTTCAGTGGCCCATTAAGTGAATTAACCGATGATGTATTGATTTACCATCTCAAAATGCGTGACACAGATAGCCAGAGTGTCATTCCCGGCCTGAAAAAGGATTATGAAGTGGACTTCAAAACCGCGCTATTACGTGCACGCGGTGTGATTAAGGATGATGAGTAATGTTATCCTTGCGCATTAATCGCAAAGGTAACACACAGGCCAAATGATGAGCGAAGCCGCCTTTAATTTCCAGACGCTGAATCCCGATGTCATCCTTGATGCACTTTGGGATGCGGGTCTGCGTGTCGAATCAGGCTTAACCGCCCTCAATAGCTATGAAAACCGCGTCTATCAGTTCAGCGATGATGATAAACGCCGCTATGTGGCTAAGTTTTATCGTCCGCAGCGCTGGAGCGCGCAACAGATCCTTGAAGAGCATCAGTTCACTCAGGATTTATTAGAGGATGAAGTGCCGGTCGCCGCGCCGCTTGTTCTGCAGGGCAGCACGCTGAATCATCATGCCGGCTTCATGTACGCCGTCTTCCCCAGTTTAGGCGGGCGGCAATATGAAACCGATAACGAGGATCAGATGGAATGGGTTGGCCGCTTTCTGGGCCGCATCCACCAAACCGCAAAGCAAAGCCTGTTTCAGCGGCGGCCCACCTTCGGCCTTGAAGAGTATGTGTTTCAAGCACGCCAGGAGCTGGAACAAAGCGCGTTAGTTCCGTCTTCACTCAAGGACTTACTGCTTGCTGCCGTTGATAAGCTCAGCGCGACACTGCAGCAGCGCTGGCATAGCCAATGGCAGCCGTTAAGGTTGCATGGCGATTGCCATCCCGGCAATATTCTGTGGCGTGAAGGCCCGATGTTTGTCGATCTTGATGATGCCCGTAACGGACCAGCAGTGCAGGATTTGTGGATGCTGGTCAATGGCGATCGTCAGGAACAATTGATTCAATGGGACATTTTGCTGGAAGCCTATAATGAATTCGGTGATTTTGATTTACATGAATTGTCACTGATTGAGCCTTTACGCGCTATGCGCATGGTTTATTATTTGGCCTGGGTGGTACGCCGCTGGCAGGATCCCGCTTTTCCGCGCGCCTTTCCCTGGATGACAGATGAGGATTTTTGGCGCCGGCAGATTGCATTATTTATCGAGCAGGAAAGGCTGTTACAGGAACCGCCGTTGCAGCTTAGCCCGCAATATTAATGAAGTACTCAGGAGATTGTTTCACGATGAAAAAGATCATGTTTGCGCTGGTGGGTTTAATGCTGGCATTTGGCGCCTCAGCGGCACAGTTCAACGAGGGTAAGCAGTTCGTTACTTTGCCAAAGCCAGTAGCGGGTGAGCCGCAGGTTCTGGAGTTCTTCTCCTTCTTCTGCCCACATTGCTACCAGTTCGAACGCGTTTATCACGTGAGCGATGCAGTGAAAAAGAACCTGCCGGCGGATACGAAAGTGACCAAATACCACGTTGATTTCCTTGGCGGTCAATTCGGTCCGGTTGTCACTCAGGCATGGGCTGTTGCCATGGCGCTGGGCGTAGAAAGCAAAGTTACTGCACCGATCTTCGATGGTATTCAGAAAACCCAAACCGTTACCGATGCAGCAAGCCTGAAAGAGACCTTTATTAAAGCGGCGGGTATCTCTTCAGAAGATTACGATGCAGCGTGGAACAGCTTCGCTGTAAAAGCGCTAGTTGCGCAGCAGCAGAAAGCGGCAGCAGACGTCAATCTGCAAGGTGTGCCAGCAATCTTTGTTAACGGCAAATATATGGTTAACAACGGTGGCCTGGATACCAGCTCAATGGACAACTTCGTTGCTGATTACGCCAACGTAGTGAAATTCCTGGTAGAAAAGAAGTAATTTAGTTTTCAGAACGCCGGCACTGCCGGCGTTTTTTATTGCCTTTTCTCTCATACGTATAAGATGTATTTATTGACCTTCCGCTTAATATCCACATCGACGATCGTCTTTTCATTAGAGCGGACGAGGTCACGGTAAGTATTTAACTAACTGATATAATTTAATTTTTAATATTAAAGTAATTGCAATTAACGTAAATAACAATACGTTATGATTTTTACGCACAAACTTATCCACAGATTGATCCTTGCGATCCATGCCGCGTAACGACGAAAAAGATCCTGACTTCCCCGAGTGCATTCAACATTCTCCTCCGGTTGTGGCATCCTTATAGCCCTCATTATCGCAACGAAGAAAATACGAACCTATGGCGCAAATTGCAGAAAATCCCCTGATTCTGGTCGACGGCTCATCTTATCTGTACCGTGCATATCATGCCTTTCCGCCGCTAACGAACAGTGCAGGCGAGCCAACTGGCGCCATGTATGGTGTGCTCAATATGCTGAAGAGCCTGTTGATGCAGTATCAGCCAAGCCATGTGGCTGTGGTCTTCGATGCGAAAGGCAAAACTTTCCGTGACGAGCTGTTTGAGCACTACAAATCGCACCGTCCGCCGATGCCAGACGATCTGCGAGCGCAGATTGAGCCGCTACATGAAATGGTGAAAGCGATGGGTCTGCCGCTATTGGCGGTTTCTGGCGTTGAGGCGGATGATGTCATCGGTACGCTGGCGCTAGAGGCGGAAAAACTCGGCCGCCCGGTGTTGATCAGCACCGGCGATAAAGATATGGCGCAGTTGGTGACGCCTGCGATCACCTTGATCAACACCATGACCAATACTGTGCTTGGTCCGGAAGAGGTCGAGCAGAAATATGGCGTGCCACCCGCGTTGATTATCGATTTCCTTGCCATGATGGGCGACAGCTCGGACAACATTCCGGGCGTGCCGGGCGTCGGTGAGAAAACCGCACAGGCGCTGCTGCAAGGCTTGGGTGGTATGCAGTCAATCTATGACAATCTCGATAAAGTGGCCGATCTCTCGTTCCGCGGCGCGAAAACCATGGCGGCGAAGCTGGAGCAAAATCGCGATGTCGCTTTCCTGTCTTATCAGCTGGCAACCATCAAAACCGATGTTGAATTGGATCTGACGTGCGATCAGCTCGTTGTCAATGAACCCAATGTAGAAGCACTGCAAACCTTGTTTAGCCGCTATGAATTTAAGCGCTGGATCACCGATTTGCAGGATGGCTCATGGCTGCAACAAGGTAAAAAGAGCAACGCGCAGACTAAGAAAGCGCACCTCAGCGAACCTGCTGCGCCCGCTGCCGAAGCGACCAGCGTGCTCTCTGCGGATGGCTACGTCACTATCCTCGATGAAGCGACATTTACTGAATGGCTGAAAAAGCTGAAAAGCGCCGAGCTCTTCGCTTTCGATCTTGAGACCGACTCGCTGGATACCTTAAGCGCCAACATTGTCGGTATTGGGTTTGCCGTCGCGCCGGGTGAAGCGGCTTATCTGCCGGTCGCCCACGATTATCTGGATGCGCCAGATCAGCTGGATCGTAGCGAAGTACTGAAGCAGCTAAAACCGCTGCTGGAAGATGGCAAAGCGGCGAAGGTTGGCCAGAATCTTAAATACGATCGTGGCGTGCTGAAGAATTACGACATCGAACTGAACGGCATCAAATTCGACACCATGCTGGAATCCTATTGCCTGAACAGCGTGGGTGGAAAACACGATATGGATAGCCTGGCCGCGCGCTGGCTGAACCATAAAACGGTGACGTTTGAAGAGATCGCGGGCAAAGGCAAAAATCAGCTCACTTTTAACCAAATTGCTATCGAGCAAGCCGGTCACTATGCGGCGGAAGATGCCGATGTCACGCTGCAATTGCATCTGAAAATGTGGGAGAAGCTGGAGCCGGAAGCGGGGCCGAAACAGGTATTTGAAGAGATTGAAATGCCGTTGTTGAAGGTGATATCGCGTATTGAGCGCAACGGCGTGCTGATTGATCAGAATATCCTGGCGAAACACTCGCAGGAGCTGACCACGCGTGTGGCCGAACTGGAGCTGAAAGCGCACGAGCTGGCGGGCGAACCGTTCAATCTCTCTTCACCTAAACAGCTGCAAACCATTCTGTTTGAAAAGCAGGGAATCAAGCCAACCAAGAAAACGCCGGGCGGCGCACCGTCGACCAGCGAAGAAGTATTGGCTGAGCTGGCGCTCGATTATCCATTGCCGAAAGTGATTCTTGAACATCGTGGTTTATCGAAGTTGAAATCGACTTACACCGATAAGCTGCCACTGATGATCAATCCGGTTACCGGCCGCGTGCATACTTCCTATCATCAGGCGGTAACCGCGACAGGACGACTCTCGTCTACCGATCCTAATCTGCAGAATATCCCGGTGCGCAACGAAGAAGGGCGCCGAATTCGCCAGGCGTTTATCGCCGGTTCGGGCAATCGTATTGTTGCTGCGGACTACTCACAGATTGAACTGCGCATCATGGCGCATTTGTCGCAAGATAAAGGTCTGCTGGATGCGTTTGCTCAGGGCGAAGATATCCACCGCGCCACCGCATCAGAAGTGTTTGGTGTGGCGCTTGGCAAAGTATCGGGCGAGCAGCGTCGCAGTGCTAAAGCGATCAACTTTGGCCTGATCTACGGAATGAGCGCGTTTGGTCTCTCTCGCCAGCTGAATATCGGCGCGGGTGAGGCGAAGAAATACATGGATCTCTACTTTGAACGCTATCCGGGCGTGTTGCGTTATATGGAAGAGACGCGCGCGAAGGCGGCAGAGAAAGGCTATGTTGAAACGCTTGATGGTCGTCGCTTGTGGCTGCCTGATATTACCTCCAGCAATGCCATTCGTCGTAAAGCAGCGGAGCGTGCGGCGATCAACGCCCCAATGCAAGGTACGGCGGCAGACATCATCAAACGCGCGATGATTGCGGTGGATGGCTGGCTGTTAGAGCAAAAAGACGATGCCGTGCGCATGATTATGCAGGTACACGATGAACTGGTGTTTGAGATTCGCAGCGACGCGGTAGATAGCTCGATTAAGACCATCCGTGACCTGATGGAGAACAGCATGAAGCTGGATGTGCCGCTGCAGGTTGAAGTCGGAACCGGCGATAACTGGGATGAGGCGCACTGATTATGCGTATTCAGCGGCATTTGCGTGCCGCTGACATCATCATAAGAAAAATGTTTACTTAATCGGTTCAGCAACCTCACAAAGCGGTCTATTAAATGCGCGTTTTGTAACTGCTTATCGGCTAAGCATTTTTCTAGTAATTAAACTACATCGCACACGTGAAAGTGTGATGAACTTAGTAAAAAAGATGTCGAATCCTGAAACTTAACAACAAAAAACCCTTTGTAGGGCGCGGAAAATCAGGTAGAGTTTGTCGCGTAGGGTACAGAGGTAAGATGTTCTATCTTTCAGACCTTTTACTTCACGTAATCGGATTTGGCTGAATATTTAGCCGCCCCAGTCATTTATGACTGGGGCGTTTTTTATTGGGCTTTTTCGCAAAAGCCGCAACAAAATTACTCTGCTGTTTCTTCGCCGTCGCCTTCTTGCGCAGGCTCCAGTTCGCTAAACCAGCTGTCCAACTTCTTACGCACAATATCAACGCCCATCTTCTTCAGTGACGAGAACATTTCTACCTGCACATCACCGTTAAAGGCCAACGACGCTTCGCGTACCATCGTCAGCTGTGCTTTACGCGCGCCGGATGCCAGCTTGTCGGCTTTGGTCAGCAAGACCAGCACGGGAATCTGGCTCTGCACGGCCCATTCAATCATGTTCTGATCGAGATCTTTCAGCGGATGGCGTATATCCATCAATACCACCAGGCCTTTCAATGCCTGGCGTTTCTGTAAATATTCCGCCAGAGACTTTTGCCATTTGCGCTTCATCTCTTCCGGAACCTGGGCATAGCCATAACCGGGTAAATCGACCAGACATTTACCTTCAACCACTTCAAACAGGTTAATCAGCTGGGTACGACCTGGCGTTTTACTGGTACGTGCCAGACCCTTTTGGTTGGTGATGGTGTTCAGCGCGCTGGATTTGCCTGCATTCGAGCGCCCGGCAAAAGCAACTTCTATGCCCACATCCGCCGGTAAATGGCGAATATCCGGGGCGCTGAGCATGAAATGGGTCATGTGATAGTTCAAAGCAGACAAAGTGAAACTCCAGCAAAATGAATCGGGCAATTGGGCTGATTATACCTGTAATGGCGCAAAAGTGCCCGATAGCGTCTAAACGCGTCATTTTGTAAGAGATCTATGATTTTTACTGCCAGCGATTACCGCTTCATGGAATATTAACAATGATTTTAGGCATTTAATTTCAATGGGTTGAAGTGTTTGTAGGAAATACCACTCTAAAATAGAGACAAGTCTCACTTGTTGATTTTACCTATTAGTCTACATTTGTTGTCAGTGCACGGCAGCACCCATCAGGATGATGAGCTCAGGAGTGTCGGGGATGACCAGGAGCATGGCGGGAAGCGATTCAGGCAGGAATCGGACAAGGACAGGGATTAATCGCAGGAGCGATGTGGCGATGGAGCAACCGGGACGTTGTGAGCCGTAAAGGATTTATTCAGTGTTTCCTTCGTATGAAGGTGCGATAAAAGGCGATAGCATAGGCTATCGCCTTTTTTCTTTGCTTACTTTCTGCTAGATTTCGCCGCAATTCTATACTGAACTCACAAAGCACCGCCGAGACCGGACACCATGAAGCAACCTGCATCAGCCCCGCGTGGCAAACCTGCTGCGAAAGCCAAACGCAAATCGCGTGAAGACCTTAATCAGGAAGCGCGCGATCGCAAACGTGATAAAAAGCATAGCGGCCACAAACCTGGCAGCCGCGCTAATCCGGAAACGCAAACCGCTGGCAAAGGTCAGGGTAAAAAAGCTCAGGATCCACGCCTGGGCAGCAAAACGCCGATCGCATTAGTCGCTGATGGTAAAACCCAGCCGGCGAAAAAGCCTGAAGCGAAGCCAAAACCAAAAGCGGAAAAAGTTCGCCTGACGCCGCAAGAAGAGCTGGCGAAGTTGGAAAATGACGAACGTCTGGATACGCTGCTGGATCGTCTGGAAAACGGTGAAACCCTGAGTGGCGAAGATCAGGCCTGGCTGGATCAAACCTTAGACCGCATTGACGAGCTAATGGAAACACTGGGCATCGCGCTGGATGACGAAGCGGAAGATGAGCAGGCCGAAGAAGATATGATGCGCCTGCTCAAAGGCAATTAAGGCCAATCTTGATCGGCATGCGTTTTCGCGCATGCCGCGCTGAACAGGTATTCACCTATGTTTTGGCCTGGATCAATTTTCGCGCTGCTGCTGACATGTTATCTGATCTGGTTATTGTTTAAACTACGCCGCCTGTCGCGTCTGAAGTCGCGTTTACGTCGGCGTTCAGCCCATCGCTTCGTCCACTCTTCTGCTACGCGGCCCTCTCTTAGACGACGTCACCGTAAGGAGTGAGCATGTCATCGCAGCAGATTGATTGGGATCAGCACCTCATCGAAAAATACAATTACGCTGGCCCGCGTTATACCTCTTATCCCACCGCGCTCGAGTTCAGTGAGAACTTTGGCGAGGCAGATTTTCAGCACGCCGCTCAGCGCTATCCCGATCGTCCGTTATCGCTGTATGTGCATATCCCGTTTTGCCATCGTCTTTGCTACTTCTGTGGCTGCAATAAAATCGTGACGCGCCAGCTACATAAAGCCGATCGCTATCTTGATGTGCTGGAGCAGGAAATCCGCCAGCGTGCGGCCTTGTTTGCGGGGCGCTGCGTCACTCAGCTGCATTGGGGCGGCGGTACGCCGACATTCCTCAACCAGCAGCAGGTGAGCCGGCTGGTGGCGCTGCTACGCGATAATTTTACTATTGCCGATGATGTTGAAATGTCGATCGAGGTTGATCCGCGTGAAATCGAACTGGAGATGATCGATCATCTGCGCGCGGAAGGTTTTAATCGCCTGAGCATGGGCGTGCAGGACTTTAATAAAGCGGTGCAGGAGCGCGTGAATCGCGTGCAGGATGAAGATACTATCTTCGCTCTGGTGCAGCGTGCGCGTGCGCAGGGCTTCCGTTCGGTTAGCCTCGATCTAATTTATGGTTTGCCGCTGCAAACGCCGGAAAGCTTCGCCTTCACCTTACAGCGCGTTATTGCGCTCAATCCCGATCGCCTCAGCGTCTTCAACTATGCGCACATGCCTACGCTGTTCGCAGCGCAGCGCAAGATTAAAGATGACGAGCTGCCAGGCGCCGCACAGAAACTGCAAATCCTGCAGGAAACCATCGCCACCTTAACTGGAGAAGGTTACCAGTTTATCGGCATGGATCACTTCGCGCGTCCGGATGATGAACTGGCGGTGGCACAACGCGCCGGCGAACTGCATCGTAATTTTCAGGGCTACACCACGCAGGGCGATACCGATCTGCTCGGTTTGGGCGTGTCGGCCATCAGTATGCTGGGCGACAGCTATGCGCAAAATCACAAAGAGTTGAAAGCCTATTACGCAGATGTCGAGCAGCGCGGCAATGCGCTGTGGCGCGGGCTCACGTTGAGTGATGATGATGGTTTGCGCCGCGATGTGATTAAAGCTTTAATCTGCAATTTCGCACTGGATTTTGCCGCGATAGAAGCGCAATACCCGATTGAGTTTGAACGTTATTTTGCCGAGGATTTAGCGCTGTTAGCGCCGCTGGTGGCGGATGGATTAGTGCAACAGCGCGGTCGCAGTCTGCACGTTACTGGCGTCGGGCGTTTGCTGATTCGAAACATCTGTATGTGCTTCGATGTGTATCTGCGCCAAAAGGTGCGCATGCAGCGATTTTCTCGCGTGATATAAAAGATAAAGGGAGCATTACGCTCCCTTTGTTATTTTATTCCATTCCCAGCTCTTTCAACTTACGCGTCAGGGTATTACGTCCCCAGCCGAGCAAGCGTGCCGCTTCCTGTTTGTGCCCTTGCGTGTGACGCAGCGCAGTGGTGAGCAGGGTGCGCTCCATCTCCGGCTGTGCTTCCGACAACAGGTTTTGATGACCGGAACGCAAGGCGCGATCTGCCCACTGCGCCAGCAGCGTGGCCCAGCTGTCCGGTAACGACTGCACCGGATTGTCTGGCGTGCTCGATTCAAACAGTTCAGGCGGCAGATCCTGAATCAATACTTCCTGGCCAGCTGCCATCACCGTCAACCAGCGACAGGTATTTTCCAACTGGCGCACGTTACCGGACCAATGCAGACGCGTCAGCGCGGTTTCGGTTTCCGGATGCAGAATCTTCGCTTCCACGCCTAACTCACGTGCAGCGACCTGCAGGAAGTAACGCGCCAGGCGCGGAATATCCTCGCGGCGTTCACGCAGCGGCGGCAGATGAACGCGAATCACGTTAAGACGATGGAACAAGTCTTCACGGAATTTGCCTTCCTGCACGCGCAGCTCAAGATTCTGGTGCGTTGCCGCGATAATACGCACATCCACTTTCACCGGCGCATAGCCGCCAACGCGATAAAACTGGCCATCGGCCAAAACGCGTAATAAGCGGGTTTGCACATCAAGCGGCATGTCACCAATTTCATCGAGGAACAGCGTGCCGCCATCGGCCTGCTCAAAACGTCCCTGACGAATCTGATTCGCACCGGTAAATGCGCCTTTCTCGTGACCAAACAGCTCTGATTCAATCAAATCTTTGGGTATCGCCGCCATGTTCAGCGCGATAAAAGGGGACTTCGCACGCGGACTATGACGATGCAGCGCATGTGCCACCAACTCTTTACCGGTACCGGATTCACCGTTGATCAGCACGCTAATTGAGGAGCGTGAAAGACGACCAATGATGCGGAATACATCCTGCATGGCCGGCGCTTCGCCGATAATGTCGGTGGTTGGGCCGCTGACGGGCTGATTACGCGGCTGCTGCTGTTCCTGATAATGGCTAATCGCTCGCTCAACCAGCGCCACCGCTTCATCAATATCAAACGGCTTTGGCAGGTAATCAAACGCACCTTGCTGATAAGCGCTGACGGCGGCATCCAGATCGGAGTGCGCGGTCATAATGATCACCGGCAGCATCGGATGACGCTGCTTAATCTGTTTCAGCAGCGTAAGTCCATCCATGCCAGGCATACGAATGTCTGACAATAATACGTCTGGGGTTTTGCTTGCGAGCGCGTCCAATACCTCGTTAGCGCTGTCAAAGGTTGCACAGCTCAAACCGGCTCCAGTGAGTGCCCTTTCAAGCACCCAGCGGATGGAGCTATCGTCATCGACGATCCAGACTATCCCTCGTTGCATAGAAACCTCACTGGCGAATAGGCAGGTAAACCGAGAATTCGGTGTGTCCTGGCCAACTGTTAAATTCTATTTTCCCTGAATGCTGATCGATCAGGCTACGGGCGATGGACAGACCTAAACCGGTGCCGCCTTCACGTCCGCTTACCATCGGATAGAACAGGGTGTCTTGTAGCTGGGCCGGAATCCCTGGGCCATCATCTTCAATATCAATACGAGCAACTAAACGATAACGCGTGCCGTGCAGCGTGAGCTGGAAGGCCGTACGCGTGCGAATCACAATGGTGCCGCCTTCATCGCCCAAGGCTTGCAGGGCATTGCGCACCACATTCAACAGCACTTGTTCAATCTGGTCGGGATCGTGCGGCAGTTCCGGCAGGCTTGGATCGTAATCACGCACCAGCGAGACGTTATCCGGCAACTCCATCGACACCAGATTCACCACGCGCTCGGCGACCTGATGAATGCTTTGCGTTACGTGCAAGCCCGGCTGTTGCGGGCCGAGCAGGCGATCGACCAGATTACGCAGTCGATCGGCTTGCTCAATGATGATGCGCGTATATTCATGCAGGGAAGGATCGGGTAACGCGCGAGTCAGCAACTGCGCGGCACCACGTAATCCTCCCAGCGGGTTTTTGATTTCATGCGCCAGGCCGCGCACTAAATCGCGGGCCGCGACCTGCTGAGCATGCTGAATTTGTTCCTGGCTAAGACGACGTTGATTATCCATCGGCGCCATTTCCAGCAGAATAAAGCCATCCGGTAAGCGCTGTGCCGTGAGCGACATAATGTGCGCGCGGCCATCGACCACCAACGTGACTTCGCTATCGGTAAAGCCCTGGCCAGCTCCGAGACTCTCGCTCATCACCTCAATATTCAGCGAAAAATAGCCGGTTAATTCCGGTAATGGCGTGCCGAACAATTTACGTGAGCTTTGCGCCAGTAATTGCTGAGCCGCCGGATTGGCGTAATGGATAACTAAATCGTTATCGACCAGCAAAATACTGTTGATCAGGGAGTTGAGAATCTGCCCCGCGTCGGGCAGCGTGCCAGTTGCCATACAGCGTTCCTCTGCACTAATTTAGTGCATTATAGCCTTTCAGGACGGAAATCTGTGCTTCGAACCATGAATGCGCGGAGAAAAAAGCCCATCCGGAGATGGGCTAAAGTTTCCACGGCAATATAAAATCTTCGGCGTCTTTTACACCGCCGCTGCGTTGGCTGCACTCGTTCACCCGAGTCACTGAGTTATCTCAGCTCCCCGGGATTCTCTCGATTGCCGCCTTGCGGCGATGCAAAATCCGCGAATCTTTAATGCTGATTAAACGCTGTAGTACAGTTCGAACTCAACTGGGTGCGGAGTCATACGCACGCGGTCAACGTCTGACTTACGCAGTTCGATGTATGCATCGATAGCGTCATCAGTGAACACGCCGCCACGGGTCAGGAACTCGCGATCTTCGTTCAGTGCGTTCAGTGCTTCTTCCAGAGAACCTGCAACTTTTGGAATCTCAGCTTCTTCTTCCGGAGGCAGGTCATACAGGTTTTTGTCCATCGCATCGCCAGGGTGGATCTTGTTGATAACACCATCAAGACCGGCCATCAGCAGCGCGGTGAATGCCAGGTATGGGTTAGCCGCTGGATCCGGGAAGCGAGCTTCGATACGACGTGCTTTCGGGCTAGCAACCACTGGAATACGGATAGAAGCAGAACGGTTACGGGCAGAGTAAGCCAACATAACTGGCGCTTCGTAGCCTGGGACCAGACGCTTGTATGAGTTGGTGGTTGGGTTCGCCAGGGCGTTAATCGCTTTAGCGTGCTTAATGATACCGCCGATGTAGAACAGAGCAGTTTCAGACAGGCCGCCGTACTTGTCGCCAGAGAACAGGTTCACGCCGCCTTTTGACAGGGACATGTGGCAGTGCATACCAGAACCGTTATCACCGAACATTGGCTTAGGCATGAAGGTTGCAGTTTTGCCGTACGCGTGAGCGACGTTGTGCACCACGTATTTGTAGATCTGAATTTCGTCAGCTTTTTTGGTCATGGTGTTGAAGCGGGTTGCCACTTCGTTCTGACCAGCAGTCGCTACTTCGTGGTGATGTGCTTCAACCACCAGACCCATCTGCTCCATGGTCAGACACATGGCAGAACGGATGTCCTGTGCTGAGTCAACCGGTGGCACTGGGAAGTAACCGCCTTTCAGACCTGGACGGTGACCTTTGTTACCGCCTTCGTACTCTTTACCGGTGTTCCATGCTGCTTCGATATCGTCGATAGCAACGTGTGAACCTGAAGTAGAAGAACCGAAACGGATGTCATCGAACAGGAAGAACTCTGGCTCTGGTCCAAACAGCACGGTATCCGCGATGCCTGAAGAACGCAGGAACTCTTCTGCACGCTTAGCAATGGAGCGTGGGTCACGGTCATAGCCCTGCAGTGTGCCTGGCTCAAGGATGTCGCAACGGATGATCAGGGTCGAGTCTTCGAAGAACGGATCCATTACTGCAGTGGTTGCGTCCGGCATCAGCACCATGTCTGATTCGTTAATGCCTTTCCAGCCACCGATGGAGGAGCCATCGAACATTTTGCCTTCTTCGAAGAAGTCAGCGTTAACCTGGTGAGCAGGGATAGTAACGTGCTGTTCTTTACCTTTGGTATCGGTAAAACGCAGGTCAACAAACTTAACTTCATGCTCGTTCATCATCGAGAGAACGTGTTCAGCGGACATACTCAACTCTCCTGGAAATGGTCATTATCGTCATGGTGAGAGAACTTCGTTGCCGGGAATGTGTCATGACTGCTGACCATTCCTAACCAAAGATCTCGGCAAGCTCTATCAACCGTTTTATAACTGTCGTTTTCGCTTAAAATATATAAAGCGAATTCTGTGCCAACTTTATGACAATGGCGAAAATGGCGCTACAATGCGCCCTTTCGTGAGTCGAAGGCTGCACCAGGATGGATTGTATGCATCGTAATGGTGCGCCGCAGGTCAAGTTAAGCACTAATTTGGTGCAAATTGCCATCGCAGTGCAGATTAATGCACCGTAAACGGTGCTAAAAACCAGCGCTACGAGAAACTTTCGGCGAAATCTGTGATCATGTTCAGTCTTCCGCTTAATCCGTGTACAATACCGCGTTATTTCTATAATGCCTGAGGCAAAGCTGTGATCGAAAATTTGCGTAACATCGCCATCATCGCGCACGTTGACCATGGTAAGACCACCCTGGTTGACAAGCTGCTCCAACAGTCCGGTACTTTTGATGCTCGTACCGAAGCGACTGAGCGCGTAATGGACTCCAACGATTTGGAGAAAGAGCGTGGGATTACCATCCTCGCAAAAAACACCGCCATCAAATGGAATGACTACCGTATCAACATCGTTGATACCCCAGGACACGCCGACTTCGGTGGTGAAGTGGAGCGCGTCATGTCCATGGTGGATTCGGTGCTGCTGGTTGTAGATGCGATGGATGGCCCTATGCCGCAAACCCGCTTCGTAACCAAGAAAGCATTTGCTCATGGTTTGAAGCCGATTGTGGTTATCAACAAAGTTGACCGTCCGGGCGCGCGTCCTGATTGGGTTGTTGATCAGGTATTTGACCTGTTCGTTAACCTGGATGCGACTGACGAGCAGCTGGACTTCCCGATCATCTTCGCTTCGGCGTTGAATGGTATCGCGGGTCTGGAACACACCGACATGGCTGACGACATGACCCCGCTGTATCAGGCGATCGTTGACCACGTTTCTCCACCTCAGGTTGAAGTTGAAGCGCCACTGCAGATGCAAATCTCGCAGCTGGACTACAACAACTATCTGGGCGTGATCGGCATCGGCCGCATCAAGCGCGGTACCGTGAAGCCGAATCAGCAAGTCACTATCATTGATAGCGAAGGCAAAACCCGTAACGGTAAAGTCGGTAAAGTGCTGGGCCACCTTGGTCTGGAGCGTATCGAAAGCACCCTGGCGGAAGCGGGCGACATCATCGCGATCACCGGTCTGGGCGAGCTGAACATCTCTGACACCATCTGCGACACGCAGAATGTGGAAGCGTTGCCAGCCCTGAGCGTCGACGAACCAACCGTGACCATGTTCTTCAACGTGAACACCTCACCGTTCTGCGGTAAAGAAGGTAAGTTCGTGACTTCGCGCCAGATTCTGGAGCGTCTGAACAAAGAGCTGGTCCACAACGTGGCACTGCGCGTTGAAGAAACCGAAGATTCGGATGCGTTCCGCGTTTCTGGTCGTGGTGAGCTGCACTTGTCGGTTCTGATCGAGAACATGCGTCGTGAAGGTTTCGAGCTGGCGGTATCCCGTCCGAAAGTAATCTTCCGTGAGCACGAAGGCCGTAAGCAGGAGCCATTCGAAAACGTGACCCTCGACATCGAAGAAACCCACCAGGGTTCTGTGATGCAAGCGATGGGTGAGCGTAAAGGCGACCTGAAAAACATGGATCCAGATGGCAAAGGCCGTGTACGTCTTGACTACATGATCCCAAGCCGTGGTCTGATCGGCTTCCGTAACGAATTCATGACCATGACTTCAGGTACCGGTCTGCTGTACTCCACCTTCAGCCACTACGACGACGTTCGTCCAGGCGAAGTGGGCCAGCGTCAGAACGGCGTGCTGATCTCAAACGGTCAGGGTAAAGCGGTCGCGTTCGCCCTGTTCGGTCTGCAGGATCGCGGTAAGCTGTTCCTGGGTCACGGTGCGGAAGTATATGAAGGCCAGATCATTGGTATTCACAGCCGTTCTAACGACCTGACAGTAAACTGCCTGACCGGTAAGAAACTGACCAACATGCGTGCGTCAGGTACTGACGAAGCCACCACTCTGGTTCCACCGCAGAAAATGACGCTGGAACAGGCTATCGAGTTCATCGATGATGACGAACTGGTAGAAGTGACTCCGTTGTCAGTCCGTATTCGTAAACGTCACCTGACCGAGAACGACCGTAAGCGTTCTTCTCGCGGCAGCAAAGAGTAAGCGAAACAGTCTGATATTGAGCCCCGCACTTGCGGGGCTTTTTTATGCCTGCAACCCGCTGCAACGCTCGCTTAATGAAGTTTGGCTCCGCCTCCAGATTACTGATTTCCCGCCTTTCGTCCCTGTTCAGCTCCCACTTTTGCCGCTAAAGTGAATGATCCAGGGAACGAAAAGAGGAGGCGTCATGCTGTACATCTTTGATTTAGGCAATGTGATTGTTGATATCGATTTCAATCGTGTGCTCGGCGTCTGGAGCGATTTGGGGCGCGTGCCGTTATCCACGCTGCAAAGTCGTTTCCGCATGGATGAGGCTTTTGAGCAACACGAACGCGGTGAAATCAGCGATCCGGAATTTGCTGCACGTATCTGCGACCAGCTGGATATCGCGCTGAGCTATCCGCAATTCACCGCTGGCTGGCAGGCGGTCTTTGTCGGCGTGCGTCCGGAAACGCTGGCGATCATGAACAAGCTGCGTGCCAAGGGCGAGCGCGTGGTGATCCTGTCCAATACCAATCAGCTGCACTTCGAGTTCTGGCCAACCCAATATCCCGATGTTCAACAGGCGGCCGATCATCTTTATATGTCGCAGGATATTGGCATGCGTAAGCCGGAAGCGCGCATCTATCACCATGTGCTGCAGCACGAAGGTTATCAGGCCAATCAGGCGGTGTTTTTCGATGATAACCAGGCCAATATCGACGCTGCGCGCGCGCTTGGCATTGAAAGCGTGCTGGTGGTTGATGATAAAACCGTGCCGGACTGGTTTGCGGGTCGTCTCTGAGTGCTGAACCAACGACATCTGCGCCACTCGGCGCATGCCTTTTATTTGTGGGTAAAACTGCTGTGGCGACGCATTGACGATGACAACATGACGACGCAGGCGGGTAATCTCGCCTACGTTTCATTGCTGGCATTGGTGCCGCTGATTGCCGTGGTGTTCGCGCTGTTTGCTGCTTTTCCGATGTTCTCGGACATCAGCGTGCAGTTGAAGAACTTCATTTTTACCAACTTCATCCCGGCGACGGGTGACGTCATTCAGCGTTATCTCGACCAGTTCGTCGCTAACGTCAATAAGATGACGGCGATTGGTATTGTGGGGTTGATCGTCACCGCGCTGCTGCTGATGCATTCGGTGGATAGCGCATTGAACGCCATCTGGCGCAGCGATAAGCCGCGTCCGATGGTCTATTCATTTGCCGTTTACTGGATGATCTTAACGCTCGGGCCGCTGCTGGCGGGCGCAAGCTTAGCGCTCAGCTCCTATCTGTTATCGCTGCGCTGGTTGAGTGTGACAGGCGTAACCAGTCTGGTTGATCAGCTGCTCCGTATTTTCCCGCTGTGCCTCTCCATCCTCGCTTTCTGGCTGCTGTATAGCATTGTGCCGACGCGGCGCGTGCCCACGCGTGATGCACTGATCGGCGCCATCGTTGCCGGATTGTTGTTCGAGCTGGGCAAAAAAGGCTTTGCGCTCTATGTTACGATGTTCCCTTCGTATCAGTTAATTTACGGCGTTCTGGCGGTCATCCCCATTCTGTTCCTTTGGGTCTATTGGTCGTGGTGTATTGTGTTGTTAGGCGCGGAAATCACCGTCACGCTGGATGACTATCGCCAGCTAAAACAGCAGGAACGCGAAAAAGAACGTGAGGAAACATGATTGCTTTGATTCAGCGCGTCAGCCGCGCCAGTGTTAGCGTTGACGACGCAACAGTGGGCGAAATTGGCAATGGGTTATTGGTGTTATTGGGTGTGGAAAAGGGCGACGACGAACAAAAAGCGCAGCGTCTAACCGAGCGCGTGCTGGGCTACCGCATCTTTGCGGATGAGAATGACAAAATGAATCTCAATGTGCAGCAGGCGGGTGGCAGCGTGCTGGTGGTGTCGCAATTCACTCTCGCCGCTGATACCAATAAAGGGATGCGTCCCTCTTTCTCAGGCGGCGCAGAACCAGCGGAAGCCGAGCGCCTCTATGAATACTTTAGCGATTGCTGCCGAGCACAGGGCGTGACCACCGCAAACGGGCGCTTCGCCGCCAATATGCAGGTTTCGTTGATAAACGATGGTCCGGTGACCTTCTGGTTACAGATGTGAGGTTTTCAGCCGAGCGGCAAGGACTTAGCCACGCAAGCTCCGAACGAGAGAAACACTTTATGTATCATCTTCGCGTACCGCAAACGGCGGAAGAGCTGGATATGTATTACCAGTTCCGCTGGGAAATGTTACGAAAGCCGCTGCGTCAGCCGCAGGGTTCTGAGCGTGATGCCTGGGATGCGCTGGCGCATCATCAAATGGTGGTGGATGAGCAAGGCAAGCCGGTGGCGATCGGGCGTCTGTACATCAACGCCGAGAACGAAGCGGCGATTCGTTTTCTCGCCGTGCATCCTTCTGTGCAGGGCAAAGGTCTTGGCACGCTGGTGGCGATGACGCTGGAATCGGTTGCGCGTCAGGAAGGAGCGAAACGCGTTACCTGTAGTGCGCGTGAAGACGCCGTCGAATTCTTTGCCAAGCTTGGCTACGTCAATCAGGGGGAAATCACCGCGCCACAAACCACGCCGGTGCGTCACTTCCTGATGATCAAACCGGTCGTGACGCTCGACGATATTCTGCATCGCGCCGACTGGTGCGGACAGCTGCAGCAAGCCTGGTATGAGCACATCCCGCTGAGTGAAAAAATGGGCGTGCGCATTCTGCAATACACCGGGCAGAAATTCGTTACCACCATGCCTGAAGCGGGCAACCAGAATCCCCATCACACCTTGTTTGCGGGCAGCCTGTTCTCGCTCGCCACGCTAACCGGTTGGGGTTTGATTTGGCTGCTGCTGCGCGAGCGGCATCTCGGTGGCACCATTATTCTGGCGGATGCGCATATTCGCTATAGCAAACCAATAAGCGGCCGTCCGGGCGCAATTGCCGATCTCGGCTCGCTCAGCGGCGATCTTGACCGTTTGGCGCGAGGCCGCAAAGCGCGCGTGCAGATGGAAGTGGAGTTGTTTGGTGATGATGAGTTGGGCGCGGTATTCGAAGGCGTCTACATCGTGCTGCCCGCCGATTCGGACGGGGCGCTGGAAGAGGGTGGTTCCGGCGCTCGTATCAACTAACACGCAGGGTCGCCATTCATGGCGACCTTTCTATTTTACCTTACTGAACCTGCCCGCCCCGCATCGTCTGCTGCACCGACTGTGCATCGGTAGTCACTGACAACGTACCCTCCACGCTGGGGCGCAGCGGCGCGCTGGCGTTCAACGAGCCTTTCACCTGCAGCTGCAAATTACTGTTGCCGCTCAACTGCAGCGTTGGCCAACCCCAATTTCCCAGCACGTTTGCCGGCACAGCCTGACCTTTCAGATTCAGCGTCAGCGGACGTTGCGCATCCTGCCCAACCGTTGCAGAACCTTCCAGTAAACCGCTGCCGTTAAAGGCGCTCAACTCCGTTACCTGAATCTGCTGGTCATTGGCATTCAGCGCAATGGATGGATGGCGCAGATCGGTGCGATTGAAGGTGGCTTCAGCCGCGTTGAAGCTGGCTTTACCGGCCCAGATTCCCCACTGATGTTGACGTGCCAGCAGCAGGTTATCCGCGCTGCCATCCAGTGACGTCATCTGGAACGGGAACGCCGGATTGATATCAATAATCAGGTTACGGTTGGCGGTAGCGCGGGTTATCAGCACGCTATCCAGCCAATCCGGTAAGGTTTGCTGCCAGCGTTCACGCCAGTTTTGCGGCAAGGTATATTCCAGCCCGGCGATCGCCAGTTCATCCAGCGTTAAACGCTTGTCGCTGCGCGACCAGTTGCCGCTGGCGCGCACCACGCCATTCACCCAACGCGAACTGAACTGCGTCAGCGCGATGCCCTGCGCCGAAAGGTCGGCATTGACGATAGGATCGTTGAGCTCAAAGCCACCGTTAATGAAATTCCCGGCGTTCATGGAGAGAGAGCCGCCATCGCTTTCCCAATCATCGCCGCGCAGCGTGACATTTTTCAGGGTTAAATCGAGATCGGTCACCGCCCAATCCGGTCCTTGCAGGCGTGCATCGGTCATATCCAGACGGTTGATGCTCACTGAAGGCACATCGCGCAGCGGATTGAGGAAGTCGCCCAGGCTTTGATGGGTTTGCAAACGGATATCGTTGAGGCGCAGTTGGTCGATCTTCCAGTTACCCTGCGCATCACGTTCGGCGTTGCCGGTCATCGAACCACGCGCCAGATCGGCACCGATATTGCTCAGCACCAGACGACGTTGCTTAATGCTGCCCTGCAGCAAGACGTTATTGCCCGGCACACCATCCAGCGTCAGAGTGCCGGCGCTGATCTGGAACTGCGCATCGCTGCCCAGCACGTCGTTAGGCAGCGGTTTCCACGGCAGAAGACCGCCGTTCACGCGCTGAGCGGTCATCGGCAACGCGCTATGCGGATTCTCAATGCGCACGTTATTCAGCTGCAGGCGATTGGCCTGAATCGGCAGCGTGGTATCGGGCGCTTGATTAGCCAGATTGATTTCACCGTCGCGTATTTCGATGCTGTTGAAGTGCAGCGGATCGCTGAACTGAACCAGCGCAAGGCCGAGATCAACGCGTTTCGCCACCAACACGGCGGGCTGGCCATCATGGCCAAAGCTGAAGTCATCGAGAATGATGTGCGAAGGAGAGGAGAAGCCGTGCTCAATCTTGCTGAGAGAGAGATGCCAGGCGGTTTTATCGCTTACCCAGCGGCTAAACCAACCTGCGCCCCATTGTGTTTGCAGCAACACATACAGCACTACCAGCGCCAGCAGAATTAGCAGCAGTAAGGTAAGGAAAAACTTGCCTAAAAATTTCATCGCACTCATCCATCCCGATATTTATCCGGTGAGTGGTTGTTATGCCTGAATTACCGTTACAGCTCAACAGCCTGGATGTAAATGCGGATAAATATCAGGCAGGCCGAAGCCTGCCGTCTGGATTACTTTTCTTGCGGGAAGATCAGGTTCAGCACGATGGCGGTAATACCACCGGCCGCAATGCCAGATGAAAGCAGGGTTTTCAGCCAGTCTGGGGCAAATTGCAGAATCAGCGGCTGCTGAGAAACGCCCAAACCGACCGCCAGCGACAGCGCGATAATCATGATGGCACGACGATTCAGCGGCTCGCGTGAAACAATGCGCACGCCAGACGCGGCGATGGTACCGAACATCACAATGGTTGCACCGCCCAGCACCGGTTCCGGAATGTGCTGCACAAAACCGCTCACGGCCGGGAACAGGCCAAGCACGATCAGCATCAGCGCCACGACAAACCCCACATAGCGGCTGGCAACGCCGGTAAGCTGAATCACGCCGTTATTCTGGCCAAAACAGGAGTTCGGGAAAGTATTGAACAGCGCCGAGACAAAGGAGTTAAGCCCGTTTGCCAACACGCCGCCTTTCAGACGCTTCATATACAGCGGACCACTCACCGGCTGCTCGGAAACATCAGAGGTCGCGGTGATGTCGCCAATGGTTTCCAATGAGGTCACCATAAACACCAACATCAGCGGAATCAGCAGATTCCAGTCAAAGCCCAGCCCATAGTAGAGCGGCGATGGCACGGCTATCAGCGGCTGATCGGCTGGCGTGCTGGTGGCAGGCAGCATATCCAGCGCCCAGGCCAGCGCATAACCTACCGCCATCGCGATCACCAGCGAGGCCACGCGCAGATAAGCATTACGCTGGCGATTAAGCAGGATAATCACCACCAATACCGAAGCCGCCAGCAATAAGTTTTTCGGGGCACCGAACGTGTGATCGCTCATCGCAGTAAAGCCGCCGCCGATGGAGGTCAAACCGACCTGAATCAGCGACAGGCCAATAATCATCACCACAATGCCGGAAACCAGCGGCGTAATGATGCGGCGCGCCAGGTGCAGCACGCGTGACAGCACCATTTCGGTACACGACGCCACCATCAGCGTGCCAAACAGCGCCGCCATCATGGTTGGTACATCAACGCCGCCGTTTTTCAGCGCCATACCGCCCATGATCAGCGGCGTGACGAAGTTAAAACTGGTGCCCTGAATCGACAACAGGCCGGAACCCACCGGTCCCCAGGTTTTGATTTGCAGAATGGATGCCACGCCCGAGGCAAACAGCGACATGCTGATGATGTGCTGCGTATCCTGCGCCGGTAAACCCAGCGCCTGGCAAATTAATAGCGCGGGCGTAATCACCGCGACAAACATCGCAAGCAAATGCTGACAGGCAGCAAACAAGGTTTGCGGTAATGGTGGACGGTCTTCGAGGCGGTAAATCAGTTCACTTTTCGGGCTTGCAGCGCTGGCAGGCTGGCGAGTTTCAGCGGTGTTGACGGACATAGTGGACGTTCTCAATTACAACAAAGGGGCGATTTTAAACGGTTGCGTTGTGAAAGCAATCGTTTGCAATGCCCCTTTTTACTTCCGTTGATCTAGAGCGTAAACACCGTGCGGCAGCGGCTGTCATCTTCCTGCCACGCCAGGGCGACGTCACTCAGCGGGCGCATCTGGAAGGCGATGGAAAAATCGCTCTCAGCGGCGGCCGTCAGCATTTCACCGATACAGGCGATCAACGCTTTATCCGACACGCTGCCGAGGCCGCTGCCCATTAATGTCAGCCCGGAGGAGCGCAGCAGTTTGCTGTGCAGGGTAATTTCCTGTCCGCTCAACGAACCGATTTGCACAAAGCGCACCGTTTTCTCTCCGCCCGCCACGGCGGCCTGCATGATATCGAGCGCACTCTGGCCCCAAAGATAATCCAGCACCACATCAATGCCTTCTTTCATCAATGCCGGTAACGCGCCCGGCAATTCATCCAGCGTGAAAGTGAGGTCAGCACCCTGCGCGCGCAGTTGATCCAGCGCGGCGCGATTGCGGCCGGTAGCGATGATTTTTCCTGCGCCCAGATGCTGCGCGATGCGCACCGCTAAACCGCCCGACGTGCCAGTTGCGCCATTGATTAATACGGTTTCACCGGCGCGCAGCTGAGCACGTCGGGTTAATGCTGCCCAGGATGACATGCCCGGATTCGCCAGCGCGGCGGCCAGCACCGGATCCAGTGTGGCCGGCAACGAAACGATGCTGTCGGCGGGCACTAAGGTTCTTTCCGCCATGCTGCCCCACTGCGCATCAAAAGCGAGAAAGTAAACCGGATCGCCATTGCTCAGCGTGCCGGTACCATCAATGCCGGTAATAAAGGGATAGTGCGCGGCCGCGCTGTAATGGGTACCGGCGGCGCGTGCTTTCGCTAGCTGGCTGACGGCGGCGGCTGTTACTGTCACCACCACATGGCTTTCATCAGCCTGCGGTTCAGGGAAATCACCGTAAACCGGCAGTTCACCTGCCGCGGAAACAATCGCTGCTTTCATGCTTTCACCTTCAGTTAAGTGGAAACTATGTGTAATATGCACACATTAGGCTTGCCTCGGGATAACGTCAATGAAAAGTGTGCAAAATACACATAATAGTGCAGCATTCGATGATCTACATAATGCGCTGCTGATGATTGTTGGAACCTTCAACCGTCCGCAACGTGATGAATTACTGATAAAAGAGTCGAATATTCAGCTCGATCGCGCGCTGTTTCCTCTGCTGATTCAGATCGGTCGCTTCGGCCCAATTGGCGTGGTCGAACTGGCGGAGCGTGCCGGGCGTGATTACACCACGGTGAGTCGTCAGGTGGCGAAGCTGGAGGAGTTAGGGTTGGCGCAGCGGCAGAAAAACGCCAAAGACAAACGGGTGAATGAAGCGGTGATCACGGCGGCAGGTAAAGCGATGACCGACAAGATCGATGCGGCGCGCGCGCAGATCTATCAGAACCTGTTTGCCAGCTGGCCGGATGAAGAGCGCGCCGAGCTGGCGCGTCTGCTGCAGAAATTTGTCGGGGATTTTATGGCTATCGATAAAGCGATAACGTCAGATTAAGCGTTGCTGTAGCGCTCGGTTTCCGGCAGCCAGCGCTCAATCAGTGCCTGCGCCTGCTCGGGATAGTGCTGGTGGATATGACGCGCCACGCGTTGAACTTCGGGAATCATGCCCTGATCGCGCAGTAAATCCGCCACTTTAAACTCGGCGTTGCCGGTTTGACGTGTGCCGAGCATCTCACCTGGACCACGAATCTCCAGATCGTGCTGAGCAATCACGAAGCCGTCGTTGCTATCGCGCAGCACCTGCAAACGCTTCTGTGCGGTTTTGCTGAGCGGCGCTTTATACAACAACACGCAGTGTGAGGCGACAGCACCACGGCCCACGCGGCCGCGCAGCTGATGCAGCTGGGCCAAACCGAGACGTTCCGGGTTTTCGATAATCATCAGGCTGGCATTCGGCACATCCACGCCCACTTCGATCACCGTGGTGGCGATCAGCAGCTGGATTTCATTGGCCTTAAACGCCGCCATTACCGCCTGTTTTTCGGCGGGCTTCATGCGGCCGTGCACCAGGCCAACCTGCAAATCGGGCAGCGCCACTTTCAGCTCTTCCCAGGTTGCTTCCGCCGCCTGCGCTTCCAGCACTTCCGACTCTTCAATCAGCGTACATACCCAATAAGCCTGACGTCCTTCGTGACAGGCACTTTGCACGCGCGTGATGATCTCACTGCGGCGGCTATCGGGAATCGCCACCGTGGTGACCGGCGTACGGCCTGGCGGTAATTCGTCGATGGTGGATGTATCGAGATCGGCGTAAGCGGTCATTGCCAGCGTGCGCGGAATCGGCGTGGCGGTCATGATCAGCTGATGCGGATGGAAACCTTGTTCCTCACCTTTTTCCCACAAGGCTAAGCGCTGATGTACGCCAAAGCGGTGCTGTTCATCGATGATTACCAGCGCCATGCCGTTGAATTTTACCTGCTCCTGGAACAGCGCGTGGGTGCCGACCACCATCGCGACCTGGCCGCTGGCGATCGCTTCCTGCTGTGCTTCACGCGCTTTGCCTTTCTGCTTACCCGCCAGCCAGCCCACTTCGATTTCCAGCGGTGCAAACCACTGGCGGAAATTGTTGGCATGCTGCTCGGCCAGCAGTTCAGTCGGCGCCATCAGCGCCACCTGTTTGCCGTGCGCGATGACGTTCAGTGCCGCCAGAGCGGCCACCAGCGTTTTGCCGGAGCCAACATCGCCCTGCACCAAGCGCATCATCGGAAAATCGTTGGCCAGATCTTTTTCGATTTCTGCCACCACGCGTTTTTGCGCACCGGTTGGCGAGAAGGGCAGCGCCGCCAGCAGCTGATCAACCAGCTCGTGGCGCGCCGTCATCGGCAGCGCATGATGGCGCTGCGCACCGGCGCGTACCGCCAGCATGCTGAGGTTATGTGCCAGCAGCTCTTCCAGAATTAAACGTTTTTGTGCCGGATGGCGGCCGGTTTCCAGCTCGCTCAGACGCAAATCCGGCGGCGGACGATGCAGCGTTCGCAGGGCATCCGGCAGGCTAATCAGCCCGCCGCTCAGTTCTGACGGCAGCAGCTCGGCAATCGGGCAGCTTTCCAGCAGCGTCAACGCCTGATCGGTGAGATTGCGCAGTGTTGCCTGACGAATGCCTTCGGTGGTGGGATAAACCGGCGTCAGGGTTTCCTGCAGCTCAACGCCGCCTTGTTCGCCCTGCACGCGATACTCGGGATGAATGATTTCAGCACCGCGCTGACCGCGTTTAATCTCGCCATAGGCGGTAACGCGATGGCCCGGCGACAGGCTGTTTTTCATCCCGGCATTGAAATTGAAGAAGCGCATGGTCAGCATGCCGCTGCCATCGCTGATCTGGCACACCAACATGCGGCGGCGACCAAATGTGATTTCGCTGTTCAGCACTTCACCTTCCACCGTGGCATAAACGCCCGGCAGCAGGTCATTGATTTTATACAGTTGGGTGCGGTCTTCGTAGCGCAGTGGCAGATGCAGCAGTAAATCCTGAATGGTAAACAGGCCAAGTTTGGCCAGCTTGCCCGCCTGACTGGCGCCGACGCCGGTCAGGGTACTGAGCGGGATGGCATCCAGCAGACGGCCTTTCATTTTCTACCCGTCGATTGCATGGTGGCCCACCAATCGGCATCGGCTTCCACTTCGCCCTGGCCATTGATGTACGGATAAGGCAGATTTTTTTGTTTGGCGACGCGCGCCAGCACCGGATAACCGCCTTCAAACAGCAAACGCTGTTGCTCATCTTCATCCAGCAGGCTGTAGGTGCGTTGATACATGCCGGCATTCTGTCGCTGACGTTGTGCTTCATACAAAATCAGCGCGGAAGCCACCGAGACATTGAGCGACTGCACCATGCCGACCATCGGCACAATGATGTCCTGATCGGCCAGCGCCAGCGCTTCAGCGGTAATACCGGTTTTTTCCTGCCCCATCAGAATGCAGGTCGGTTTGGTGTAATCGATGTCGCGAAAATCTACCGCTTTGGCCGACAGATTGGTCGCCAGCACCTGCATGCCTTCATCCTTCAGATGACGCACCGCATCTGCAATATGCAGATGCGTTTTGACCTTCACCCAACTATTGCTGCCAGCCGAAGCGGAAACCATGGTGCGCATACGCACGCTTGGCCAGACGGCGTGCACTTCATGAATGCCCACCGCATCGGCGGTACGGATCACTGCCGAGACGTTATGCGGTTTATGCACCTGTTCCATGCAGACGGTGAGATCGTGCTGGCGCAGGGCCAGCATCTCCTGAATTCGGGCAAAACGTTGAGCGTTCATGGACTAATTACGGTTGCGGTGAACTTTGATCACGTCCGGCATTACGCGGATTTTGCGCATAATATTTGCCAGATGGACGCGATCGTTCGCGGTGAGACGGATAAAGGCGCTATACACGCGACCATCACGCTCTTCGGTATTCAGGCTCTGAATATTGGAACCGGCGGTGTTGATTGCCGCAGTCAGATTCGCCAGTGCGCCCTGATGATTGAACATGTCGACTTTAATCTCAGCGACAAATTCCTGATCGGTCACTTTATCCCACTCTACCGGCATGAACTTTTCAGGCTCTTTTTGGTAGCCGCGAATGTTACGGCAGGATTCGTGATGCACCACCAAACCTTTGCCGGGACTGACGTGCGCCACAATCGGGTCACCAGGAATCGGACGGCAGCATTTGGCGAAGGTAATCAGCACGCCATCCGCGCCTTTGATCGGCAGCTTTTTACGTTTGCTATTGCTCTGCGGCTCTTCATTGCCGGATTGCAGCAAGTTCTTCGCCACCACCACGCTCATGGCGTTGCCTAAGCCGATTTCTGCCAGCAAATCATCGATAGCGATCAGCTTCATGCGCTCAAGTTCGTGCTGAATGTTCTCAACTGGAATCTCTGCCAGCTTCTTGCTGCCGCCGAGCGCGTGGCTCAACAGACGACGACCAAGGTTGACGGAGTCTTCACGTTTGAGGTTTTTCAGCAGCTGACGGATTTTGGCGCGTGCTTTCGAGCTGACGACAAAATTGAGCCAGGCAGCGTTCGGGCGAGCGCCCGGCGCGGTAATGATTTCAATGGTTTGACCGCTGGTCAGCGATTGTGACAGCGGGTAAGGCTGGCGATCGACGCGTGCGCCGACGCAGGCATGACCGATATCGGTATGCACTGCATAGGCGAAATCGACCGGCGTGGCGCCAGCAGGTAATTCGACGATGCGGCCTTCCGGCGTGAACACGTAGATCTCATCCGGGAAGAGATCGGATTTCACGCTTTCGATAAATTCAAATGAGCTACCGGCGCTTTGTTGCAGCTCCAGCAGGCTTTGTAGCCAGCGTTGAGCACGAATCTGCGCGGTGGTGCCGCTGACTTCGCCGCTCTCTTTATACGCCCAGTGTGCTGCCACACCCATTTCTGCCATCTGATCCATATCTTCAGTACGGATCTGCACTTCAACCGGCACGCCGTGCGGGCCAATCATTGAGGTATGCAGCGATTGATAGCCGTTGGCCTTGGGAATGGCGATGTAATCTTTCACGCGTCCGGGACGCGGTTTGTACAAGCTGTGCATCTGTCCGAGCACGCGATAGCAGGTATCCAGATCTTTCACGATGACGCGAAAAGCATAGATATCCATGATCGAGTGAAAACGCTGCTCTTTCAGGTGCATTTTGCGGTAGATCGAGTAGAGATGTTTTTCGCGTCCACTTACGCGGCAGGGAATGCCTGCTTCCTGTAAGCGACCGTCGATTTCAGCAAGGATCTTCTGAATCATCTCTTTACGGTTACCGCGCGCCGCTTTCACCACCTCTTTAATCACGCGGAAACGGTTCGGGTAGAGCGCTTCAAAGCCGAGCTCTTCCAGTTCTGTTTTCAGGTGATGAATACCAAGGCGGTGCGCCAGAGGACTGTAAATCTCCAGCGTTTCCAGCGCGATACGGCGTTTTTTATCCGGACGTAACGCGCCGAGCGTGCGCATGTTGTGCGTGCGGTCAGCCAGTTTGATCAAGATGACGCGGATATCCTGCACCATCGCCATGATCATTTTGCGGAAGTTTTCAGCCTGCGCTTCTTTCTTGTCGCGGAACTTCAGCTTATCGAGCTTGGATACACCTTCCACCAGTTCGGCAACGCTTTTACCAAACAGCTGTTCCATATCCTGGTAAGTGGCGGGCGTATCTTCAATCACGTCATGCAGCAGCGCCGCCATTAGCGTTTCATGGTCGAGTTTCATCTCGGCCAGAATGCAGGCAACAGCAACAGGATGGGTGATATAAGGCTCGCCGCTGGAGCGTGTTTGACCCTCGTGAGCATCACGCGCGACTAGATAAGCTTGCTTGAGGCGCTTGATTTGCTCCTCAGGCAAGTATTTTTCAATCAGTTGATTGAGGCTTTCAAACAGATACAAGGGCGACCTGCGAAGTGCTGTTAACGACGACCTTCAGCGATAGCGGTAACGGCTTGTAACTCAGCGGCTTCCTGCTCATGCTGTTCCTGACGATCACGGACATCCAGAATCTGGGTAGTGATCAGACCTTCTTCGATTTCGCGCAGGGCGATAACGGTTGGCTTATCGTTCTCTTCCGGAACCAGCGCATCTTTACCGCCTACCTGCATCTGACGTGCACGACGTGCAGCGACCAACACCAGGTCAAAACGGTTACCAACTTTCTCTACTGCGTCCTGAACGGTTACGCGTGCCATAGGTGTGCTACTCCACAGATGATGAAGAAATGACTGGGCATAATACTGAAAGTGAATTCAGACTGCCAATAGTTTGCTGATTAAAGCATCATGTCGCGATTTTTGGCGACCCATACGCAGACGTTCTGCGCGAATAATGGTTTTCAGATCTGACAGCGCCAGATCGAAATCATCATTAACAATTAAATAGTCATACTCGGCGTAGTGGCTCATTTCTGCCACCGCCTGTTGCATACGACGGGCAATCACCTCTTCGCTGTCCTGACCGCGGCCACGCAGGCGACGATCCAGCTCTTCGGTAGAGGGCGGCAGCACAAAGATGCTGCGTGCGGCAGGCATTTTCTGGCGAATTTGCTGTGCACCTTGCCAGTCGATATCCAGGAAGACGTCCACGCCGGTCGCCAGCACCTGCTCAATCGCCGCGCGTGACGTACCGTAATAATTGCCAAACACTTCCGCATGTTCGAGGAAGTCGTCTGTGGCAATCATGGTCTCGAATTCGGACTTAGAGACGAAATAGTAGTGCTCACCATGAGCTTCACCGGGACGCACGCCACGGGTGGTATGAGAAATAGACACCTGCGTATCGTACAGCGGTTGTGTCTTTAACAGCGCCTGAATCAGGCTGGATTTACCCGCGCCGCTGGGGGCGGAAACTATATAAAGCGTGCCTTGAGCCATGGTTATCTTGAATTGAGTAAAGAGCGGAGTCGATTTCCTGCACAGTATACACGGCTTGGGGTGGTCACGCAGCGTTTGCCGCTTGGCTGAGGCAATTCTTTTTTCTGTGAAGCCGCGCCAGAGGCTGATGTAGCAGGCTGCAACAGCGAATTAATCTCTGGAATCTGCCTCCAGCGCGCAATTTTCATGGCTGGTAAATGGCTGCGCTGCGCTCTCCAATAGCGAAAAAGGAGAGCGAAGATGAAAGGATGTCTGAGTTTATTGTGTTGCTTATTCAGCATCGGTTGTTGGGCCGAAGCGCTCTGCCCGAACTGGTCGCCGGTGCGTGCGGGGCAGGAAATCGCACAACTGCAAACCCAGCTACGACAATGGGATGACGCGTACTACCGGCAGGGCACCAATCTGGTGACCGATGCCGATTACGACAGCTTGCAACAGCGATTACAGCAGTGGCAGCGCTGTTTCACGCCGGCGCAAGCCACCTACGATGCACAACTCTCCACCGATGGCAGCACGCATCATCCGGTGGCGCATACCGGCGTGCGCAAACTGCGCGACAAGCTGGCGGTGGCGTACTGGATGCAGGATAAATCTGCGCTATGGCTGCAGCCGAAAGTCGATGGCGTGGCCGTCACCCTGGTGTATCGGCGAGGCAAGTTGGCGTCATTGATCAGCCGCGGCGATGGTTTGCGTGGCGAAGAGTGGCTGGCCAAATCCGCACATATTCCCTCCATTCCGCAGCGGCTGGATACTTTGCGTGAGGAAGTGGTGCTGCAAGGTGAGCTGTTTCTGCAAATGACCGATCATCAACAGTGGCGCGACGGTGGCAAGAACGCGCGTGCTCAGGTGGCGGGGGCGATGATGCGTCACGACAATAGCCCGCTGCTTGCGCGACTTGGCATATTTATCTGGGCGTGGCCGGATGGGCCAAATTCGATGCCCGATCGTCTGGCGCAGCTCACACAATGGGGATTTGGGCTGGCGCAGAGCTGGAGCCGTCAGGTGAGTAATGAAGAGGAAGTTGCGGTGTGGCGCGATCGCTGGTTCCGCGAATCGCTGCCGTTTGTCACCGACGGCGTGGTAATCCATCAGCCACCGCTCAGCGCAGGGCGCGACTGGCAGCCTGGTCAGGGCAGTTGGTCAGCGGCATGGAAATATCAACCGGCGGAAGTCAGCAGCGAAGTGCTGTCAGTGGATTTCAATGTGGGGCGCACGGGCAAGGTCGCCGTGGTGCTGAATCTGATACCGGTGCAACTGGAGGACAAAACCGTACGCCGGGTAAACATTGGTTCACTACGACGCTGGCGTGAATTAGATGTAATAGCAGGTGATGAGGTGACACTCACGCTGGCAGGTTTAGGCATTCCGCGACTGGAGCGGGTGATTTGGCGCGTGGCGCAGCGCGATTATCCAGCGTCTCCACAGAATGGCGAATTCAACGGCTTAACCTGTCTGCACTTTAGTGCAGACTGCCGGGCGCAGTTTTTGTCTCGCCTCAGCTGGCTCAGCCAGAAATCAGTACTCGATATTGTGGGCGTACAGCGCAGCAGCTGGCAGCGCCTGCTGGATAGCGGCGCTATCACCCATCTCTTTTCGTGGCTGACGCTGACGCCCGAGCAGATTGCGCAAGCCAATGGCATCACGCCAGCTCGCGCGCAACTTATCTGGCACCGCTTTAACCTGACGCGCCAGCAGCCGCTGCGGCGCTGGGTGAGTGCGCTTGGCTTGCCGTTGCCGCGCGCAGCGTTACAGGCTTTACCGGATGTGCAGTGGTCGCAGTTGCTGACGCGAACGGCGGACAGCTGGCAGCAGTTGCCCGGCATCGGAAACGTGCTGGCGCAGCGGATTGTGATGATGCTGCAGGATGCGCACCTGCAGCAGTTGATTCACTTTCTGCAGCAGCAGGAGATTCCTGCCACTGACTCAGTGCTCAGGATGGGGATAATTAAAGATCGGCAAGCCGAGGCGGAAACGCAGCGCCAGCAAGCGGGCGAATAAGCCGAACAGTAGCGTGATGATCACCACCGCTTCATGCGCCAGCGGCGTTTTCAGCAACAGGATGTACATCCAGCCCGAGGCGAATGCGATCCCGGCATACAGCTCTTTCTGGAACACCAGCGGAATGCGGTTGCAGAACATATCCCGCAGCACCCCGCCAAACACGCCAGTGATCACGGCGGCGATGGCGGCGATGATGGAAGCGTGGCCGCTGTCCAGCGCAACCTGGGCGCCAATAATGGAGAACACCACCAAACCCAGCGCATCCAGCACGAGAAACACTTTGCGCAGGTGCGTCATTAGCGGCGCAACAAAAGTGGTCACAACCGCAGCCGCAGCAACGATCATGATGTATTCCGGGTTCTTAACCCAGCTGAGCGGATAGTGGCCCAGCAGAATGTCACGCACCGAACCGCCACCAATGGCGGTGACCGAAGCGATGATGATTACGCCAAACAGGTCCATTTTACGACGTCCTGCCGCCAGCGCGCCGGTCATGGCTTCGGCTGTAATACCAATAATATAGAGAACGGTTAATAACATAGAGCACTCCAATAAATTGGCGGCAAGGCTAAAGATTTCCCAGAGTGTAGACCACTGAGATTTTCTAAATACAGTGCTATCGGATTAGGCATTTTGATGGCGAGCATGCTAACAGGCTTAACGGGCGGGATAAATCGAGAGTTAATGACCTTTTCGCATAAGTATAAATGATGCGAAGAGGCTAAGAGCCTTTCTTCTTAAGTTCCATCCAGTTTGTGTCGTACGTGATTACTGGCAAATAAACCCGGCTTTCCGCTCTCAGGTATCACGCATAGCAACTATTGGACAGGCATGAAAACTCGCAACGAAGACATTCTCTTTTTCTCCTCTGACAAACTGGCAGCGCTGGGGCTTGAGAGTCTTTTGTCCAGGTTACCTGTGGCGTGTCAGGTGCATGAACTGTGGTCACTCAGCACGGTGATGGCGAAGTGTGAGAAGATGAAACCGCGTTTGCTGGTCTGTATCTTTCATGAAAATATGCCGCTAACCGGCACCTTAAAAGTGCTTTACGCTTTGCAGCAGCAGTTTCCCGCGATGCAAATCGTGGTCCTCACGCGACGTTTGTTACCGCTGATGCATGCGCTCAGTCGTTATCTGCCTTCTCTCACTGTTTTGGATTTAAAATCCTCGCGCCAAATGCTTTCCAGCCGCCTGCTCACCAGCATCAATACCAATGCCCAGATTCAGTTAGTAGAAGGCGCGGATATTCTTCTGCCAGACAGGCAATTAAGGGTGCTACTGATGTTGGCGTGGGGTTACAGCATCGAGCACATCGGCATCCGCTTAGGCATCAGTCATAAAACCGTGAATGCACACAAGCTCAATGCATTGTCGCGACTGCAGGTTAGAAGCAAAAATGATATGGCCGATCTGTATATGGTGATTGATGAGTTACGCATGATAGTGAGTTGGCTGCGCTTACAGCGTAACGGCAAGTTAAGTGAACTCAGTTTCCAATCACTGGAAGAGTTACTGGAAGCCTAAAAAGAAAAAAGCGTGCTGGCGACCAGCACGCGAACGCATCTTTTCAGATGCCCAGAGCCCACCATACAGACTTGTTTTTATTATCCGTTTCTTGCTCGCACGTTAGCGAAACTTTTCAGGCTAAAACGGTATTCTGGCTGGAACCAGGAGCGCCCGTAGTAGCAGTAGATCAGCATTCTGATGGATACCATCGCGAGGTAGCCCCAGATGGCGCATAGCACTGAAGGTGTTAGCCACACGGTAAACAGCGTGACGCCCAATCCCACCAGCACAGAAGATATTTCCGCAAAAGCGATACGCGAAAATTGGTTTTCTCGCTGTAATATGGCGCGATAATGTTGTCCCTGCGGAATAATGATGAATATGACCGACATCATCTCCAGCATGATTGCCATTTCGGGCTGATTCATTATACGACTGGAAATATCGCTGCCGATAAACAGTGCAGCAAATATTGCCAGTCCGCTTAATACATTCCCCCAATACAATATTGAGAGATCGCTGTTATTCAGGTTTTTACTTCTAATAATTTTATTACCAAATCCGCGATCGGCCAGCGTATCAATAATTAATAACATCACAATAGCAATGGCGAGTAGATCTAACTCGTTTGCCTGGAGTATTTGTGCCAGAAGTGAAAGTTGTAAAACACCAATGCCGACGATTTTAATCGATGACAAAATTGACCATTTAGCGTTGGTCAGATTTTTTTCTCTTATCGCCATATCCTGCTCATTATGGTACATGTACCAGTGCAATTAAGGGTTTACTCTGGCCACAGGCCAAAGCACAGGTCACATTAATGCAGCGATTCCTGACGCAACCCTGATATACCTTTCAGGTTTTGCCACGTAAAGATGCTCGCAATTAAATGATGTTCTGAATTAATAAAGATGCCCCTGGCGCTTAATGGTGTTGTTGTCTTAATGGTATCTCCTCCTGTGCGGAGGAAATCCGTAAGATCATTATAAAATCCCTTTGCGTTTATATATTCCCCGGCCAGCATCCGCCTGGCAATCTCAACAAATTCTTTTTCTGATAACAAAGGATAGGTTGAGCGATCCATGTTATTTCCCTGCTGTTGTTATTATGGTTACTGCTGTGTGTGGAAAGAGTTATACCGTGTTTTAATTAAATTAACACCATCAGAAAACTCCTATAAATAGACCGCAGGAATAAATGGTTTCAGAATTTGCATCAGAATGTATAAGGCGAGTGATTTACTATTTATTAGTACATTTCTTCATTCAGGACTGGTGAATGAAGAAATGTTAGAGGTAATTAGAAAAAACTTTGATAAATCAGAGTGACTCAGCATTTTCATGCACATCCTCACCAGGAATTTTCCTGCTGAGGATGCTTAAGCCGGGCTGGTGAATAACAGATAAACACATGAAGGTTTGAACAAAACAGTTAAACGCTACTGAGCAAAAAAGTAACCGATTTTTATTGATTGATTCCAGCATGCGTTAAAGAGGCGAGCACTGCATAATCCATTGATTCTAATGAGTTAACAGATGAAGAAGCTGTTCGAGGTCGCGTTTTACCCACGCTACATCCCCGGCAAACTTCTCGTCAGACATGAATGGTTGACGGTAAACCACCATCACCACTTCTGCGCCTTGCTCGTTAGCAATTACTCGCATCGGCATATAAATCTCTTTACCGTTTCCGTTATCAATCCAGTGATCCATCACGCCAAACGGATTGTGTGGGGTAAAGCGAATCTTCACCGTTCCTTCGGGACCTTTGGCTTTCCAGCTGTTCCCTTCCTGCGTCAGCGTACTGGCGCTGAGTCCGCTAGCCCATTTGGCAAAGCATTCAGGTTTCCAGATGGTTTCATACAAATCTAACCAGTTGCGTGGGACCGTGAGTGTGACTGTCTGAGATGGCAGCATGGAACCTCCTGATGAGCTAACAAGAAGTCATTAAAGCACGCTGATACCGGGCTGCAAACGGCCCGGTCATGGAAGTGTGGGACAGCAGCGGTTTCCGTGAAAACGCTGTAATCAGATAAACTTGCCGCGCCCCTGAATGTCCTGCTCTTCACCCGCACCATCAGCATGGCGCAGCACGAAGCGATCGGACTGCGCAACCACTGCGCAGCTATGGTTAGGGAAAATGCGCAGTAGCGTACCAACGGCTGGCGCCTGCTCGGCGTATTGCAGGAAACCATGCTCTTCCGACAGCTTCAACACTTCAAAGTGATTGCCATGCTCATCCACGGCGATACCAAATCCGCTGGCATTGGTGCCGTGCGGGCCTTTGTCTGAGCTAAGCATTTTGGAACCGGCATCGATAATGGCGAAGTGCGGATTGACGGCCACCACGCGCGTCACCACGCTCAGCGCCAATGCATCTGGCGTGCAGAGACCCAAACGCCATGCGGTGAGATCGAGCAACGCATAGTTGCCTGGACGGATTTCATCGCTGCCCTGCGCGACGGGCGCTGCCAATGCCGTTGGCGTTGAACCGACCGAAATCGGGCAGTGCGCAAAACCGGCTGCAATCAGGCGCTGTTGAAGATCCTGCATGAGTGCGATTTCCTGCAGGGCAACTTCTGTAATCGCTGCGGCGTTGCCCGCGCCATAAGCGTGACCAGCATGTGAAACCAGCCCAGCAAAAGTAAGGCCCGCATCCTGAATCTGCTGCGCCAGCGTAATGGCAGTATCGCTGTGCGGATCAACGCCGATGCGGTGCAATCCCACATCCACCTTAATGGCTAACGCCAGCAGACAATCGGGCTGGCGCTGATGTGCAGCTGCTATGGCCGCTACACCATTAGCGCTATCAGCAATGCAGGTAATGCGCGCCTGATGTTGTGCGGCCACCGCTAACAGCTCTTTCAGCGTCCCGGCATGCACAATCGGGTAAGCCAGCAGCAGATCGCGTTCGCCACCCAGAATAAAAGCGATGCCTTCACTCGGTTTAGATACGGTAATACCACGCGCGCCGAGCATGCGCTGCTGCTCAGCAATCCAGACACTTTTATGGGTTTTGATGTGAGGGCGCAGCGCGACGCCAGCGGCATCGGCTTTTTGCTGCATCTGTTGCAGGTTACGCTGCAGGCGAGCGGCGTCAATTTCGAGGTAAGGCGTTAGTCGGTCGGCAATCAGAGGCCGCAACCAGCCAGCCTCAATATTCTGTTCCATCATAATAGTCCGCAGGTGATTACACAGTGCGGACTATGATTCATCAATGCTCGTCAGAATGCCAGCCGGCAAAATTTGCACATTCATGGCGACCTTTTCAAACTTGAGAGCTGCCGCTCTGGAATCCGCCGCCCAAATCCTCAATCAACACCACCGCAAGATTGATCTGTTGAGCCCGGAAGTGAGTCCGGCGCTAACATGTTGCTGCTGAATGTTGGCGATACCCGCAGCCCGCTCGAGATTCTGCTGTGCCAGTTCGGCATTATTCCAGGCGGGATTAAGGTTGTTCCATGCTCGCGTCACGTTCGCAGCCAACGTTAACTGGCTAGCCTGACGATCCAACTCGCTGGCGCGTGCTTGCCCCAACGCGGCTTCAGCGGCATCTTTTTTGCCGCCCCACAAATCAAAGGTGTAGCTCAATCCAACGCTAGCGGTGCGCAGCGTGCTGTAGCTTTTGCCCTCCAGCAGAGGATCATCCACTTTTGCCACGCGCGAGCGCGTAATACCGGCATTGAGATCGACATCAGGATAGCGCTCAGCATCGGCGGCAATCACCTGCGCATTGGCTTTATCTGCCAGCGTGTTGACCACCGGTAAATCCGGGCTGGAAGCCATTGCCTCATAAATCAGCTGATTGAGTTGAGCATCGTCAAAGCTTTGCCACCATTCACTTTTCGGCCAATTCGCGGCGCTGAAATGTGCATCTTTCAGGGATTGATTGGCTTGCAGCGCATTGGCATCAAGCAAGGTGTTTTTGGTGTGTAAGCCGTGTGAATTGGCACAACTGGCCAGCAGCGCAGTGGCAACGGTCAGCGCGAAAAATTTGCAATGAAAGTGCTATGTCATGGCTCTGGTCAAAGAGAGGAGGAGGCGACCATTACAAGAGGCAGGGCAGATTTTGACAAACCTGTTTTTCGTTAAGAATGGTTGTTAAATGTGAGTAGAGAAAATGAGCAGCAGGCGAAAACCCGCTGCATCAAGAGATTAGATATAAAGAGACGCTTCACCCGGCGGGCGGGTTTTAAAGCGGCGGTGCAGCCACAGGTATTGATCGGGTGCGCGCAGAATTTCTTTCTCGATGACGCGATTCATATAAGCAGCGGCAGCGGCCTCATCTTCATACGGATAATTTTCCAGTTCTGGCTGAATGATCAGCTGATAACCACTTTTATCCTGATTGCGAATCAGCACGATGGTTAGCATCGCCGGTTTCGCCAGACGAGAAAGCACAAAGGTGCCGTTGGTAGTCGCCGCTTGTTTAACCGCAAACAGCGGGGCAAACACGCTGCCTTTCGGGCCGTAATCCTGATCCGGTGCGAACCACACCGCTTCGCCTTTTTTCAGCGCCTGCACCATGCCGCGCAAATCGCGGCGGTCAATCATCGCCTTATTTGAACGCATGCGACCTTTGGTTTGTGCCCACTCCATCGCCTGATTATTGTGCGGACGGTACATCGCCATCATTGGCTGGCATAAACCGGTAATGCGGCCGCCCAACTCCAGCGACATAAAGTGCACACCGATTACCATCACACCGCGCTGATGGCTCTGGGCGTGCTGCAAATTTTCGAGACCGCTGACTTTGAAGTAGCGACGTACGCGTGCATCGGACCAGAACCAGGCAATGCCGGTTTCTGCCAGCGCCATTCCCAGAGATTCGAAGTTGCCGGCGATCATCGCTTCTTTCTTCTCTTCATCAATATTGGGGAAGCACAGCTCGATATTACGGCGGGTGATGCGTTCGCGACGCTTGAGGAAGTGACGTGACAATTTGCCAGCGCCAGCGCCAAGCCGGATCAGAATAGGGTAAGGAAGTTGCACCAGCAGCCACAGCACACCTAGCCCAAACCAGGTAAACCAATAGCGGGGATGCAGAAGTTTGGAACGGAACTGCCTGGATTTCGTCATAACGCCTTCATGTCGGGAGAAAATGTATCGCACTAAGAAGAGGGTCCATGAGTTCCTGGCGGTACAACTGTTCTAATTACGACCAGTAGATTAACAAATAGTGCCGTCAAAGAAACGCGATCTCCACAATCTTTAAGATTAAAGGAAATCATTGATGAGGCGACTATTAGCAGGTTAATGGCGATCAAAATGATTTTATTGTTTACTTACAGAGGGTTAATTACAGGGGGTATTTTGGTTTGCTGCCTATTTTCGCTCGCTTAACATCACTTTAGAAATGTTTTTTTATCATTGCTGACAATTCACTAACGCTAGCGGCGGAAAACATACGCTATCCGGGTGTGGATGATTCTCTACCAGAGCGATTCTGCTATCAATCGATGAAGTAGCAAAGCCCGCGGCAATGCGGGCTTTGTGGAAGCTAACTATTCGATGTTCTGAATCTGCTCACGCATCTGCTCAATCAGCACTTTCAGCTCAATCGCTGATGTGGTGATCTCAGCGTTAATCGATTTCGAAGCCAGCGTGTTCGACTCGCGGTTGAACTCCTGCATCATAAAGTCGAGGCGGCGGCCAACGGCTTCTTTCTTTTTCAGGATGTTGTAGGTCTCTTTGACGTGCGCATCCAGACGATCCAGCTCTTCCGAAACATCGGTGCGCTGCGCCATCATTACCAGTTCCTGCTCGAGGCGATTATTTTCCAGCTGCACTTCGGCTTCTTCCAGCTTGGTCACCAGACGCTCGCGCTGCCATTTGATCACTTCTGGCATCTGCGCGCGCACTTTGCTGACCTGGTGCGATACGCCTTCCAGACGCTGTTCAATCATCGCTTTCAGCGCGGTACCTTCGCTTTCACGCGCTTCGATAAAGTCATCCAATGCGCCATCCAGCGCCACCAGCAGCTCAGCATTAATAGCGTCGAGATCCTGTTCTTGCGCGGACATTACGCCCGGCCAGCGCAGAATATCCAGCGGATTAATCGCGCCTTCATCACTCTGCATCTTCACCCAGTTGGCGGCCTGCACCAGCTGCTTGGCCAGCGATTCATTCAGCTGCAGTTCGCCTTGCGCGCTGGCATCGGCGTCATAACGCAGGTTGCACTCGATTTTACCGCGCGTCAGACGATTGCGGATGCGCTCGCGGATTACTGGCTCCAGACCACGAAATTGCTCCGGCAGACGGATATAGGTTTCCAGATAGCGCTGGTTAACCGAACGGATTTCCCAGGCGGCGCTGCCCCAGTGGCCTTTGGCTTCGCGGCGGGCGTAAGCGGTCATACTGCGGATCATAGTCGTCTTCTCTTTTTCAGAAATGTTGGGTGAAGTATAGCGAGGCAGCCTCGACGCTAACAGGCATAAGCGCACTTAAGCTTGAATAACAAAAAATTACCCCTTTTGCTGACAGACACTTATGCTTAGCGCTGGTTCGCTTAAAAGGATGAAGTGATGTTCCGCTCTCTGGCTCTTCCTGCTTTATTAACCTTACTGCTCGCGGGCTGTCAGGCACCGTCGACCACAACGCAACAGATTCCGCCCAACACTACGCCGGTCGCGGTATGCGGTTCGGGTGACGTGATGATGCAAACCACGCTGTGGTTTGGCATGAACAAACCGAAAGGTGGCATTGTCAGCAGCAGCGAATGGCAGCAGTTTGTTGATAACGATGTGACGCCGCGTTTCAAAGACGGTTTATCGGTATATGACGCAAAAGGGCAGTGGCTGGGCGAGAACGGCAAGCTGGCGCGGGAAAACAGCAAAGCGCTGATGCTGATTCACAATCCGGATGTGGCGAGTTCTGAGAGCATCAATAAGCTGCGTGACGTGTATAAAAAGCGCTTTGAGCAGGAATCGGTGATGCGGGTTGATTCACTGGTGTGCGTGGCGTTTTAAAAAATGGCGGCCATGCAGCCGCCATGTGTTATCAGATAAACAGTCCGGCGAACGCGGCCGAGAGCAAACTCACCAGCGTGGAGCCATACACCAGCTTCCAGCCAAAGCGTGAAACCACATTGCCCTGTTTCTCGTTCAGGCCTTTAATCGCACCGGCAACGATGCCGATCGAGGCGAAGTTAGCGAACGAAACCAGGAACACCGACAGAATCCCCAGTCCGCGCGGCGTCATCTCAGCCGCCACTTTCTTCAGCTCGATCATCGCGACAAATTCATTTGCCACCAGTTTGGTGGCCATAATACTCGCTGCCTGCAAGGCATCAGTGGACGGAATGCCTACCAGCCACGCAAATGGATAGAAAACGTAGCCGAGCAGCTGCTGGAAGCTGTAGCCAAATAGCGCCGCGAACAGCGCATTGATCGCCGCGATCAGCGCGATAAAACCAATTAGCATCGCCATGATGATCATCGCCACTTTAAAACCGGCGAGAATATATTCGCCCAGCATCTCAAAAAAGCTCTGATCTTCGTGCAGCTTATCCAGCGCAATCTGCTCTTCGTTTTCCGGGCGGGTTGGATTGATGATCGAGAGGATAATAAAGGTGCTGAACATATTGAGCAGCAGCGCCGCAACCACATATTTGGCATCAATCATCGACATATATGCGCCAACAATCGACAGCGAAACCGTCGACATCGCCGTCGCCGCCATGGTGTACATACGCGGCGCAGAGATATCGGCGAGAATGCCTTTATAAGCGATGAAGTTCTCCGATTGGCCGAGAATCAAGGTGCTGACAGCGTTAAACGACTCCAGCTTGCCCATGCCATTCACTTTCGACAACAGAGTGCCAACCGCGCGAATCAGCAGCGGCAGAATGCGCCAGTGCTGCAAAATGCCGATCAGTGCGGAAATAAACACAATCGGGCAGAGCACGCCGAGGAAAATAAAGGCTAATCCCTGATCCGCCATATTACCGAAGACAAAGTTGGTCCCTTGCGCGGCGTAGGTTAATAAGGTCTCAAAGAAGCCGCCCACCGCAGAGACCACCGATTGGCCGCCCGCCGAGTGCAGGAAGAACCAGCCCAGCGCGGCTTCAACAATCAGCAGCTGAATAATAAAGCGGAGACGAATGCGTTTGCGGTCGTGGCTGACCAACAGCGCAAGGGCAAAGATCACCACCAGCGCCAGCAGGAAATGGAGTATCGCGATCATCATTTATCTTTTTTAGGGAGGAAACGCGCATTTAGCCACAGCCACCACAGAATTTCATCCAGGATTGTGGCGATCGCGGGCAGGACAGCCGCAGCCGAAGTCCGTATAATGCGCAGCCAAACCTAAGCAAGCCGGAGAGAAACCATGCGTCCAGCAGGCCGTAGTGCATCTGAAACACGTCCCGTCACACTCACTCGTCACTACACCAAACATGCAGAAGGTTCTGTGCTCGTTGAGTTCGGCGAAACCAAAGTGCTGTGCACCGCAACCGTCGAAGAGAGCGTGCCGCGTTTCCTCAAAGGCAAAGGTCAAGGCTGGATTACCGCAGAATATGGCATGTTGCCGCGTTCTACCCACAGCCGCATGGCGCGTGAAGCGGCCAAAGGCAAACAGGGCGGCCGTACGCTGGAGATTCAGCGTCTGATCGCCCGTTCACTGCGCGCGGCAGTGGATTTGGAAGCGCTGGGTGAATTCACCATCACGCTGGATTGCGACGTGATTCAGGCCGATGGCGGCACGCGTACCGCATCCATTACCGGTGCCTGCGTGGCGCTGGCCGATGCGTTGAATGCGCTGGTGGCTGCTGGCAAGCTGAAAGCCAGCCCGCTGAAAGGCATGGTGGCGGCGATTTCTGTGGGCATCGTCGGCGGTGAAGCGTTATGCGATCTGGAATATGTGGAAGATTCCGCCGCAGAAACTGACATGAACGTGGTGATGACCGAAGACGGTCGCATGATTGAAGTGCAAGGCACCGCAGAAGGTGAACCCTTCAGCCACGACGAGTTACTGCAGCTGCTGGCGCTGGCGCGAGGCGGCATTGAGCAGTTGATTCAGGCGCAGAAAGCGGCGCTAACTAATTGATGTAACAGGCGACCATAGAGTCGCCTTTTCTTTATTTGAGGAGTGAGAAATGAAAGCCTGGCAGCGTCAGTTTATTGAATTCGCCCTGAACAAAGGGGTGCTGAAGTTTGGTGAGTTCACCCTGAAATCGGGACGTAAAAGCCCCTATTTCTTCAATGCCGGTCTGTTTAATACTGGTCGCGATTTAGCGCTGTTAGGCCGCTTTTACGCACAGGCGTTGGTCGACGGCGGTGTTGATTTCGACCTGTTGTTTGGCCCGGCGTATAAAGGCATCCCGATTGCTACCACTACTGCGGTAGCGCTGGCCGATCATCATGAGCGTGATGTGCCTTACTGCTTTAACCGCAAAGAAGCCAAAGATCACGGCGAAGGCGGTTTGCTGGTCGGCAGCCCGCTGCAAGGCAAAGTGATGCTGGTGGATGATGTGATCACCGCCGGCACCGCGATTCGTGAATCAATGGATATCATCAGTGCGCATAACGCGACGTTAGCGGGCGTGTTGATTTCGCTGGATCGTCAGGAACGCGGCCGCAGCGATATTTCGGCGATTCAGGAAGTGGAACGCGACTATAAATGCAAAGTCACCGCAATCATTACGCTGGCTGAGCTGATTGATTATCTGGAAGAGAAACCGGAGATGGCTGATCATCTGGCGAAAGTGCGCGCGTATCGCAAAGAGTATGGGATTTAATTATTCGGTAATGAGGTCGGCATAAATGCCGACCTGGTCTTTTAAACCAACTGCGCAGCCATCAGCGGCCAGCGGCTATCGAAATCTGCGGTCGGACGAAAACGAAACTCCGAGCGCACATAGCGCGACAACAGCCCTTCACAAAACGCCAGCAACTGGCTCGCCAGCAGCGTTTCGTCGTTCTGGAAACCTTCACCATCACGCATTTTCTTCTCGCGCATCACCTGACGCAGCTGTACTTCAATCCGTTCGAACAGCTGGTTGATACGCCCTTGCAGGCGATCCTGTTCAAACATCAGCGCGTGGCCGGTCAAAATACGCGTCAGCCCCGGATTACGCTCACCAAATCCCAGAATCAGCTGCACGATTAAACGCAGTCGCGTCAGCGTCTCTTTTTCATCTTTAAGGATCAGATTGATGCGGGTAATCAGACTGTCTTCAATAAACTCGATAAGGCTGTCAAACATACGCGTTTTGCTGGGAAAGTGGCGATAGAGCGCCGCTTCCGATACGCCGACATTGGCGGCCAGCTTCGCAGTGGTGATGCGCTGACTGCCATCGCCCGACTCCAGCATTTGTGCCAGCGCCTGCAAAATCTCTTCGCGACGATTCCGTTTCGCGACTTTTTTTTCTGCCATGACCTTCAACACCCCTGAAATTCACCAAAAACAGGCAATACTGCCTCATCTGCCACAGACATAGCGGCCTGTGGCGACAAGAAATAAAAAGATGGCTAAGCGAAAAGTGTCGCGTGTTACTGACGGCCTGAGTGACCGAAGCCGCCTGCGCCGCGATCGCTGGTGTCAAAATCTTCCACCAGGTTAAATTCGGCCTGCACGACCGGCACGAAGACCAGCTGTGCCAAACGGTCGCCTGGCTGCAGCGTGAAGCTATCCTGACCACGGTTCCAGACGGAAACCATCAGTTGGCCCTGATAATCGGAATCGATTAAGCCGACCAGGTTGCCCAGCACGATGCCATGTTTATGGCCAAGACCGGAGCGCGGCAGAATCACGGCTGCCAGACCTGGATCGCCAATGTGGATCGCCAGGCCGGTGGGAACCAGCGTGGTCATGCCTGGTGCGATTTCCAGTGCATCATCCAGGCAGGCGCGTAAATCGAGACCTGCGGAGCCAGAGGTTGCATAAGTCGGCAGCGGGAATTCGTTGCCCACACGTGCATCAAGAATTTTAACGTCGATTTTTTTCATCATAACGGCTGACAATCTCATCTATTAATTGTTGGCCAAGGAGCGTCTTATCACTGAGCGGTAAGACTTTTTCTCCTTCCTGCCAAAAAAGGTGAAGAGCATTGGTGTCGCTATTGAAGCCCTGACCCGCCTGCGCCACATCGTTGGCACAAATCAGATCCAGGTTTTTTCGCACCCGTTTTTGCCGCGCGTATTCTTCCACATTCTGGGTTTCGGCAGCAAATCCCACAACGTAAGGGCGATTTTTCTGCAGCGCCGCCACGCCTGCGACAATATCGGGGTTCTTCACCAACTGCAGCGTGACGCTATCGTCGCCACCCTGTTTTTTGATTTTCTCTGCGGCAATGTTAGCCGCCCGGTAGTCTGCCACGGCTGCGCTGGCAATGAAAATATGTTGTTGCTGGATTTGCGCCATCACCGCTGCTTCCATCTCCAGCGCGCTGTCGACGTCCAAGCGTTGCACGCCAGCTGGTGTTGGCAGCGCCACCGGACCGGCAACGAGCGTCACCTTTGCACCGCGTTTTGCTGCCGCAGCCGCAATCGCAAAGCCCATCTTACCCGAGCTGTGATTGCTGATATAACGCACCGGGTCCAGCGCTTCACGTGTTGGACCGGCGGTGATCATAATGTTGAGATGTTGCAGATCGTTGACGGGCGCAGCCCATTCCAGCGCGTGCGCCACAATTGCCAGCGGGTCGAGCATGCGGCCCGGACCCATATCGCCGCACGCCTGGCTACCGCTGTCGGGTCCCCAAATCAACACGCCGCGCTGATGCAGACGTTGCATGTTCTCTTGTGTGATCGCCGCGCGGTACATCTGCTGATTCATGGCCGGGACGATGGCAACGGGCGCGGCGCTTGCCAGACACGCGGTGGTGACCAAATCATTCGCCATACCGGCCGTCATGCGGGCAATCAGATCGGCGGTTGCCGGCGCCAGCACAATCAAATCGGCCCATTTTGCCAATTCAATATGGCCCATCGCCGCTTCCGCCGCCGGGTCGAGCAAATCATCAAATACCGGATAACCGGAAACCGCCTGCAGGCTCAGCGGGGTAATAAAAGCTTTGGCCGCTTCGGTCATCATTACGCGCACATCCGCACCGCGATCGCGCAGCCGACGCACCAGCTCCGGCGCTTTATACGCAGCGATGCCGCCGCTCACACCCAGCAGAATTTTCTTTCCGGCTAATCCCGTCATGTTGTTCGCCTCAAAGCAGATTGCCGCGTCAGGGGCGGCAGATGCAGGCAACTTTATCACAAAATCCGCAACGCGCCTTTTCGCTGCCTGCGGCCTTTGCGAGCCGGCTCTGAAATCGTTCAATGCGTGCTGGCGCTGAATGTGGCTGACGCGCAGAATCGCCGCAACGCAGGGAGAAGATGGTCATGACGGAACTGGCACCACGGGAAAAACTGATGTTAATGGGCGCCGAAGTGCTAAGTGATGCTGAGCTGCTGGCGATTTTTTTGCGCACCGGTATTAGCGGCACCAGCGTGCTGCTGCTGGCACATCAGATGTTGAACGAGTTCGGTTCGCTCTATCGCATTATGACGGCCAGCAAAGAGGAGCTCGGGCAGATTAAAGGGGTGGGCAGCGCCAAAATGACGCAGCTGTATGCCATAGCTGAACTGGGAAGGCGGTTTTTTGCCAGCCAGCTGGCGCGTGAGAATGTGATGGAGAATCCACAGGTGACGCGCCATTACCTGCAAAGCGTGCTGGCGCATCAGGAGCGCGAAGTGTTTATGGCGCTGTTCCTTGATAACCAGCACCGCGTGTTGCAGGCGCAAAAGATGTTCTCCGGCACGATTGCCAGCGTGGAAGTTCATCCGCGCGAAATCGTGCGCGAAGCGCTGAAACTCAACGCGGCAGCGGTGATTCTGGCGCACAATCACCCGTCGGGCATCGCTGAACCCAGCCGCGCCGATCGCGAAATTACCGGAAAAGTAGGACAAGCCTGCGCGCTGCTCAATATCCGCTTACTTGATCATTTGGTGATCGGTCACGGCGAGTTTACCTCTTTCGCCGAGCGCGGTTGGTTGTAATTCATCGATTCAACTGAACAGAAATAGGGCATTTTTGCGCGATCCAGAGGGATCTTTATCTGTTCGGGACTTGAGCACTTGGGCTGAGCGGCGTATACTACGCCACCTTTGAGAATCTCGGGTTTGGCGTTTGGGCCAGCTTAGCGGGTTCACATGGAACTCGCCTGGGCGGGCTCAGGCCTGACGAGGCGGCCAAAACCTAGTTTTTAAAGCTCGAGCTGATTTGATTTTTGGAGAATAGAAATGTCACGAGTCTGCCAGGTAACTGGAAAGCGTCCGGTAACGGGTAACAACCGTTCCCACGCAATGAACGCGACGAAACGCCGTTTCCTGCCGAACCTGCACTCTCACCGTTTCTGGGTTGAGAGCGAAAAGCGCTTCGTTACTCTGCGTGTATCTGCTAAAGGTATGCGTGTTATTGATAAAAAGGGCATCGATACGGTTCTGACCGAAATCCGCGCCCGTGGTGAGAAGTACTAAGGAACTGAATCATGGCTAAAGGTATTCGTGAGAAGATCAAGCTGGTTTCCTCTGCTGGTACAGGTCACTTCTATACCACCACGAAGAACAAGCGTACTAAACCAGAGAAATTAGAACTGAAAAAGTTCGATCCGGTTGTACGTCAGCACGTGATCTACAAAGAAGCTAAAATTAAGTAATTTTAGTGTTCTGTGAAAAACCCGGCTTCGGCCGGGTTTTTTGTTTCTGCGATTCGTTTAGGAGATGAGATGCCTGAATTACCTGAGGTAGAAACCAGTCGTCGCGGTATCGAACCCCATATGGTGGGTGCCACGATTCTGCATGCAGTGGTGCGCAATCCACGTTTGCGCTGGCCGGTCTCGCATGAAATCCACGCGCTGAGCGATCAACCCGTATTGAGCGTGCAGCGTCGCGCTAAGTATCTGCTGCTCGAACTGCCGCATGGCTGGATTATCATTCACCTCGGCATGTCCGGCAGCCTGCGTGTGCTTCCCGGCGAACAACCGGCCGCTAAACATGACCACGTCGATTTGGTGATGAGCAACGGCAAAGTGCTGCGCTACACCGATCCACGTCGCTTTGGCGCCTGGCTGTGGAGCAGTGACCTTGCAGGCAGCAGCGTGCTGGCGCATCTCGGTCCGGAACCGCTCAGCAACGAATTTGATGGCGCTTATCTGTTTGAAAAGTCGCGCGGCAAACGCACCGTGATTAAACAGTGGCTGATGGATAACAAAGTGGTGGTGGGCGTCGGCAACATCTACGCCAGCGAATCGCTGTTTACCGCCGGGATCTTGCCCGATCGTTCGGCGATGAGTTTGAGTCAGGAAGAGGCGGAACTGCTGGTTAACACCATCAAAGCGGTGTTGCTACGCTCGATTGAGCAGGGCGGCACCACGCTGCGTGATTTCCTGCAAACTGACGGTAAGCCGGGCTACTTTGCGCAAGAGCTGCAGGTTTACGGTCGCACCGGTGAACCTTGTCGCGCCTGCGGTACGCCGATTGTCAGCGGCAAGCATGGCCAGCGCAGCACCTTCTGGTGTCCACGCTGCCAGCACTGAGTTAAGGCTGTGCCAGCCGCGCCAGTAACGCCTTGTGCACCACGGCAGGCAGAAATGCCTGCACGTCACCGGCGTGGCGCGCCACTTCTTTGACCAGCGAAGAAGAGACGAACGAGAAACCTTCTGACGGCATCAGAAACACGCTTTCCAGCGTGGGCAACAGATGGCGATTCATCTGCGCCAGCTGCAGCTCATATTCGAAATCCGATACCGCACGCAATCCACGCACCAGCACATTGGCATTCTGCGCTTGGGCAAAGTTCGCCATCAGGTCGCTAAACCCAATCACTTCGACATTCGGCAGATGTGTCGTCACCTGACGCGCCATATCTACGCGCTCATCCAGAGTGAACAGCGGCTTTTTACTCGGGCTGGCGGCAATCGCCACGACGATGCGGTCAAACATCTTCGCTGCTCGCGTCACAATATCCAGATGACCCAAAGTAAAGGGATCAAAGGTGCCGGGATAAATCGCTTTGGTACTCATACGCGACCTTGTGTTGAGGTGTGATGCAGCGCCCAGAGCGCCGAGTATTTGTTGAAAGTGTATTGCGCGTTAACCACCGCCAGGATCCAGCCCTGTTTGCCATCAAGAAAACCGGCGCGCAGCAGTAGCGTTTTAACGAACGCGCCGAGCGTGTGGCTAAAGATCGAGAACAAGCCGCAGCGTTTGCCGCGCTGGAAACGCTCATTTGCCCAGGCTTCGGCATAGTTCATCTGCTTACGCTGAAACGCAATCAGGTCGCGGCAGGTGAGATGTTGCAGATCGCCCGCCAGCTTCACTACCGGCGCACCTTGCGTCTCCAGTGATTCGTGTACCAGATTGTCGTTGTAATTGAGCTTGCGCGGATAAAGACGCATGACGCGGTCGGGATACCAGCCGCTGTGGCGCATAAAGCGGCCGAGAAAAAGATTGCTGCGACCAAGGCTGTAAACGTTGTCCGATGCGGGCTGCGCGAGAACCTGCTCGATAGCGCGACGCAGTTCTGGCGTCACACGCTCGTCGGCATCGATCATCAAAATCATCTCGCCTCGCGCATGGGCCTGCGCGCGCTGGCGCTGCTTGCCGAATCCCTGCCAGCCTTCAGCCTGGAACACCTGCGCGCCCTGTTCGCGAGCAATCTGCACCGTGTTATCGCTGCTGCCGGAATCCAGCACCACAATCTCATCCGCCCAATTGACAGAAGCCAGCGCCTCCGGCAGCAGTTCAGCTTCGTTTTTGGCGATCATCACCACGGAGAGACGTTGACGTTGCGACATGAATTAGTGAGCTCGCGGTGGTAAGTGAGGTTCGAGTAACTGTAGCAGACGCTGTAATGCGCCCTGATTTTGATGCAGCACGTCCACAGCATGGCGGCCGTAATAGCGGCGATAATCGTCATCCTGCAGCAGGTTAGCGACCTCTTTCTGCAGCGATACCACGTCAGTGACGGTAATCAGCCCTTCGGCTTGCTGCAGCTTGGCGCAGATATCTTTGAAGTTCCAGATATGCGGGCCCATCAACACCGGAATGGCATGTGCTGCCGGTTCCAGCGGGTTGTGACCGCCGCGCTCAACCAGGCTACCGCCCACAAAGGCGAGATCGGCGATGCCGTACAGCATCATCAACTCGCCCATGGTGTCGCCAATCACCACTTGCGTGGAGCTTGAAGGAATTTCGCCGCTGCTGCGTAAGGTAAAGCTGAAGCCACGTTTTTGCGTCAGGTCGCAGGCATCTTTGAAACGTTCCGGATGGCGCGGCACCAAAATCAGCAGCAGATTGGGGAACTGTTGCAGCAGGCGGCGATGCGCATCGAGCACAATCGCTTCTTCGCCTTCGTGGGTGCTGGTGGCGATCCACACCGGACGACGCGATGCCCACTGACGACGCAGCGTGACCGCTTTTGCCGCCAGCTCTGGCGTCACGGAAATATCAAATTTGAGGCTGCCGGTAACGGTGAGATGCGAACGCTTCAGGCCAAGGCTGAGGAAACGGTCGCCATCTTCGGCGTTTTGCGCGGCAATCAGCGTGATACGTTGCAGCAAGTCGCGCATAAAGCCGCCGAGCTTTTTGTAGCCTTTGGCCGAGCGCTCAGACAGGCGCGCGTTGGCAATCACCAGCGGAATCTTCCGCTGATGAAGAATACGAATGATGTTTGGCCACAGCTCGGTTTCCATGATGATTACCAGGCGTGGATCGACGGTATCAAGGAAACGGTTGATGGAACCTGGCAGATCGTACGGCAGGTAAACGTGGTGCACATCTTTGCCAAACGCTGACTGCGCACGTTCGGAGCCGGTCGGCGTCATGGTGGTGACGGTGATCGGTAGCGTCGGATAGCGGTGACGCAGCGCGCGCACCAGCGGCACCGCCGCCAGCGTCTCGCCGACGGAAACCGAGTGCAACACAATGCCATGCGGCAGCACTTTTCCAGTGCAATAGCCGTAGCGTTCTGCCCAACGTTTACGATAGGCCGGTGCTTTTCGACCGCGCAGCCACAGGCGCAGCCAGATGAGTGGCTGAATCAGATAGAGCAAGGCTGTGTATAGAGTCGTCATAGTTACCGTTACGACAGAATCGCGTCAAAAAACAGAGGAAAGGCGGCATGTTATCAGAAATTAACCGCCTGCTCATACCCCTTCGTCAGCGGGTCTGCAGCACTTGCTGATACAGCGAGGTCAGCGCTTGCGCCAGCCGCTGCGGGCCATAAGGTTCAATTCTGCGACGTGCGGCTTCGCCCATGGCAGAATTGTGTGAAAGCGCCGGTGTTGCTTTTACGGCTTCGTTTAACGCGTTGATATCTAATGCATCGCAGACAAAACCTTCCTGGCCCGCAGTGATAAACTCCGCGCCGCCGCAGCCGGTGCTGGTGATCACTGCCAGACCGCAGGCCATCGCTTCCAGCACCACATTCGGGAAGGGATCATAAAGCGTGGGCAGCAGCAGCGCATCGGCTGCATGGTAGAACGGTTGCACGTCCTGCTGTACGCCAACAAAGCGTAAGCGGTCGAGGCAATTGAGCTGGTTTGCCAGCTGCTGATAGCGCGACAACTGCTTATCCTGGCCGACCACCACCAGATAACGATCGCTTTTCGCCACCGCTTCAATCGCCGCCTTCAATCCTTTGCGCTCAAAGCCCGAGCCTACGTAAATCATTACCGTGGCATCTTGCGGCAGTTTGAGCTGCTGGCGTGCCGCATGGCGCAGTGCTTCGCTGGCTGGCTGGAAGCGTTGGCTATCAATAGCGTTATGAATCACATGGATCTTGCTGGCATCAAGCGTGAAGTGCCGCAAAATATCCTGCTTCACCATCTCTGAATTACAGATCACTGCTTGCAATGACGGCGCGTTGAACATGTCGGCTTCCGCCTGCAACACATAACGATGATAAGGGCTGAGGCGGGCACTTAAGCGCTGCCACGGCGACACGATGCGCGCGCGCTGCTCCAGCCAAACGCGATGCACGCCATCACCGGCACGAAAGATATCGCAACCGGCGATGCGTTCGTGGCTCTGCACAATATCGAACTTCTCGCGTTCCCAACATTCACGTGCGGCACGCGCAAAACCGCGCTCGCGCGAGATGCGACCAAATTTCGCCGGATTACAAATGTGCAGATGCCAGGCTGGATTCGGCGTGCCCTGCCAGCTGCGGGTGATGATATTGAGATCGAGCTGCTCGCTATCCAGCGCTTCCAGCGCACGCGAGATAAAACGTTCTGCGCCGCCGTCTGGGCGGTATTTCTGCCGGACGATCGCCAGGCGTAACTTACTCATGCAAAAAACTCCGGGCGGCAGCCACCACATCCTCAACGGGAATGGCAGAAAGATAGCGCTGTTGCGTGTTGGTATCGATGGCGTCTGGCGAGGGCAGCGGACCATAATCGCCGGCCCAAATCATGCGGTTGTGATCGCCCCATGGACGCCAGTGTTGCAGCTTGGTGGGGCCAAACAGCGCCAAACAAGGCGTTTCCAGCGCGGCGGCCATATGCATCGGCGCAGAGTCCACACCGATAAACAGCTGCGCCGCATCGATCAGCGCCGCCAGCTGCGGCAAGGATAATTCACCGGCCAGCGACACCACGTTATGGCTATGGCACAGCGACTGTATATTGGCGATCATCGCCATTTCTTTCTGGTCCGGCGCCGCAGTCAGCACCACGGTGCGGCCTTCGGCGACCAGCGCATCGATCAGCTGTGCGACTTTTTCATCTTCCCAGCATTTGAACAGCCAGCGTGAGGTGGGTTGCACCACCACAAATGGCATTTTCACCGCGTGCTGCGCCAGCACATCCTGCACTTTCCGTTGATCGGCTACGCTGAAATGCATTGAGGCTTTTGCGCCAGCGGCACTGATGCCCAGCGGCTTCAGCGCCGCCATATTCTGTTCGACCGTATGCAGCTGATGATGATCAGCCGTGCTGACCAGCTGATTGTGCATCCAGCGCCATAAGGCATTATCACGTTTGCGGAAGGCAAACCCAATGCGCACCGGCGCGCCAGAGAAACCGGTTATGATGGCACTGCGCCACTGATCGGCAAGGTTAATCACAAGGTCATAATGGCAAGCACGCACCGCTGAAAGCAGCGCCATTTCATGTCGGAATTTCCGCCAGCCGCCTTCCTTCTTCCAGTTGCGATCGATGATGTGTAACTGGCGAATGGCCGGATGCGCTTCCAGCATTGGACGGGTTTCTTTATACAGCAGGACGTCAATGTTGGCCTGCGGATAGCGCTGGCGAAGCGCGTTAATCGCGGGCGTGGTCAGCAGCATATCGCCGTGATGGCGCAGCTTGATCAGCAGAATATTTTTCGGTGCATAGTGGTCTGGAATCGGGCTTGCCATACTCAAATGATCTCAGAATTCAGTCAGCTGATTGTAGGGCAAACCCCAAAGGCGTGAAAGCCAGACGCGGCGCTTATTTCTTGCGCCAGCGATATATCCGGCTCAGCCACAGCAGCAGTTGATACCATTGCTGAATACCGCGCGCATTACGCAGCATGCGCTTATGGGTTTGCGTGGCAAACAGATCGGCAATCATCGCCTGACGCGCGCTCTCTTCCGGCTCGCGTCGAATACAGTGGCAGACGCTAAGCGCCTCGTGCGTGATCTGGTAGTGAAACGCCGGATAGATGTTCACTTTGTGGCGATAGCGTGCGTTGATCTCTTCCAATAATTGCGCAATTTTCAGGTAATGACGCTGATATTCGACGTTGCGCTGGCCGGTGCGTTTGCGATTACTGATTGAGGCATCATGCATGTAATAACGGTAAAGCACCCGATCGGTGTAGCGAACGCGTTGGGCATTAAGCATGAACTCAGTCGTCCATGGAATGTCCTGATGATGCAGGCCAGGTTCAAAGTAAAGTTTGAGCCGTTCAATCAAGTCACGGCGGTAAATGCCCAGCCAAACCACATGCATATAGCGATGCGTTTTAAGTGCTTTATTGAGCCACTCAGGGCCGCCGAGCACTTCGGTGCTGGTAAGGCGATCGAGAGGAATCAGTGGCTTCACTTGCTGGCTGGCTTTGAAATACCATTCTGCGTTGCACTGCGCAGCATCGAGATTGTCGTGTTCTGCTATCTCAACCAGCGTTTGATACATTGCCGGATCCATGGTGTCGTCGGCATCTGGAAAGGAAACGTACTTACCGCGCGCTACCGCTAAGCCGGCATTGCGCGCGCGCGATACGCCACCGTTGGCCTGGTGGATCACTCGCACATGTGGGTGCTGCTGCGCGTAGGCGTCGGCACGTTCGCCCGAACCGTCGGTGGAACCATCATCGACAATGATGATTTCCAGCGAGGTAAGAGTTTGCGCCAGCAACGACTGCATGCAGGCGGCAAAATCATTGCCCGCATTGAACATGGGAATAATGAGGCTGAGTAACGGGGATGATCTTTCAGGCTGCATGGTCATGCTGTTTTACTGTTCTTCCGTCGCGCTAGGCGTTGCTGCTGCCTGGCGCTGATAAAATCATGAATATCGTTTAGCTTCCGCTGATCAAGTTCAAACAGCTGTTCAGCGGGATGCATAAATTTGTACTGTGCGTCGAAAACAAAAGATGAGGGCGCAATATGATTTGGCCCAATCAACAACACATCGCCCAGCGGGCGCTGCTCTTCAACGCAACATGGGCCATAAATCAAAATGATCGGCACCTGCTGCGCATCGGCGATATAGACATTGCCGGAATCTGACGCGATATAGAAATCCATTTCACCGATAGCCGCTGGCACGTCTTCTAATGGCACCTTGCCAACCAGGCTGATGAGGTTCTCGCGCGCGCCGACAACTTTATACAGCTCCTGCAAGCGTGATTGTTCATTCGGTGCGCCAAAGGCATAAAACTGGCAAGGCAGATCGCTCAAGTGGTTAAAAAGTCGCTGCCAAATTATCGGTGGGATCGTTTTTGCCTGATTACCTGCGGTAATACTGATGCCAATGCGAATGCCATCATGCTGGAATATTTCATCCGGCAGCGAGTTGGGTTGCCAAAGTGGTTGTGTGGCATGCTTAGGATAACTCTCTTTAGTGAACGAGCGATCGGCGAGTTTCAGGTAATTTTCCAGCGTCAGGGTATTTTTTTCATGTTCGACCACGCCGCTTGCAGTGAGGTAAAACAAACCCTGATAACTTTTGCGGCGATAACTTGAAAGAAACTGTTTGTTGCTGGCATTACAGCAAGCGGCAATAAACAGATTGAGATTGGTGGGATGCAATAGATAGATGTTGTCGTAGCGGTTGAGTATCTGCCACACCAACTTCATTTTTTTGACTAAGCCTGAACGATGCTCTTCGATATACCAGATGTTTTCCAGCGTGTTATCGCGCGTGGCAAGAGCGGCAACGCTATTGCTCAATAGCGCATCGCTTTTTCCCAGATGGGTTAATAGCGGGGTGATATTAACGAAATCACCGATCTTGGCTGTTTGAATAACCAGATTTTTACCGGTTCGGCTGTGGAAGATTTTCATCACCCATTTGACCGGTAAAAAAAGTAAAAAGAGAATTACATACGTCAACGATCTATCCCCATGATACGGCCACACCGACATGGGGACCTATTAACCTGAAACGTGCTGAGTGCCTGAAAATAGAGGTACTTCCATTTCTGCCAGTTGCAAATACTGCTGACAAATAATCTTGAGACTATAAATGCTTAAGTCCAGATCTTGCAACTCAGGCGGATCGGCATAAATCTCGCGCATTCTCTGCGCGAGTGAATCAGCATTCAAATCCGCTAGACCGCGCGCCAGGTCGCCGGTCATAATGGCCGACGGCGCGCCGGGGCAGCGAGTACTTACCACGGATGTGCCGCAGCTCAAGGCTTCAACCAGTACATTGCCGAATCCTTCGCTGTCTGAACTCACCACTAACAGCCGAGCGTGGCGAATCCACGGGTAAGGATTTTTATGAAAACCTTCAAAGCGCACACGTTCTGCGATGCCTAAATCAGTGGCTTGCTGGCGTAATCTTTCCGTGATTTTTTCGCTCCCCTGACCCAATAAAACCAGCGGAGCAGTGATGCCACTCTGAGCATAGGCGGCCAGCAAACGATCGTGACGCTTAGTTTCATGGAAGCGTCCGACGTGCAGCACGAAATTGCGTCCTGCAAGTGGGCAAGGTTCTGCAGCCAGTCGGGAAATAAGTTCGAAATCAAATGGGTTAAAGATGACCTGCGCTTTGCTGGGCTTCACGCCGATATTATGAATCACATCATCAATGACGTATTGCGAGACGCCGATAAGCTGCTTGCCGTGGTAAGTATCACGAATTTTCAGCCGCTTAAGCCATAAAGAGAAACCTGATTTTCGAGCAAGATAGGAGGCTGAAAAAACGCCGTGCAGGCAATACCAGGTTTTACTCGCATCCAGCGCACGTGCATAGCGAACAATGCGATCGGTTTTGTGCAGATTAGATAAAACCAAATCGAATTTTCCGTGCAGCGCTTCGCTTTGAAGCACGGCTTCATCTAACAAATGCGCACGACGATGGGTTTCAGTCAGTTTGCGCCACGGACGTGAACTTTTATCAATCACGGTCTGATAATCCACGCCCGCAGGAATGGGGTATTCGCAGACTTTGCGCAAGGAGAAAAGCGACACACGATGTCCCTGACTGATAAAACCCTCAGCCAGTGTCAGCACGACTTTTTCGGCACCGCCGCCCGGCAGGCCATCAATCACCATCAGAATGCGCTTCGACAAATTCTTTTGCTCCTAATCGCCAGCCTGTTTTGTATGACAATGCAGCTATCATCCCCTGATAAAACAGGACTGAATATAAGATAAATCAATTTATTAGGTATGTTTGGCTTCAGATATTGCTTATTGCTCTTAAGATGAACATTCTGCGTATGCGCGTCGATGTGCAGTCTAATTTACTCTAGTTTAACCACACTTATACTGCTAACAACATCTGTGGGAACACGCCAGATGAAATGTTTGCCCTCACTCAAGGGCTTGCGTACCATAGCGATGAGAAAGTGCTCATTTTACCGGATAAGTTATGGATAAGCCTGCGTTTTTAATTACTCTCGATACTGAAGGGGATAATCTTTGGCGCAATCGCAGCGGCAAGGTTACCACGCGAAATGTTCAGTTCCTGCCGCGCTTTCAGGCTTTATGTGAGAAATACGGGTTTAAACCTACCTGGCTAACCAATTACGAAATGGCGAGCGATGCGGCTTATGTTGAATTTGGTCGCGATCTACTGGCGCGCGGGCAAGGTGAAATCGGCATGCATCTTCATGCATGGTATAGCCCGCCGGAATACGCGTTGACCGATGATGACTGGCGCTATCAGCCTTATTTGATTGAATTTCCTGAAAATATTTTGCGCGACAAGGTCGCATACATGACCGATTTGCTGGAAAGCGCTTTTCAGCAGAAGATGACTAGCCATCGAGCCGGACGCTGGGCTTTTGATGAAGTTTACGCCCGAGCATTGATTGACAATGGTTATCTGGTTGATTGCTCCGTCACACCGCGCGTGGATTGGCGTAATTCATCTGGTGCGCCGCAAGGCAAAGGCGGCACCGATTACAGCCGTTTCCCCGATCATGCTTATTACCTTGATGTTCATGACATTTCCCGCGCAGGTAACAGTCCGTTGTTAGAGTTGCCGATGAGCATTCAATACCGCTATGGCACATTCACTAATCAGCTGAAAAAAGTGTGGAATGACGTACGCGGCAAGAAACGTGGTCCCTCTGTCAACTGGCTGCGTCCGGTTGGGGGCAATGTGGCGCAGATGAAGCAGGTGGTTGAGCAAACACTTAGCCAGGGAAACGATTACGTCGAATTCATGCTGCATTCATCAGAATTCATGCCTGATGGCAGCCCCACATTTAAAAATGAAGCTGACATTGAGCGCCTTTATGATGATTTAGAGCAGCTTTTCAGTTGGCTACAATCACGCACTCAGGGTATGACGCTGACGGAATATGCGCTGCAGAAGAGAAACAGCGCTATCTAGTGGAGCGGTATAAATTTATACCGCAATTTCTTTCATCATCGTTGCAACATCTGTGGCTTGAATATCCGCCATGCTGTGTCCTTGCGCAGGGCGCAGCACGTACTGATTCTTACCATAACCACCAATCAACCCCGGATCGGTTGGACCGTAAAGTGTGATATTCGGACGATCCAGCGCCGCCGTAAGGTGACTCAAACCGGTATCCACCGACACCACCGCACGCGCGCCGGCTAACTGCTGCGCTACCTGCTCCAGCGTTAGCTTTGGCAACACCTCAACATGCTCGAAGCCTTCGGCCAAACGTTGTGCGCGTTGGTGTTCATGCTCAGCGCCCCACGGCAACTTCACACGCAAACCTGTTGGCTGCACTAACTCAATCAGCTCACGCCAGTGTGATTCCGGCCAGTGTTTGTTATCACGCGTGGTGGCATGCAGAAACACCAGATAAGGCTGAGCGTTGTCTGGCAGCGTAGAACGGAAATGGCCAGCAATCGCATAATCGCCCTGCGTCGTGGGCTTTTCATAGCCAAGGCTTTTGGCAAACAGCTCGCGCGTACGTTCCACCGCATGCTGTTGCTTGTTGATTTCATGACGTTTGTCATACCACCAACTGGCGAAAGGTTCACGCGCACTGCGGCTGTCCTGACCGTGCTTCTCGCCTTTTGCCAGGCGCGTAACCAGCGCGGCGCTTTTGATCAGGCCTTGCGCATCCAGCACCACATCATACTGACGCGATTGCAGCTCACGCTTAAATTGCACACGCTCTTCACGCTGCTGGCTGCCGAACCAGTGCTTGCGCCAGCGGCGAATCGCCACCGGCAGCACTTTATCGACCGCCGGATGCCAGGCTGGGATTTGAGCGAAGTTCTCTTCAACCACCCAATCAAACCTGATGCCAGGAATCGCCTGCATCGCATCTGTCAGCGCCGGTAAGGTGTGCAGCACGTCTCCCATTGAGGAAGTTTTAACAATTAAAACGTGCATCTTTACTCCTGCACCGGATGCAACAGCGCGCTCAGTTCCTGATGAACGCGCGCTGGCTGAATATCGATCAGGCTCTGGTGATAACCTTGCTCGGCATCACCTTTGCGGACTTTGTGATAGCCGGTGATCAATCGAATAATGCGCGCATGTTGGGACAACGGCGGCGTGAAGTCCGGGCTGCTTGGGCCATACAGCGCCACCAGCGGACGATTCAATGCAGCAGCGATATGCATCAGGCCGGAATCGTTACTGACTACCGCCGCGCAGTTCGCCAGCAGAATCACCGCTTGCTCGAGCTGCGTATCACCTGCCAGATTTTTGCAGTGCGCACGCGCCACTTCAGACAGCGTCTGCACAATGGTGTCGCCGGTTTCGCGATCTTTCGCCGAACCGAACAGCACCACCTGATAACCTTCGCCAATCAGTTGCTCTGCCAGCGCTGCATAATGGTAGTGCGGCCAGCGCTTCGCCGGGCCAAACTCTGCGCCCGGGCAAAAGCCAATCACCGGACGATCGGCCGACAGCGCAAACTGTGCCGCCGTCATCTGCTTTTCATCGTCATCAACACGCAATTGCGGCCACAGCAATGGCTGTGGCAGCTGCTGCGCGGAAGCAACCGGTTTGTCATAGCCGAGCGCCACATAGCGCTCAACCATCAACGGAAAGGCCGCTTTGTCCAGCACGCGCACATCATTCAACACGCCATAGCGCATCTCGCCGCGCCAGCCAGTGCGACGTTTGATCCCGGCGAAAAACGGCACCAGCGCAGATTTGAAGGAGTTCGGCAGTACATAGGCGCGGTCGTAGCCGCTGGCCTGCAGGGTTTTCCCCAAACGACGACGTTCGCCCAGCGCTAATGCGCCATGGCCGAGCGGCATCGCCAGCGCCTGATTCACTTCCGGCATACGCGACAGCAATGGGCGGCACCATGCCGGCGCCATCACGTCGATTACCGCTTCAGGATGCTCAGCCTTGAGCGTGCGATAGAGACTTTGCGACATCATCATATCGCCGACCCATGATGGGCCAATAACCAGAATTTTCATCGCTGCTGCCGATTTCCTTATGCGTTACGGTTCAGCCAGGCCATATATTCGCCCACGCCTTGCGCGACGGTTTTAAACGGCTTGTCGTAACCCGCTGCACGCAGATTGGTGAGGTCGGCTTGGGTAAACGCCTGATAACGGCCTTTCAGCTTGTCCGGGAACGGAATGTATTCAATCTGGCCCTTCTGATGGAAGTTCAGCACCGCATCCGCCACTTCCTGGAAAGATTCAGCGCGCCCGGTACCGCAGTTGTAGATACCGGAAACACCGTTTTCCCAGCACCACAGATTTACCGCCACCACGTCGTCAACATGGATGAAATCGCGGCGGAAATCGTCGCTGCCTTCGAACAGTTTTGGATTTTCACCGTTGCTGATCTGCGTGTTGAGGTGGAACGCGACGCTCGCCATGCCGCCTTTGTGGCCTTCACGCGGGCCATACACGTTGAAGTAACGAAAGCCGCACACCGGCGATTCAGCTTCTGGCAGAATCTGGCGCACATAGTGATCGAACAGCATTTTCGAGTAGCCGTATACGTTCAGCGGCTGCTCGTATTGACGCTCTTCGATGAAGTTCTCGTTGCGGCCGCCGTAAGTGGCCGCAGAAGAGGCGTACAGGAACGGAATTTCACGCTCGAGGCAGAAGTGCAGCAGATCTTTCGAGTACTGATAGTTGTTATCCATCATGTACTTGCCATCCCACTCGGTGGTCGCGGAACACGCACCTTCGTGGAAAACGGCTTCGATGGGGCCGAGATCTTCGCCGGACATGATGTAGCTGAGGAATTCCTCTTTATCCATGTAATCAGCGATGTCGAGATCCGCCAGATTCACGAACTTGGTGCCATCCTTCAGATTATCCACCACCAAAATGTCGGTCAGACCGCGATCGTTCAGCGCTTTAACAATGTTGCTGCCAATCATGCCAGCGCCACCGGTTACGATAATCATATGCTTTGCCTTTAAAGAGTTGGGGGGAAACAGGAGGTTTCACCCACGAATGCCTATCATCATAACATTTCAGCCAGACGCAGGCAGCCAGATGACTCCGTAAGCGCTGCACAAATCCTGTCCGCAGCGTGAACTATGCTGCAAAACCGAGATATTGATGGCTGAAATATCGTCTATTCGCTTTTCGATCAGTAATATGTGCCAAAATTTTGCTATCTGAGGAGCAGAATCATGTCCAGTCAGTTTTATTCGCAAATTCGTCAACAACTTGAGACAACACGTCAGGACGGATTGTTCAAACGAGAACGCACCATCACATCGGCACAGCAGGCAGAAATCAACGTTGCCAACAGCCCGCCCGTTATCAACTTTTGCGCCAATAACTATTTGGGTTTAGCCAATCATCCGGCATTGATCCAGGCGGCGAAAGACGGCATGGATTCGCACGGTTTTGGCATGGCCTCGGTGCGCTTTATCTGCGGCACGCAGGACATCCACCAGCAGCTGGAACATAAGCTGGCTGAGTTTCTCGGCATGGAAGACGCGATTCTGTTCTCGTCCTGCTTTGATGCCAACGGTGGCCTGTTTGAAACGCTGCTCAGCGCTGAAGACGCGATTATTTCCGACGCCCTCAATCACGCCTCGATCATTGATGGCGTGCGTCTGTGCAAAGCGCAGCGCTATCGTTACGCCAACAATGACATGAGCGAGCTGCGTGCGCGTTTACAGGAAGCACGCGATAAAGGCGCGCGTCACATCCTGATTGCCACCGACGGCGTGTTCTCGATGGATGGCGTGATCGCCAATCTGCAGGGCATTTGCGATCTAGCCGATGAGTTCGATGCGCTGGTGATGGTCGATGATTCTCATGCGGTGGGCTTTGTCGGTTCTGCCGGACGCGGCACGCACGAATATTGTGACGTGATGGATCGCGTCGACATTCTGACCGGCACGCTGGGCAAAGCGCTGGGTGGTGCATCGGGCGGCTACGTGGCAGCGAAGAAAGAAGTGGTTGAATGGCTGCGTCAGCGCTCGCGTCCGTATCTGTTCTCCAACTCGCTGGCGCCGGCAATTGTTGCCGCCTCGCTGCGCGTGCTGGAGCTGCTAAGCGAAGGCGACGGTTTACGTCAGCGCCTGTGGGAAAACGCCCGCTTCTTCCGCGAGAAAATGACTGCTGCAGGTTTCACGCTGGCCGGCGCCGATCACGCCATCATCCCGGTAATGCTGGGCGATGCCAAAGTGGCGCAGCAGTTTGCCAACCTGTTGCAGCAGGAAGGCATCTACGTCACCGGCTTCTTCTATCCGGTGGTACCGCAAGGCCAGGCGCGTATCCGTACGCAGATCTCTGCCGGACATACGCAGGCGCAGCTGGAGCACGCCGTGGCTGCCTTTACCCGCATTGGTCAACAGCTGGGCGTTATTTCAGGAGCAAGTAAATGAAAGCACTCGCCAAATTAAAAGCCGAAGAAGGCATTTGGATGGTTAAGGACGCGCCGATTCCCGAACCCGGCCATAACGACCTGCTTATTAAGATTCGTAAAACTGCTATCTGCGGCACCGACGTGCACATCTATAACTGGGACGACTGGTCGCGCAAAACCATTCCAGTCCCGATGATCACCGGCCATGAATATGTGGGCGAAGTGGTAGGAATGGGTCAGGAAGTTAAGGGCTTTGCCGTGGGCGATCGCGTTTCCGGTGAAGGTCATATCACCTGCGGCCATTGCCGCAACTGCCGCGCCGGACGCACGCATCTGTGCCGCAATACGGTAGGCGTTGGCGTCAATCGTCAGGGCTGTTTCGCTGAATATCTGGTGATTCCGGCGTTTAACGCCTTCAAAATTCCTGACAACATTTCCGATGAACTGGCGGCGATTTTCGATCCCTTCGGCAATGCGGTGCACACCGCGCTGTCGTTCGATTTGGTGGGTGAAGATGTGCTGATCTCTGGCGCCGGGCCGATTGGCATTATGGCGGCGGCGGTGTGTAAGCACGTCGGTGCGCGCCATGTGGTGATCACCGACATCAACGACTATCGCCTCGAACTGGCGCGCAAAATGGGTGTAACGCGCGCCGTGAACGTGGCGCAGGAGAATCTGCGTGACGTGATGAATGAGCTCGGCATGACCGAAGGCTTTGATGTGGGTCTGGAGATGTCCGGTGCGCCAGCGGCGTTCCGCACTTTGCTGGAAGTGATGAACCACGGCGGCCGCATCGCGCTGCTCGGCATTCCGCCGGGCGAGATGTCCATCGACTGGAATCAGGTAATCTTTAAAGGCCTGTTCATCAAAGGCATCTACGGCCGCGAGATGTTCGAAACCTGGTACAAGATGGCGGCGCTGATTCAGTCTGGCCTCGATCTCACGCCGATCATCACCCATCGCTATCACATTGATGAGTTCCAGCAGGGCTTTGATGAGATGCGTTCGGGACGATCCGGCAAAGTGGTGTTGAGCTGGGATTAAACCTTTCTCCGGCCTGATGGCCGGAGAATTTCAGGACTGCTGTTTTTCCGCATCCGTCAGATAACGTACTTTGCGCGTATAATCCTGGCCTCTAAAAGTGAGAGGCTGAGTGGGATCATGTAAATACTTTTGCCATTCACTCAATGGAAAACCACCGTGCGCGCCAATGACTTCTGCGGGGATTGTCGCCGGGGTGCCACCAATCTTTTTTGACACAGGCCAATTCGCCCATTCACCTAAATTAACTGTGCGTAGATCCAGCATATCCAATAAGGCGGCAAGAGGAAGCTGATCTGTCGGCGGTTGACTATCGTTCATTAATTCCCAGGTGTCCTGAAATAGCGTTAACCATAGTGGACAAATGCGTTTCCAGGTTTGTCGGGTTGCCGCCAAATAGGCGCCATTAACGTGGTCTTCAAAATAAGGTCTTATTGACGGCCGGTAATAGGCGGGAATGGCATGTTTTTCTGCACCCTCCAGCTTGGCGATCATTTTTCCGTTACGGAAACTAGAATAAAGGTGACCTGCATGCATGCGAATATCGGGGGATTTAAGCAAATTCAGATCCGAATCAATCATTAAAATACCGTTACCTTTTGCTTGTAAAGGCGCCTGAATTTTAATTAAACGGCTGCGGTAGATTTGCTTGTAACGATAGCTCTCTTCGCGATGAGGAACATCTAACGTTACCACACGACTATTGTGTGGAAGTTTGCCAAAAACCTGCACAGGCTGATCGCTAACGATAACAATCTCTTTCATTTCGGGCGCAAACCGACTGGCAAACTCGGCGCTTAATAACGCTTCTTCAACATAGTCAGCACCGGTACAAGGTATGACAACAGAGGTAACCGGAACATCGCCCTGCGTACTGCTTTGCGAATAGGGGATATTATGACGCCCACGAATATGCCGACGATTTTTGTTTAAAAAATCAAACATTCGTTTTCCTTTCAATACTCTTATCCAATATCATTTCAACCCCCGCGACATAGTGTTCAATCGCGTAGCATTCACGCACGCGTAATTCCGCAGTACTAATCAGTCGCTGGCGCAAGCTTGCATCTTGCCATAAGGCGGTAAGATGAGCACTTAATTGCTTAACATCGCCATATTCAAAAATTAATCCAGTCTCATTGTGGTTAATTAACTCTGAGGTGCCCACGACATTCGAACCAATAACGGCCGTTTTCACCAGCATGGCTTCCAGCACTACGCGCGGTAAGCCTTCACTGCGCGAGGCGAGAATAAAGGCATCAAACGCTGCGAGGTAATCCAGCGGGTTGTTTTGAAAACCGGTAAAAACAACATTCGTTTCAATGTTTTCTTTAAGTGCCAGCTGAACCAGATTTTCATGTTCCGGCCCGGAACCCACCACCACCATTTTCCATTTAGCTTCAGGATGCATGCGTTTAAATTGGCCTAGCGCCTGGAAAATATGATGATTCGCTTTACGTGTAATAAGGGATCCGATCGAGCCAAAAATAAAAGTATCAGGCGAATAAGCAAAGCGCTCGCGCACTTTCTCGTGATCCGGTAAGGCCTGATGGATATCGATGGCGTTTGAAACAGTAAAGCAACGCTGCGCATCAACCCCGCTCTCGCGCAGCGTCTGGTTTACGCCATGCGAAACCGCGATAACGGCATCAACACGTTCATTAACCATCTCGACCAGCGCAGAGTTCATCTGCGGCTCAATGCGGCAGTGTTGTATTAGCGCAACCGGCATACCCTGAACAGCGCGATAGCCTTCAACATTGGTGCTGGGCTGATTATTCATATACAGCGCGTCATATTGCCCTGCATGCAAAATTGATGAAATCTGTTTTGCGTTTGGCAACACACGCCATTTTTCATCAACCCAACCAATCATCTGCTTCTTCAGCGAACGGTTAAAAATGAATAGCGTGCGTAACAGCTCTTTAGCGATTTTCGCCCATTTCGGCTGACGACGCTGGGCGATAAAAACCACCGGAATGCCAATCGAATTGAGAATTGACTCAATGGTTTCACTGTTGCCGCGAGAATAGTTGTTATAGAAGCAGCAGGTAATATCAAATTTCTGTCGATCAATGCGCTTAAGCAACTCGAGCATACTGTTGGTACCGCCGCCCCATTCGCGGCCGGTATCCAATAGCAGAATTTTTCTTCTCATTGAATTTCCTTTTCCCGATCTCAGAAGAGCTGCTTTATTGACTGAACCAATGGGCTTTGCACAATGCTTTCACTGATCAACTCAACGGCGTGGCTCTGCGGCACTGGCGCCAACGGTTTGTTCGGTTTACATACGCCTGGCGCGCGGAAGCGTGGAGGCTGCGTTTTGGATGGCGGCGGAGTCGTGCCCTGATGCAGCGGCTCATTCAGTAACTGGCTTGGCCGCACTAACGTGATATCGGCGGGTAATGTCGGCAGCATCTGCTGCAGGACGCGCACCGTCGTGGGATGCGGATGGCCAATGGCGATGGCATAACCATCGCGCTGCGCCAGTTTCACCGCGCGGGTAAACTGTATGCGAATTGAAGCTTCATCTTGGCTATCATCAAGGAACACGCGACGTTTCAGTACTTTAACGTTGGTGCCTTGCGCGGCCGGGATCGACTGACTGTTGCCAATCGTCATGCTATCGAGAAAGTAGTAGTTGTAGTGATTGAGCACCTGCATCACTTTCTGCATGCCGGGCAGGCTGGATGTCATTTTGCTGCCCATATGGTTATTCAGGCCGACGGCGTAAGGCACTTTGCCACTGGCTTCACGAATAATCCGCTCGATTTCCGTGCTGCTCATCTCTGGCGTTAGCGTGTCTTTCTCCAGCGGCTGTTTGCTGAGCGGTGCCATCGGCAGGTGAATCAGCACTTCGCGACCGCCCTGATGCGCTTTCGTCGCCATCTCACGTGCATGTGGCGCATTCGGCAGGACCGCAATGGAAATCGCAGTAGGCATCTGCAGCACTTTATTCTCTTCTTTTGGCCGATAACCGAAGTCGTCGATCACGATGGAGAGTTTTCCCGCATGGGCGGAAAGTGATAGAAACAGGCCGCACAGGGCGGCCGAGAGCTTAGAGGGTTGAAACAAAACTTATCTTCCTAACCACGGTAGTGGATTGACGGCCTGTCCCTGGCGTCGGATTTCAAAGTAGAGCGAAGGCGTGCCGCGGCCGCCGCTGGTGCCCACAAGGGCGATAGGCTGTCCTGCCTTCACCTGAGCACCCACGCTCACCAGTGCGCTTTGGTTGTAGCCATAAAGGCTCATATCACCTTTACCGTGTTCCAGAACCACAACCAGACCATAGCCTTGTAGCCAGTCGGCCATCAGTACGCGTCCATCTGCGATGGCTTTCACTTCAGTGCCTTCTGGCGCATCAACCACCAGACCTTTCCAGCGCAATTCGCCCTGCATCGATTCACCGAAGCGATGTTCAATGCGTCCACGTACCGGCCAAACCGCTTGCCCGCCGGGCTTGCCTAATCCGCCGGTACGCGCCATCAGCTCGCGCTCACTCTGCGTTGGCTGATAGTTTGATCCTTTGGCTTTCGCCTGTGCCTGACGTTGACGCACTTTTTCCGCCTCGCGCGCTTCCCGTTCGGCACGTTCACGCGCTTCACGCTCAGCCTTGGCGATTTTGCTCTGCAATCGGCTTTCGTTCTCACGCATCTCAACCAGGTCAGCCTGATCTTTCTCCAGCGAGCTTTCCAGTGCGGTGAGCGTTTTCTTACGCGCCGCGCTAGCTGCTTCCAGCTTGTTTTGCTGCGTCTGCTGCTGAGCTAACAACGATTTTTGCTGATCCTGTTTACCCTGCAATGATTGGCGCTGTTCCGCTAATTGCTGTTGGGTTTGCTTGAGATCGTCGATGTTTTTCTGGCGTGCGGCGTTGAGATAGCCGAAATAGGCAAGAATACGCTCACTGCGCTGGGCTTCTTCGCCACCAAGCAGCAACTGTAGACCATTATGCTGTCCCTGACGAAAGGCGGCATCAAGCTGTTGTGCCAGCAGTTTTTCCTGCTGCGCTTGCTGCTTTTCCAGCCGCGAAATAGAGGAGGTGACCTGCGCGATTTCACCTTCGAGCGTGCTGAGGCTGTTACGCGTTTCGCGCAGCTGACGGCTGGCCTGCGCAATCACTTTTTCCTGACTCTGCAGTTGATCCAACAGCTTACTGCGCTGCACTTTCTGTGCTTTAACGCTTTTCTCTTTCTCGGCGATATCCTGCTGAATGGACTTCAACTGCGTTTTACTGTCATCCGCACTGCGAGCGGCAGCAGGAAGTAATAATGTGCCTGCCAGAAGCAGACTCAGGGAGATTTCGGACCAGCGGAATGACAACGGAAGCGCAGTGCCGTTGTGACGGGTCCTTGTGTGTGTAACGGTCGCTTTTCCCTTCATAGTCGATAATTATTCCACGATGAACAGCCGCTTACCAGTTAGCCCGGCCGGGTTTTACTTTGCTAAAAATGTCTGTACCGAGCTTACCGGCATAAACTTTGTCTTAATTTTGGGATTAGAACACTTTTTTTGGAAAATGACGCACAAATCGTAACTCTGTCCCCTTAGCGACTGTACATGCGAAGTGGCGCAGGTATACTCAGAACCCTTGTTTTAGCTTATCAGCCCGGTTTGGAGTCGTTACCCCTCATGCAAGAAATTATGCAGTTTGCAAGCAATCACCCCATCCTCAGTCTGGCATGGGTTGCTTTACTCGTTCTCGTGATTGTGACCACCGTTAAAGGTATGTTCTCTAAAGTAAAAACCATCAGCCGTGGTGAAGCAACCCACCTGATTAACAAAGAGGACGCGGTGGTGGTAGACGTTCGTTCACGTGACGATTACCGCAAAGGACACATTTCTGGGGCTATCAACGTAGCGGCAGCAGACATCAAAAAAGAGAGCTTTGGCGAGCTGGAAAAGCACAAGTCACAGCACATAATTGTAGTTTGCGCGACCGGTCAAAGTGCGGGCGAATCTGCGGCGAAATTGAGCGCAGCGGGCTTCGAGAAAGTCTCCGTACTGAAAGATGGCGTGAGCGGCTGGAGTGGTGAAAACCTGCCACTGGTGCGCGGTAAATAACTTCTTCGAGGTAACCGTATGGCAAATGTAGAGATCTACACCAAAGTCACTTGTCCTTATTGCCACCGTGCAAAGGCGTTGTTGGATCAGAAAGGCGTGTCGTACCAGGAGATTCCCATTGACGGGAACGCGGCGAAACGTGAAGAGATGATTCAACGCAGCGGTCGCACGACGGTGCCACAAATTTTTATTGATGCGCAGCACATTGGCGGCTGTGACGATCTTTACGCGCTGGATGGGCGTCAGGGACTTGATCCTTTACTCCAGGCATAACTTTTCGGTCAGACAATTTTAACTCACAGGATTTAGACACATGTCAGAGCAAAGCAACAGCGAAATGCAGTTCCAGATTCAACGTGTTTACACCAAAGATGTTTCTTACGAAGCGCCAAACGCACCGCAGGTTTTCCAGAAAGAGTGGGAACCGGAAGTGAAGCTGGACCTGGACACCGCCTCTTCTCAGCTGGCTGATGGCGTTTTTGAAGTCGTTCTGCGTGTTACCGTAACCGCAACCGTTGGCGAAGAGACCGCATTCCTGTGCGAAGTTCAGCAGGCGGGTATTTTCACCATTAGCGGTATCGAAGGCACGCAGATGGCACATTGCCTCGGTGCTTACTGCCCGAACATTCTTTTCCCGTATGCACGCGAATGCGTAACCAGCCTTGTGTCTCGTGGTACTTTCCCGCAGCTCAACCTGGCGCCAGTTAACTTTGATGCGCTGTTTATGAACTATCTGCAGCAGCAAGGTGAAGGCGAAGCGCCACATCAGGATGCCTGATGACTACACTCAATGCTTCAATTAGCGTCATCGGTGCCGGCTCGTACGGCACCGCATTGGCCATCACGCTGGCCCGTAATGGCCATCCGGTTCTGCTCTGGGGCCACAATCCTCAAAGCTTGGCGCAGCTGCAAGCTGACCGCTGCAATACCGCTTTCCTGCCCGATGTTCCTTTCCCTGATAATCTCGTTCCTGAAGCCGATCTGGCTACCGTGGTTAACGCCAGTCGCGATCTGCTGGTCGTGGTGCCGAGCCATGTATTTGGCGACGTGCTGACGCAGCTTAAGCCGCATTTGCGTGCCGATTCACGGATTGTCTGGGCGACTAAAGGACTGGAAAAAGAGACCGGCCGTTTGCTGCAGGATGTGGCGCGTGAAATCCTTGGCGATGCCATTCCGCTAGCGGTGATTTCCGGACCCACCTTTGCCAAAGAGCTGGCTGCTGGCATGCCTACGGCCATCGCACTGGCATCGACTGATGCGGAGTTCGCTGACGACCTGCAGCAGAAGCTGCACTGTGGTAAAAGTTTCCGCGTCTATAACAATCAGGATTTCATCGGCGTGCAGTTAGGCGGCGCGGTGAAGAACGTGATTGCGATTGGTGCGGGGATTTCTGACGGCATAGGCTTTGGTGCCAACGCGCGTACTGCCTTAATCACCCGTGGTCTGACGGAAATGAGCCGTCTCGGCGCAGCGCTGGGTGCCGATGCCACCACCTTTATGGGCATGGCCGGTTTAGGCGATTTGGTGCTGACCTGTACCGATAATCAGTCGCGCAACCGTCGTTTCGGCATGATGCTGGGGCAAGGCGAGAGCGTAGACGATGCGCAACGCATTATCGGACAAGTTGTAGAAGGCTACAGAAACACTAAGGAAGTCAAAGCATTGGCCGCGCGTGTCGGCGTAGAAATGCCGATTACTGAGCAGATTTATCAGGTGCTCTATTGCGGAAAATCAGCGCGAGAGGCAGCATTGACCTTACTTGGCCGTGCAAGGAAGGACGAAAACAGCCAAAGCTGAAGCAGGATGCGCCAGCGTCACCACCTGTAGCGCCCCATCAGGCGCTTTTTTTATCGGGAGCAAACAGCAATGTCGTCTGAAGAGTTAGAACTGGTCTGGAACCATATCAAAGCCGAAGCCAGAGCACTGGCCGACTGTGAACCTATGCTGGCCAGCTTTTACCATGCGACATTGCTTAAACACGAAAACCTCGGTAGCGCGCTCAGCTATATGCTCGCCAACAAGCTGGCAAACCCGATCATGCCCGCTATTGCTATTCGCGAAATCGTGGAAGAAGCCTATCGTGAAGACCCAGAGATGATTGTCTCCGCGGCCTACGATATTCAGGCTGTGCGTCAGCGCGATCCCGCTGTTGATAAATACTCTACACCGCTGCTCTATCTCAAAGGTTTCCACGCCTTACAGGCCTATCGCATTGGCAACTGGTTATGGAGAGAAGGTCGCCGCGCACTGGCGGTTTATCTGCAGAACGAAATTTCCGTCTCGTTTGCCGTGGATATTCACCCGGCGGCGCGCATTGGTCGCGGCATCATGCTTGACCACGCCACCGGCATTGTTATCGGCGAAACAGCCATCATCGAAAATGACGTTTCAATACTGCAATCGGTGACGCTCGGCGGTACCGGTAAAACCAGCGGCGATCGCCATCCGAAAATCCGTGAAGGTGTAATGATTGGCGCGGGTGCCAAGATTCTGGGCAACATTGAAGTGGGGCGCGGTGCGAAAATCGGTGCCGGTTCCGTCGTCCTGCAGCCCGTACCGCCGCATACCACGGCGGCCGGCGTGCCTGCGCGCATTGTCGGTAAACCGACCAGCGATAAACCGTCGATGGATATGGATCAGCACTTCAACGGCGCGGGCTTTGAGTACGGCGACGGAATTTAGCCTTTGATCAGTGCGCCAGCATAATCGAGCTGGCGCCACGCTTCATACACCACCACAGATACCGCATTAGACAGATTCATGCTGCGGCTTTCCGCCATCATCGGAATACGGATTTTCTGCTCAGCGGGCAGCGCGTTGAGGATCTCTGCGGGTAAGCCGCGACTCTCCGGACCAAACACCAAATAATCCCCCTTTTGATAGCTCACCGCGCTGTGCGCAGGCGTTCCTTTGGTGGTGAGCGCGAACATGCGCTGAGGCGCTTCCGTCGCCAGAAATGCCGCGTAATTGGCGTGTTTTTTTAAGGCGGTATATTCGTGGTAATCCAGCCCGGCGCGGCGCAGGCGCTTATCATCCCAGGCAAAGCCCAGCGGTTCAATCAGGTGTAACTGGAAACCGGTATTTGCGCACAAGCGAATGATGTTGCCGGTATTTGGCGGAATTTCAGGTTCAAATAAGACAATGTTTAGCATAAGGCCCCCAGAAACGAGGGCCGAAGCATAACAAATTATTGACGGGCGGAGTACAGCGGCAGCCACAGCGTGAGGCGTAAACCGCCGAGCGGACTGTCATCGGCTTTGACCCAACCGCGATGCTGCTGGATGGCCGTTTCGACGATCGCCAGGCCCAATCCGGTGCCGCCTGATTCACGATCGCGCGCCTCATCGGTGCGGTAGAACGGACGGAAAATCTGCTCGCGATCTTCTGGGCTGACGCCCGGACCATCATCATCGACGTGGATGGTGATGCCTTCGATATCCACCGAGAAGCTGACGCTGATATGCGAATTCGAATAGCGCAGCGCATTACGCACGATATTCTCCAGCGCACTCTCCAGCGCATGTGGATTACCGTACAGCGGCCACGGGCCAGGCGGATAGGGCACTTCCATTAGTTTGCCCATCTGCTCGGCTTCAAATTTGGCATCTTCCAGCACGCCGTTCCACAGCTGGTTGGCCTTCATTGCCTCGCTAACCAGTGCATTATTGTGTTGCGTACGCGACAGCACCAGCAAATCGTTAATCATGCCATCGAGACGCTGCGCTTCCGTTTCGATGCGCTGCAGCTCTTTGCCTTCCCCGTTACGGCGACGCAGTAACGCGGTTGCCAGCTGCAAGCGAGTCAACGGCGTACGCAGTTCATGGCTGATATCAGATAGCAAACGCTGTTGCGCCGTCATCATGCGTTCGAGTGCGCTCACCATTTGGTTGAAACTCGAACCCGCTGCCAGAAACTCTTGCGGCCCCGATTCCAGTTCCGGATGCTGACGCAAATTGCCGCTTGCCACTTCATCCGCCGCATATTTAAGTTTGCGGGCGGGACGCGCCAGGCTCCACGCCAGCCACAGCAGCAGCGGTGAACTGATCAGCATGGTGACAATCAGCAGCAGTAGCGGGCGGTCAAACAGCAGATTGACGAAATCGAGCTGTGAGCTGGTGGCAGGACGAATCAGGTAGAGCTGATAGTTGTCTTCGCCATCGCGCACCGCGAAAGGCCCAACCATTTCAACGCGACCATACTTTTTCTTTTGTGGGTGGTCGGCGTTATCCGACTGCCCAATAAAGTTGCGGATGATCTGCATTTCATTGTGCTGCGCGCCAATCACCCGGCCTTCGCTGGTCACCAATAACAAGCGCTGTCCAGGCGGCGCCCATTTGTCGATGGAGCGGAACAGGCGACGCCACCACATTAAGTCGTTTGGCGGATCCTGAGACAGCTCCGCTTCAACATGCTGTTCAATCATGGTGCCCTGACGCTGCTCGCTTTCCAGTAATGCGGTCATCTGGCGCGAATCGAGTTTGGGCACCATCAAAACCAGCATCAACACCAACGCTAGCGTGAGCCAGAAGATGGCGAAGATGCGGGTGGTTAAACTTCCAATCATGATGCCGAAACCATCAGATAGCCGCGTCCGCGCAGGGTTTTAAACCACGGATGACCATCACGACGTTCCGGCAATTTACGGCGCAGATTAGAAATGTGCATATCGATAGCGCGGTCAAACGGTGTCAGACGTTTGCCCAACACTTCCTGACTCAGGTGCTCACGCGATACCACCTGACCCAGATGCTGTGCCAGCAAATAGAGCAGAGTGAACTCGGTGCCGGTGAGATCCAAGGTTTCGCTATCAAAGCTGGCTTCCTGGCGACCTGGATTCAGGCGCAGGCAGTCGACTTCCAGCGTCGGTGAGCTGTTATCATGCTGCTGTTGCTGCTCGCTCCAGTTTGAACGACGCAAAATGGCACGGATACGCGCCACCAGTTCACGATCGTTAAACGGTTTAGGCAGATAGTCATCTGCGCCCAGTTCAAGGCCCAGAACACGGTCCAGTTCGCTGCCACGTGCAGTCAGCATAATGACCGGAGTTTGGTGCTGTTGGCGTAGTTCTTTCAATGTGTCGATACCGTTCTTCTTCGGCATCATGACATCAAGCAATAACAAGTCCACGGTGTTGTCTAGCAGGTTAAGCGCCTGCTCACCATCGCTTGCCACAATGACTTCAAAACCTTCCATCTCAAGCAGTTCTTTAAGCAGCGAAGTTAATTCGCGGTCGTCATCAACCAACAGGATTTTATTCATTTTTTATTGCCCTCCGCAGGCAAAATACCGTGTTCCTTGACTTGCAATCCAACGCTTTACGTAGTTTTACACCCCCTGACGGATGTTTGCAGCCACCGCCGTACACTGGCTCTCGTTGAATCGCAAAACGGAACGAACTGGGAGTTAACGATGCGCTACTTAACCGCCGTCGTCATTGCCTCAGCGATGGTTCTCAGTCACGCCAGCGCCGAAGCAGCAGACACGACGACGATTGACGAGATGCATCCGAACAGCGGATTGACGACAGGCAGTATGACGCAAAATCCGCAAAGCTACATGTTCGATGGCATTGAGCTGACTGAACAACAGCGGCAACAGATGCGAGACCTGATGCAGCAAGCGCGACACGAACGCCCAACAATCAGCGTTCAAGATATAGAAACTATGCATGACCTTGTCATTGCAGACAAATTTAACGAATCGGCTATTCGACAGCAGGCAGAGAAACAAGCCCGCGCAGCGATAGAACAGCAAGTCGAAATGGCTCGGGTTCGTAATCAGATGTACCACCTGTTAACGCCTGCACAGCAAGCGACATTGCAGAAAAATTATGAGCGACGATTGGCTGAAGTTCGTCGGCTCTCAGGATTGCAGCCATCATCACCGCTGCAAGCAGTGAGTAGTACCAGCAGTAACCAGTAACATAGTATCCCTGTTTTCCTTGCCATAGACACCATCCCTGTCTTCCCCCGCATGATGCGGGGGTTTTTTTTGCTTGTCATTTCTCTCTAACATCATTGTCTTAAAATTCAATCACGCAGCACACTTCTGCCGATGATAAACTTTAGCCATCTTGAGACCTAAAGGCCGCACCGATGAAGCGTGCGACCCGGTGAGGCATAGCATGGATTCTTCCTATGCAAAGTTAGTCAATCGGGCGGCGTTAGCGGCGACTACGCTGGCGACGCTGCTGTTAATCGTGAAAATTTTCGCCTGGTGGCATACCGGTTCAGTCAGCATGTTGGCGGCCTTAGTGGATTCATTGGTGGATATCGCCGCTTCACTCACCAACTTGCTGGTGGTGCGCTATTCATTGCAGCCGGCCGATGACGATCACACCTTCGGCCATGGTAAAGCCGAATCATTGGCCGCGCTGGCGCAGAGCATGTTTATCTCCGGCTCGGCGCTGTTTCTGTTTCTCACCGGTATTCAGCATCTGGCATCGCCCGAAACCTTACATGCGCCGCTGGTGGGCATTGTGGTGACGGTGATTGCGCTGTTTTCAACCCTGACATTGGTTGCCTTCCAGCGCTGGGTGGTGCGTCGCACGCGTAGCCAGGCGATTCGCGCAGACATGCTGCACTATCAATCTGATGTGGTGATGAACGGCGCAATATTGGTCGCCCTTGGTTTGAGCAGCTATGGTTTTGTACGGGCGGATGCATTGTTCGCGCTCGGCATCGGTGTTTACATTCTCTATAACGCCTTGCGGATGGGCTATGACGCGGTACAGGCGCTGCTAGACCGCGTACTGCCCGAGCATGAAACGCAGGAGATCATTAACGTGGTGACCAACTGGCCAGGCGTACGTGGCGCACATGCACTGCGCACGCGGCAATCGGGCCCGACGCGTTTCATCCAGCTGCATCTGGAGATGGAAGATCAGTTGCCGCTGGTGCAGGCGCATCAGGTGGCCGATCAAATTGAGCAGGCATTACTAAAGAAGTTTCCCGGCTCAGACGTGATCATCCATCAAGATCCCTGCTCTGTTGTGCCGAGCAATCAGCACGGATTTTTTCAAGGTTAGCGATTTAAAATCATGCAATTACACAAAAAAAGTGACGTAACGCTAACAACTCTGTAAAAAATTAGCGAAAACTTGTCTGACCTGAATCAATTCAGCATCAAGCGTTTGATATACTATTTTGCAACTATTAAGCCATGCGATCGCGAGCTGGTCCACGCCGGACACATGGCAGGAATAATCCTTAGTTTTTGAACAATCCAGAGGTTGTCATGATCAAAAAAATCGGAGTACTGACCAGCGGCGGCGACGCCCCAGGCATGAACGCAGCCATTCGCGGAGTTGTACGTTCCGCGCTGAGTGAAGGACTGGAAGTTTTTGGTATTTACGACGGCTATCTGGGATTGTACGAAGATCGCATGATCAACCTCGACCGCTACAGCGTGTCAGACATGATCAACCGTGGCGGCACCTTCCTCGGTTCCGCACGCTTCCCAGAATTCCGCAACGATGAAGTGCGCCAGACCGCGATTGATAACATGAAAAAGCGCGGCATTGATGCGTTGGTCGTTATCGGCGGTGATGGTTCCTACATGGGTGCGAAGCGCCTGACCGAAATGGGCTTCCCGTGCATCGGCTTGCCGGGCACCATCGATAACGACGTAGCAGGCACCGATTACACCATCGGATACTTCACTGCATTGGAAACCGTGGTTGAAGCGATTGACCGCCTGCGCGACACCTCCTCTTCCCACCAGCGCATCTCCATCGTTGAAGTGATGGGCCGTTACTGCGGCGATTTAACCCTGGCGGCAGCGATTGCCGGCGGTTGTGAGTTCATCGTACTGCCTGAAATCCCCTATACCCGCGAAGAGCTGGTTTCAGAGATCAAAGCGGGCATCGCCAAAGGCAAAAAACACGCCATCGTGGCGATTACCGAGCACATCTGCGATATCGACGATCTGGCGCACTTCATCGAAGCTGAAACCAAACGCGAAACCCGCGCCACCGTTCTCGGTCACATTCAGCGTGGCGGTGCACCTTGTGCCTATGACCGCATCCTGGCATCGCGCATGGGTTCTTACTCCATCGAGCTGCTACTGCAAGGTTATGGCGGCCGCTGCGTCGGCATTCAGAACGAGAAGATGGTGCATCACGACATCATCGACGCGATTGAAAATATGAAGCGTCCGTTCAAACGCGACTGGCTGGATACCGCCAAAAAACTTTACTAATTCCCTGTCAAGGCGCGACGCAACTCGCGCCTTTTTTATACCTGCTCATATTCCCTCCAGTTATAACAGCTTATTTTTAATTCTTTAATCCATGGATAAGTTTGTGTCAGTCTTGTTCTATAACGACCTCGGGAGAGCAAGCAATGAATAAGTGGAGTATTGGTGTCACCCTGTTACTGGCTTCAACCAGTGTTCTGGCAAAGGATATTCAGCTGTTAAACGTCTCTTACGATCCAACCCGTGAGCTGTACGAGCAGTACAACAAAGCGTTTAGCGCGCATTACAAGCAGGAGACCGGCGACAACGTGGTGATTCGCCAGTCGCACGGCGGTTCCGGTAAACAAGCGACCTCAGTGATCAATGGCATCCGTGCTGATGTGGTTACGCTGGCGCTGCAATCTGATGTCGATGCTATTGCTGACCGTGGTCGTATTAATAAAGACTGGATTAAACGCCTGCCGGACAACTCCGCGCCTTACACCTCGACCATCGTGTTCCTGGTGCGTAAAGGCAACCCGAAAGGCATTCATGATTGGCCGGATCTGATTAAACCGGGCGTTTCCGTCATCACACCAAACCCGAAAACGTCGGGCGGTGCGCGCTGGAACTATCTGGCTGCATGGGGTTGGGCGCTGGATCAGAACCATGGCGATCAGGCCAAAGCGCTGGCTTACGTCAAATCGCTGTTTAAGAACGTCGAAGTACAGGATTCGGGTGCACGTGGTGCGACTAACACCTTCGTTGAACGTGGCATTGGCGATGTGCTGATTGCGTGGGAAAACGAAGCCTATCTGGCGGTGGATAAGCTGGGTAAAGACAAGTTTGAAATCGTCACCCCAAGCGAATCGATTTTGGCCGAGCCAACGGTTTCAGTGGTGGATAAAGTGGTCGACGAGCAGGGCACCCGTAAAGTGGCCGAAGATTACCTCAAGTATCTCTACTCGCCGGAAGGCCAGACCATCGCGGCGGAGAATTTCTACCGTCCACGTGATGAAGCCGTTGCGAAGAAATTTGCCAATAAATTCGCCCCGGTAAAACTGTTCACTATCGACAGCAAATTTGGTGGCTGGACGCAAGCCCAGAAAACCCACTTCGCCGATGGCGGCAGCTACGACCAGGTGATGAAGCCATAACGCATAAAAAACGGCCAGCGAGAATGCTGGCCGTTTTGTTTTAGTCCGTGACTTTCATCACCTGCCAGGCGAGGATGCTGGCAGGTGATGAACAGAGGAATCGGGCTATGCAGGGCAGTCGTCGTACCCTGAAGTTACTTACCGCATTATTGGTGCTGTTGATTGTCGGACTGATCGCCGGCGCCATCCATTTCCATAAAAACTCCAACGCCCTGTGGCAGATTATCAGCGAAAAGTGCGTGCCTAACATGGCGGCGACGGGCAAACCCGCGCCATGTCAGCAGGTGAACAGCGCGCAGGGTTACGTCACGCTGAAAGATCTCAACGGCCCGTTGCAGTTTCTGCTGATGCCGCTCGAAAAAATTACCGGCATGGAAAGTCCGATCCTTCTTGAACCCGCAACGCCAAATCTGTTTGCCGAAGCGTGGCAGCAACGCACATTGCTGGCGCAGAAGCACGGCGCGCCGATTCCCGATAGCGCGCTGTCGCTGGCCATCAATGCGCAATATGGGCGTACGCAGAATCAGCTGCATATTCATATTTCCTGTCTGCGGCCGGATGTGCGTCAGCAGCTGGATGCGCTGGCTCCGAGGCTAAACGCGCAGTGGCACAGTGAAATGCTGCGTAAGCATCGTTATCTGGTGCGGTCGATTTCTGCGGCAGAACTGGCGCAGCAGAGTGCGTTTATCCGCCTGGCGGATGAAGTGCCGCATGCGCGCACCGAGATGGGGAAATACGGGTTGGCGCTGGCACAATTGCCGGATGGCCGTTTAGCGCTGTTGGCGCTGGAGCGTAACTGGCTGAAATTAAACAGCGGCTCGGCGGAAGAGCTGCAGGATCATAACTGCAGCATATTGCCGCAATAACCCATCTTTCGTAGGGTTGCCATTTATGGCGACCAATAAAAAAGGCGGCTAATCAGCCGCCTTTTTCTGCATCGAAAACTCTGACTTACGCGTTTTTCGCTGCTGCTGCCGCTTTCACGATCACCGCAAATGCATCGGCTTTCAGTGAAGCGCCGCCAACCAGCGCGCCATCGATGTCTGGCTGGGTGAACAGCTCAGCGGCGTTTTTGTCGTTGACCGAGCCGCCGTACTGAATGATCACTTGCTGAGCGATAGCTGCATCTTTCTTCGCGATATGGTCACGAATGAATTTGTGCACCGCCTGAGCCTGCGCTGGAGTGGCTGATTTGCCGGTACCGATAGCCCAAACTGGCTCGTAAGCGATCACTGCGCCTTCGAACGCTGCAGCGCCCTGAGTTTCCAGCACGGCGTCGATCTGGCGTGCGCACACTTCTTCCGTTTTGCCCGCTTCGTTTTCTGCGTCAGTTTCACCGATGCACAGAACCGGCACCAGGCCCGCTTCTTTCACAACGGCAAATTTCTTCGCGATGAACTCGTCGCTCTCTTTGTGGTAGGTGCGGCGCTCAGAATGGCCGATGATGATGTATTTCGCGCCAACGTCTTTCAACATGTCTGCGGAAGTTTCGCCAGTGAATGCGCCAGACAGATTAACGTCAACGTTCTGAGCACCCAGAGCAATGTGGCTACCGGAAATGGCGTGTTTCGCCAGGTCCAGATAGATGGCTGGCGGTGCAATCGCGACGCCACAACCATCAACACCAGACAGCTCTTTGCGCAGGCCTTCAATCAGCTCTTTGGTGATCTGCTTGCTACCGTTCAGTTTCCAGTTACCCATAACCAGTGGATGTCGCATTCTTTCCTCCGCATAACGCGATTCATGAAATAGCGCTGCCATCGGGCAGCGATGTCTGCGAGACAGTATAGAGATCAAATTTGTTGCTGGCTTTGCTTTTCGTCATTTTTGCCGGTGCGATCAGGGCGTCGCGAGCGCCAGTTTTATCGGCTCAACGGCGAAGGTCAAACCCTTGTCGCCATTGTCCGCCACCACGAAACGCAAGGCACCTTCGGTGCGGGCAAAATAGCGCGCGCCTTTACCGGCGCTCAGCAAGGAATCGAGTTTTTTACGCCCATCTTCGGGCGATAAGCCGGGGATGAAGAAGCGCAGCAGGGCGGTCATATAATCCATGGCGCGTGCCTGCGCGGCTTTCATATCGGGGCCGGGAACCGGCAGCCAGGTGATTTGCAGGGTTTTGATTTTGCCGGTGCCTTGCTCCAGCGCCGTTGAGGCATACAGCGTTTCGCTGATTTTGCTGGCGGCACGCGTCAGATTGCTTTTATCGCCGCGATTATCAATGGCGCGATATTCCTGCAGCAATTCATTGGGATTGGCCGTGTTGTACTTCTCACGGAATTGAGCAACGGTCATATCGAACGTTGGCGCACCCGCGAGCAGATAGGGCGCAGCAGGCAGATGATCGCTACGATCTAACGCGGGGGCATCCTCCGCCCAGACGGGAAATGTCAGTGCGAGGCCAAGCAGCAGCGCGACTGGCAGGTTGTTCATTGCTTCGGCCCTAAATCATTCACTTAGCCCACGATTAGAACGGTTTTTACCGGGCAAAGTCAAAACCCACACTGGGAAAAATCTTACATTCTTTGTGCCGCGCCGATTACCAGTAATGTTCGCTGGTCATATGGCCGGGTTTACGTTTGAAATGTTTACGCATCTCACGCGTATCTTTCAGTAATTGCTGGGTATCGCGCACCATCTGTGGATTGCCGCACAGCATCACATGGCTGGTTTCGGCCGTCAGCGGCAAGCCGACGGCTCGCTCCAGTTCTCCACTTTCAATTAGCTGCGGCACGCGACCGTGTAGCGAACCGGCGATCTCTTCGCGGCTAACTACTGTTTGAATGTGCAATTTGCCCTGATAGCGCTGCTGCAGTGCTTGCATTAAAGGCAGGAAGCTCAGGTCATCGGCGAAACGCGCGGCATGTACCAGCACAATGTTATCAAAACGATCCAGATCTTCGCCCTGTTGCAGAATCGATAAATAGGGGCCGATCGCCGTGCCGGTCGCCAGCATCCACAGCGTTTGGCAATCTGGAATTTCATCGAGCACAAAGAAACCCGCCGCCTCTTTGGTGATCATTACTTGCTCGCCGGGCTGCAACGCCTGCAAACGCGGACTCAGTTTACCTTCCGGCACCGTGACCAGATAAAACTCCAGCAGCGAATCCTGCGGCGCATTGACGTAAGAATAGGCGCGCTGCACGCGCTCACCGTCAATTTCCAGTGCCAGCTTGGCAAACTGTCCCGCCGTAAAGGTATCAATCGGTGCTTCGACGCGCAGGCTGAACAGTGCATCGGTCCAGTTTTTTACTTCTTTAACTTCAGCATTGATCCACTCAGCCATGCTAACTCCTTAATGTTGAATATTCAGGCACATGATTATCATCGTTATCCATCCGGCAAATTTCCAGCCTTGCGCCCAGCAAAGGGCTCTCAGCGACAAACGCAGCGCACAGATCAGCAACTGTAGCGGGCGGTTTACAATCTGGACTACCAACTTGACGGCTTAAGACATACAGCTTTGCCCGCGCCTCTCGATTTGTCACTGAATCCTGATATTTTTGCCGCCATAAATCCGAGGCGGCCTGTTTTGTGCTGCCTATTCTTTGTTTCTCAGGCAGACATTTTGTTCCATGTTGATAAGTAAAACGCAAAATCGCTTTCTGTTATTCATGCTGATCGTGCTGGTGGCGGTCGGGCAGATGGCGCAAACCATCTATGTGCCAGCGATGGCCAACATTGCCGAAACGCTCAATGTGCGCAGCGGCGCGATCCAGCAGGTGATGGCCGCCTATCTGATGACCTACGGCGGATCGCAGTTGATCTACGGCCCGCTCTCGGACAGTTTTGGCCGCCGTCCGGTGATCCTGATTGGCATGACGATCTTTGCCGTCGGCGCGTTGATCGCCATGTTCGCGCCCTCGCTCGATATTCTGGTGTTGGGCAGCGCGGTGCAAGGTTTAGGGACCGGCGTAGCGGGCGTGATGGCGCGCACCATGCCGCGCGATCTCTATTCCGGCATCGCTCTGCGCCAGGCGAACAGCCTGCTGAATATGGGCATTCTGGTGAGTCCGCTGCTGGCGCCGGTGATTGGTGCGCTGCTGACGCATCTGTTTGGCTGGCACGCCTGTTTCGCCTTCCTGCTGCTGTTATGCGTCGGCGTCACCGCCTCGATGGCGCGCTGGCTGCCGGAAACACGCCCTGTTGATACGCCCGCCACGCCGTTCCTGCGCCGTTATGCCACTTTGCTGAGCGACGGTAACTTCGTGCGTTATCTGCTGCTGCTGATTGGTGCGCTGGCCGGTATCGCGGTGTTTGAAGCCAGCTGCGGCGTGCTGATGGGCGGCGTATTGGGGCTGGATGGATTAACCGTCAGCATCCTGTTTATCCTGCCGATTCCGGCGGCGTTTTTTGGCGCCTGGTTTGCCGGACGCGAGCAAAAATCCTGGCACACGCTGATGTGGTACGGCGTGAACAGTTGCCTGTTAGCGGGCTTGTTAATGTGGGTGCCGGCCTGGTTTGGCGTAATGAACATCTGGACGTTGCTGGTGCCAGCTGCGCTGTTCTTCTTTGGCGCGGGCATGCTGTTTCCGCTGGCAACCTCGGGTGCGATGGAGCCGTATGCGTGGCTGGCGGGCAGCGCTGGTGCGTTGATCGGTGGTTTGCAGAACCTCGGTTCCGGCGTGGTGGCGTGGCTTTCTGCGCTGTTACCGCAGCACGATCAATCCAGCCTTGGCATGTTAATGTTCGTGACGTCGCTGGTGATGCTGCTGTGCTGGTGGCCGCTCTCTCGTCATCCAGAGAGCGGCAAGCAGGCGATTACAGGATAAATTGATGCAGCGCCGCGTCTTTGCGATCCAGATAGTGGATTGACTGGATGCGGCGAATAGTGCGCGATTTGCCGCGCACCAGCAGCGTTTCGCTGGTGGCGATGTTGCCGTTACGCGTGATGCCTTTCAGCAAATCGCCGGTGGTGATGCCGGTGGCAGCGAAGATAACGTTATCGTTGCGCGCCATCTGATCCAGCTTCAGCACCTGACCCGCTTCAATGCCCATCTCGGCGCAGCGTTGCAGTTCATTCTCGCCGAGGCGACGATTCTCTTCGCTATCGCCTTTCACTTCGTGACGCGCCAATAAACGCGCCTGCATGTCGCCGTCCATCGCGCGAATGACTGCCGCCGACACCACACCTTCCGGTGCGCCACCGATGCCGTACATCACATCCACTTCGCTATCCGGCATACAGGTCAGAATCGAGGCCGCGACATCGCCGTCCGGGAAGGAGAACACGCGCACGCCGAGCTGCTGCAGCTGGGCAATCACCGCATCGTGGCGTGGCTTGGCCAGAATCGACACCGTTAACTGGCTGAGCGGTTTGCCCAATGCCAGCGCGATGTTTTTCAGGTTAATGTCGAGCGGCAGATTGAGGTCAATGGCGCCACGTGCGCCCGGTCCAACAATCAGCTTTTCCATGTACATATCAGGTGCGTGCAGGAAGCTGCCCTTGTCTCCCACCGCCAGCACCGCCAGCGCATTGGCCTGGCCCATCGCCGTCATGCGCGTGCCTTCGATCGGATCGACCGCGATATCCACGGCGTCGCCACGGCCGGTACCGACTTTCTCACCGATATACAGCATCGGAGCTTCGTCGATTTCGCCTTCGCCAATCACGATCTGGCCGTCGATATCGATAGTGTTGAGCATAATGCGCATGGCGTGAACGGCTGCGCCGTCGGCCGCATTTTTATCGCCGCGTCCTAACCAGTGATAGCCCGCTAATGCAGCGGCTTCGGTCACACGGGAAAATTCAATCGCGAGTTCTCGTTTCATGGTGGCACCTGATAAAAAACAGGCAGGCAGTTTAACACAGCGGGGAAACGTGGCAGGGGAAAAACCCGCGACAGGGCGCCGCGGGTTAGCAGGATTTTACTCTTCGTCTTCCCACGCTTTAGCGCGAGCGACCGCTTTCTTCCAGCCGGCGTAACGGACGTTACGTTCGGTGGTTTCGATGCTTGGGCGGAACTCACGCTCAATCACCGCTTTAGCGCGAACTTCTTCCAGATCGTTCCAGAAGCCGACCGCTAAGCCAGCCAGATACGCCGCACCCAGCGCCGTGACTTCACGCACTTCCGGACGCTCAACGCGCGTGCCGAGAATGTCAGACTGGAACTGCATCAGGAAGTTGTTGGCAACCGCACCGCCATCCACGCGCAGTGATTGCAGGCGGGTGCCCGCATCGTTCTGCATCGCTTCCAGTACGTCGCGCGTCTGGTAAGCAATCGACTCCAGCGTGGCACGGATGATGTGGTTCGCGTTCGCACCGCGCGTCAGACCGAAAATCGCGCCGCGTGCATACGGATCCCAATATGGCGCACCCAAACCGGTGAAGGCTGGCACCATATACACGCCGTTGGTGTCTTTCACTTTCAACGCGAAGTATTCAGAGTCGGTTGAATCGCTGATCAACTTCATCTCATCACGCAGCCATTGAATCGACGCACCACCGATAAACACCGCACCTTCCAGCGCATAGTTCACTTCGCCGCGTGGGCCGCACGCGATGGTGGTCAGCAGGCCATGCGTTGAGGTCACCGCTTCGGTGCCGGTGTTCATCAGCATGAAGCAGCCGGTGCCGTATGTGTTTTTCGCCATACCCGGTTGTACGCACAGCTGGCCATACAGCGCCGCTTGCTGGTCACCCGCGATACCGGCGATTGGAATACGCGTACCGCCTTTACCACCAATGTTGGTCTGGCCGTACACTTCAGAAGAGCCTTTCACTTCTGGCAGCATTTCACGCGGGATATCGAGGATCTCCAGCATGCGCTCATCCCACTCCAGCTTGTGGATGTTGTACATCATGGTACGTGAGGCGTTGGTGTGATCGGTGACGTGCACACGGCCCTGGGTCATTTTCCAAATCAGCCAGGTATCAACGGTACCGAACAGCAGTTCGCCGCGTTTAGCACGGTCACGCGCGCCTTCCACATTATCCAGAATCCACTTCACCTTGGTGCCTGAGAAGTACGGGTTAATCACCAAACCGGTGGTGTGCTGGATGTACTCTTCCAGACCCTCTTTCTTCAGCTTATTACAGTAATCTGCGGTGCGTGGATCCTGCCAGACGATGGCGTTGTAAACCGGTTTGCCGGTCTCTTTATCCCACACGATGGCGGTTTCACGCTGGTTGGTGATACCAATCGCCGCGATTTGATCGGAGTTAATGTCGGCGTGAGCCAGCACTTCAACCAGCGTTGAGCTTTGTGACGCCCAGATATCCATTGGGTCATGTTCAACCCAACCCGCTTTCGGGTAAATCTGGGTAAATTCGCGCTGAGAAACCGCGACGATGTTGGCATCATGATCAAGCACCACGGCGCGTGAGCTGGTTGTGCCCTGATCGAGTGCAACTATATATTTTTTATCAGTAGTCATTGTGCTTTCCTGATGTGGTATCGACGAAACTTACGCTTTACGCTGCTGAGCGCGCGCAACCGGTTTTTCTGCTGTGCTGGCTTCCGCGACGTTAACTGGCAGATGGCGGCCAATCAGCGAACGGTAACCAAAGGCTCCGAGGCAAGCACCGACCAGCGGGCCAAAAATCGGAACCAGGAAGTAAGGAATATCTTTGCCACCGGTGAAGGCTACGTTGCCCCAGCCAGCGAAGAAGGCGAACAGTTTTGGACCGAAGTCACGCGCAGGGTTGAGTGCGAAGCCGGTCAGTGGACCCATTGAGCCACCGATTACCGCGACCAGTAAACCAATCAACAGGGGAGCCAGCGGACCACGCGGTACACCGTTGCCGTCATCGGTCAGCGCCATGATCACCGCCATTAATACCGCTGTAATCACCATCTCAACCAGGAACGCCTGAGCGACGCTGATGTGCGGGTTCGGGTAGGTAGAAAAGATACCGGCCAGATCGAGGCTTTCAACGCTGCCGCGCACCATTTGATGGCCTGCTTCGTAATCAAAGAACAGATTGTAGTAGAGACCGTAAACCAACGCGGCAGCGCAGAACGCGCCGGCAACCTGCGCCAGAATATAGGGGACAACTTTACGACCTTCGAAATTAGCGAACAGGCACAGCGCGACGGTAACGGCTGGGTTAAGATGCGCGCCAGAAACGCCTGCGCTGAGATAGACTGCCATGGAGACGGCTAAACCCCAGATAATACAAATTTCCCACTGACCGAATGACGCACCGGCCAGTTTCAGTGCAGCAACACAGCCTGCACCAAAGAAGATAATCAAACCTGTGCCGAGAAATTCAGCGATGCACTGACCTTTTAGTGTGTTAGTTGTCTGACTCATAATGGCATTCCTGAAGCGAGGTTAAATTTTATCAGTTTTTGTTCTCATCCATGAGTCGCCCAGCTATCAATGTAGGGTTGATGTGAATTTATCGTTAACGAGCATAAACGAGAAATAGCGAAATTGAAAACTGTGTACTCCATCATAAAAATGCGCGTTTTCGCGTCTTTTACGTTGCTTTAAGACCCATTTTTCCCGCTTTGCTGGTCGATGCTGATGTGATCGCGCACACAGATGCGCGAAGATGCGCATTTTTTTAGGCATAGACTGAAAAGTGTTACAGACTGCCCTCGCAAGCCTTGTGCCACTGGACTTGCTGGGTTTGGCTACATACAATCGAGTCATCGTGGCTGAGCGCACCATAATAAGGCATGCACTAGCCCCATCAACGCCTTGCAAGATTTAGGAGAGGTCAGAAAGATGTCATTTGAAGTGTTCGAGAAACTGGAAGCGAAAGTACAGCAGGCGATTGATACCATCACTCTGCTGCAGATGGAAATTGAAGAGCTGAAAGAGCAAAACAATACGCTGAAAAACGAAGTCAGCCAGGCTTCAGGCAACCAGGATGCGCTGGTGCGTGAAAATCAGCATCTGAAAGAAGAGCAGCATGTCTGGCAGGATCGTCTGCGGGCACTGCTGGGAAAAATGGAAGAAGTTTAAGCGTCGATGCTTAAACCAACGGGTGCCGCGGCACCCGTTTTTGTTGCGGCTTACTCGATGTCGAGTGCGTCTTCAGACAGGATGATGCCGGTATTGTCGGCATACAGATGGTCGCCAGAGAAGAAGGTCACGCCGCCGAAGTTAACGCGCACGTCACTTTCGCCAATGCCTTCACCCGCTGCGCCCACCGGAATCGCCGCAATCGCCTGAATGCCGATTTCCAGCTCTTCAAGATCGTCAACCTGACGCACCGAGCCGTAAACCACAATGCCTTCCCACTCATTTTGCGCCGCCAGACTTGCCAGCTGAGCATCGACCAGTGCGCGACGGACCGAACCGCCGCCATCCACCAGCAATACGCGACCCCGACCGTTCTCTTCCAGCAAATCGTAGAGTAAGCCGTTATCTTCGAAACATTTCACTGTGGTGATTTGACCACCGAATGAGCTGCGCCCACCAAAGTTCGAAAAAAGCGGTTCAACAACATTCACAGCTTCGTGGTAGATGTCACAGAGTTCAGATGTATCGTATTTCATGAGGGTTTTCGTCTGTTTGCCACAGGAGCGCTAAGTATATCGCTATCTGGCGATTGTTGGCAAAATCATCAACCGCCAAACAAAGCGTTGCATCAATATCCTGGGTAAAAAAAAGCCCGGCACAGTGGCCGGGCAGCGATTTCGCGGGTGAAGCTTACAGAATGAAGCGGCTGAGATCTTCGTCGGCCACCAGCTCATCCAGATGCTTACCAACGTACTCGGCATCGATAGTGATCGATTCACCGTTACGATCGCTGGCGTCATAGGAGATATCCTCCATCAGACGCTCCAGCACGGTATGCAGACGACGCGCACCGATGTTCTCGGTGGTTTCGTTCACCTGCCATGCGGCTTCGGCGATACGACGTACGGCGTCATCGGTGAAGTCGATATTGACTCCTTCGGTGCCCATCAATGCTTTGTACTGCACGGTAACCGAGGCGTTTGGCTCGGTCAGGATGCGCTCGAAGTCATTGACGGTCAGCGCCTGCAGCTCAACGCGAATCGGCAGACGACCTTGCAGTTCTGGGATCAGATCTGATGGGCTCGCGACCTGGAACGCGCCGGAAGCGATAAACAGAATGTGGTCGGTTTTCACCATGCCGTGCTTGGTGGAAACGGTGCAGCCTTCAACCAGCGGCAGCAGGTCGCGCTGTACGCCTTCGCGTGACACGTCTGGGCCGCCCGCATTCTGGCCGCCGCGCTTACAGATTTTGTCGATTTCATCAATGAACACGATACCGTGCTGCTCAACGGCATCGATGGCATCCTGCTTCAGCTCTTCCGGGTTCACCAGCTTGGCCGCTTCTTCTTCAATCAGCAGCTTCATGGCTTCTTTGATTTTCAGCTTACGCGGTTTCTGCTTCTGGCCACCGAGGTTCTGGAACATCGATTGCAGCTGGCTGGTCATCTCTTCCATGCCTGGAGGCGCCATGATTTCGACGCCAGCCGATGAAGCGGCCAAATCGATCTCAATCTCTTTGTCATCCAGCTGGCCTTCGCGCAGTTTCTTGCGGAAGGACTGACGCGCGGTTGATGGCTCAGCCGCTTGTTCAGCCTGGCCCCAGTTGTTTTTCGCGGGGGGGATCAGCACATCAAGGATGCGCTCTTCCGCCATCTCTTCCGCGCGGTATTTGTTCTTCTCGATCGCCTGGCTGCGCACCATCTTGATGGCAGAATCGGTCAGATCGCGAATGATGGAATCCACCTCTTTGCCGACATAACCCACTTCGGTGAATTTGGTGGCTTCCACTTTGATGAACGGTGCGTTCGCCAGTTTGGCTAAGCGACGGGCGATTTCGGTTTTACCGACGCCGGTAGGACCAATCATCAGAATGTTTTTCGGCGTCACTTCGTGGCGCAGCTCTTCGTCGAGCTGCATGCGGCGCCAGCGGTTACGCAGGGCGATCGCGACCGCCTTCTTTGCGCCGTCCTGGCCTATAATAAAGCGGTTAAGCTCGCTGACAATCTCGCGTGGAGTCATCTCAGACATGATGTTTAGTCCTTAGCCTTAGACGGTAATGCTTCGAAGTTAATATTGTGGTTGGTGTAGATACAGATATCGCCAGCAATGTTCAGCGCTTTCTCCACGATATCGTGCGCACCAATGTCGGTGTTTTCCAACAACGCGCGTGCCGCTGCCTGGGCGTAAGGCCCACCAGAACCAATTGCAATCAGATCATTTTCCGGCTGGATAACGTCGCCGTTGCCGCTGATGATTAATGAGGAGTTTTCGTCGGCCACCGCCAGCAGCGCTTCGAGGCGGCGCAGCATGCGATCGGTACGCCAATCTTTGGCCAGTTCGACCGCCGCTTTCACCAGATGGCCCTGGTGCATTTCCAGCTTGCGCTCAAACAGTTCAAACAGGGTGAAGGCATCTGCGGTACCGCCAGCAAAACCGGCGATCACTTTATCGTTGTAAAGACGACGGACTTTTTTAACGTTGCCTTTCATTACGGTATTGCCGAGCGTAGCCTGGCCATCACCGCCAATCACTACCTGGCCGTTGCGTCGTACACTTACTATTGTTGTCACGGGCAGACCCCTTGTTGCAGTAGAAAAGGAACTCCGCGCACTCGGCGCGGAGTATCATGCAACCAGATATGGGGTAGGAAAAAGGGGTTTCAACCCCCAGCATACCCTTCATCCTTCAAATTGCAGGCGCGTTGGCTACGTGCGCTCACCCCAATCACTTACTAAAGTAAGCTCATGGGGATTCTCGCACTTGCCGCCTTCCTGCAATTTGAATTATTTAGGGTAAAGCGAGGGGAATACAACTTCCGTGGCCGGAACTGTGTAAGCGTTTGACTGTGCTGTCGGCGCTGCTGCGATCTTTGAACGGCCCGATCACCACGCGATTCCAGCCACCGCCGGTCGTAATGCGGCTCTCGAATCCTTCAAATGCCAGACCGGCGCGTACAGATTCCGCCTGATCGGTACCTTTGAACGATCCACACTGCACCATCCAGCGCTGTGAAGAGGCTTTCTCTTCGGTTTTCGCCTTGGCCGTTTCCTGCGGTTTGGTCTGTTGCGTTGGCTCACGCGTGATCGGCGCAGCTTGCTGCTGCTGCTGACGCGCGGCCTGTTGTTGCTGCAACTGTTGCTGACGCTGCTGCTGTTGTAACTGTTGCTGCTGACGTTGCAACTGCTGCTGCTGTTGTTGCTGCTGAACCTGCTGCTGTTGTTGAACCTGCTGACGCTGCAGCGTTTGCTGGCGCTGCGCCGGGGTTTGTTCGTTCCACGGCACTTCGTTCAACTGCGTCGGCTGCTGGCGCATATCGGCCTGCATCTGCTCCAGCAACTGGCGCTGTTCGTCGGTCAGCTGAGTTTGAGATTGCACGCCACCGGCCGAAGGCTCAGTCGGCGACGGAACGGTAATTTGGCGATTTTCCAGCTCTTTGATGTACTTCCAGCGCTCTTCCGGCTTCGGCGGCAGGCCGTTACCGTTAGCTTTGTGGTTTGGAATGACCTCAATCTCTTCTTTCTTATGATGCGAGATGAACCATAAACCACCGGCAAAGGTGACCAGCACGGCCACGGCCAGTACCATCATGAGCTTTGAAATGCCTGATCCGCCTTTGCTTTTCTTGCTGCGGCTGGCGGGTTTTTTGCGACGCGTCCCTGTTGAACGCCCGCGGCCTACATAATCTTTCTGTGCCACTTTCGTTCTGCTACCCTTCAAAAAAATGCCAATGGGCATGTAAATGTGCTGTTAATTGCCCGGCAATGAATGCGCCATGTTACGCAAGGGCTGGAACTTTGACCAGCACAGTCTGCCTTCAGAATCCGCTGAAAATGCAGGCTTCTACGCGCTATTTTTCCCTTTTTGCTGCCGGTGCCGTGCTGCCGCGCACGCGTAGCTCCGCATCCAGCAGGCGCGAACCGTTATTCACGCGTTTACCCTGCAGCTCATCAAGTAATAGCAGCATGGCTTCACGACCGATGGCAAAGCGCGGCTGTGCCACGGTGGTCAGCGGCGGATCGTAGTATTGCGCCAGTTCGATATCATCAAAGCCCACTACTGACAGATCCTGTGGAATGCGCATGCCCAATTTGCGCGCCTGATTCATCGCGCCCAGCGCCATCAAGTCGCTATGACAGAAAATCGCCTTCGGCGGCTGCGGCAAACTCATTAGCTGCTTAAGCGCATTCGCGCCGGCTTCAAAGGTGAAGTCGCCGTGCACAATCATTGTCGGGTCGATGGCGATGCTGCTTCGACGCAGCGCCTGAATGTAGCCCTGCAAACGATATTGGCTCAGAGGAATATGTTCTGGCCCGGTGATGCAGGCGATTTGGCGATGACCGAGCTGCAGCAGGTGATTTACCGCTTCAAAAGCGGCGGTCAGGTTATCGATATGTACCGTTGGCAACGCCATTTCCGGCGCAAATTCGTTGCCCATCACCATTGGCGGCAGGTTACGCTGATCTTCAATGCCCGCCTCAAATGGCAGCTGTGAACCCAACAGCACCATGCCGTCGATCTGGCGCGTTAGCATTAAATTCAGGAAGGTTTTTTCCTGTTTGTTCTGATGCGCGCAATCGCCAATCAGTACCAGATAACCTTCATGCGCGGCGGTGACTTCCACGCCGCGAATGATCTCACTGAAGAAGGGATCACAGATATCCGGCACAATCACCAGAATGGTTTGCGTTTCACCGCGTTTGGCATTGCGCGCTAACCCGTGCGGCGCATAACCCACGGCAATCACGGCTTTTTCGACTTTGAGTCGGGTCGCAGCAGAGACTTTTTCTGGATTCATCAACGCACGTGAAACCGTGGCGGTTGAAACGCCTGCTTTCTCGGCCACATCTTTCATGGTGGCGGCGGTGGAGGGTTGCTTCTGGTCCAACGTATAACTCCTGACGCGGTACAGCGCATTGATTTTCTGACATTACCGGGCTTCAACCGGGTCGGCACTATTGTTAACCCAAGGTCGCGCCGGGTTGTTACTTAATTTGCATAAAAATTGTGACTTGTGCGACTTTTTTCGATCTGGCTCGCAGATGTGGCGCGGCCTAGCTCTCGGTGGGATCGATATCCAGCGTCCATTTCACTTTGCGTGACGCGGGCAAGGTGGCGATCAGCGGCAGCGATCCGCTCAACAGCTGTTGCAGACGTTTGCGTGACGGATGCTGCAACAGCAGCTGCCAGCGCCAGCGTCCGCTGCGTTTCGGTGCCAATGCCGGAACCGGCCCCATCAGCCACATCGCTTCATCTTTTAGCGGGCTGGCTTCCAGTAAATTGCGCAGCTGAGTGAGGAATTCCGCCGCTTGTTGGTTATCCATATCTTCTGCGCGGAACAGCGCATGGCTGGTCCACGGTGGCAGCTGCACCGACTGACGCTCCAGAAGCGTTTGATCGGCAAAAGCGAAATAGCCGCGATGCAGCAACGTTTGCAGCAGCGGATGTTCCGGATGATGGGTTTGCAGCAATACTTCGCCCTGTTTACCGGCACGACCGGCGCGGCCCGCGACCTGCGTGTAAAGCTGAGCGAAGCGCTCGGCGGCACGGAAATCGGCGGAGAACAGCGCGCCATCGACATCCAACAGCGACACCAGCGTGACATCTGGGAAGTGATGACCTTTCGCCAGCATTTGCGTGCCCACCAGAATGCGTGCGCCGCCGCGATGCACATCGGCCAGATGCTGCTCCAGCGCACCTTTACGGCTGGTGGTATCGCGATCGATGCGCGATACCGGCACGCCGGGGAACAGCGTGCCCAGCTGCTGTTCCAGCTGTTCGGTGCCGACGCCAACCGGCATCAAATGCGTCGAACCACAGCTCGGGCACTGATTCGGCAGCGGGCGCTGGCTATCACAATGGTGGCAGCGCAGCTGGCGATGATTCTGATGCAGCGTGTAGTAGCTATCGCAGCGCTGACATTCCGCCAGCCAACCGCAATCGTGGCACATCAGCGCCGGAGAGAAGCCGCGGCGATTGAGGAACAGCAGAACCTGATTGTCGGCCTGTAGATGTTGGCGCATTTTGCCGAGCAGCGCCGGTGCCAGCCCGCCTTTCAGCTGCTGGCCTTTGAGATCAATCAGCTGTTGCAATGCCGGTTTAGCATTGCCCGCGCGTTTGGTGAGATTGAGCTGGCGATATTTGCCGACGCGCACGTTGTGCAGCGTTTCCAGCGCGGGCGTGGCCGAACCCATCACAATCGGAATGTCTTCTTCATGGGCGCGGAACACCGCCAGATCGCGTGCCTGATAGCGCCAGCCTTCCTGCTGTTTGTACGAGCTGTCGTGCTCTTCATCAATAATGATGACGCCGGGACGCGCCAGCGGCGTGAACAGTGCCGAGCGTGTGCCGATAACAATCGCGGTTTCGCCGCTGCGCGCGCGCAGCCAGACGGCCAGGCGTTCGCTGTCATTTAGCGCCGAGTGCAGCACATCAATCGGCGCATCGAAACGTTCGCGGAAGCGGGCGATGGTTTGCGGCGTCAGGCCGATTTCCGGCACCAGCACTAAAGCCTGTTTGCCGCGTGCCAGCACGTTCTCCAGTACGCTGAGATACACTTCGGTTTTACCCGAACCGGTAATGCCGGCCAGCAGCCACGGCGCATAGTGATCGTCTTCACTGCGCATCGCGCCCACCGCCATCGCCTGATCGGTATTCAGGCGCAGGCGATCACCTTTAACGGCAAAGCTGGTGCGCCAGTCGTGCATCTGCGGCGTATGTTCACGCAAATCGCACAAGCCTTTAGCGCGCAACGCTTGCAGCGCGGCATCGGTAAAATCGTGTTCGCTGACCTGATGACGATAGAGCGGTCGCTGACGCAGCATCGCCAGCGCTTTCTGCTGTTTCGGCGCGCGCTTCAGACTTTCCATCGCCACTTCACGGCCAGCATCATTTATCACCCATTGCCACAGCGGCGCTTCCTGCGCCGGTTTGCCTTGACGCAGCAGCACCGGCAGCGCATGGCTCAGCACTTCGCCGAGCGGCGAATGATAATAGTTGGCGGCCCAATGCAAAATACGCCACAGGGCGGGCGAGAACAGACTTTGATCGTCGAGCACGCTTTCTATCTGCTTGAGCTGCGTCAGCGGCAGATCGCTGGTCTCGCGCGTGCCGACCACAATGCCGATCATTTTGCGATTGCCGAACGGCACATTCACGCGTGCGCCCGCCACCGGCTGCGGCGTATCGGCAGGCAGCAAGTAGTCAAACAGGCGAGGTAGCGGAACGGGCAGGGCAACCTGAACAACGGGCATCTGAATCTCTATCCAGTTCTGAATTAAGGAGAAGTAGTGTACACGCCTAATTAGGAAGCGGCTATTTGCTAAAACCGGTTAATTTCTGTATACTATGCCGCCTTCGATGAGATCGCTTGTCGGAGCATACACTTAATGTTCAACCGCGTGTGGTGCTGTGCAGGCTGAGCCTGGCACGGAGAGCGACACGGCCTTTTATGAGGTTCTCCCATGAAACAAGGTATTCACCCTAAGTACGAAGCAGTAACCATGACTTGCTCTTGCGGTAACGTGATCAACACCCGTTCAACCATGGCTTCTGGTCTGAACCTGGACGTGTGCGGCAAATGCCACCCGTTCTACACTGGTAAGCAGCGTATTGCTGACACCGGCGGCCGTGTAGATCGCTTCAACAAGCGTTTCAGCGTGCCAGCAAGCAAGAAATAAGATTTTTGGCCGTCGAATCTTCGCGATTCGGCAGCAAGAAAAAACCCAGCCTCGGCTGGGTTTTTTTATTTCTGGCTTCAGTATTCCCAGCTATCGGGATCGATGCCCATTTCACGCATAATCTGTTTCGCTTCTTCCGGAATCTCATCGCTGCGTTCTTTCCGCAAATCGACATCGTTCGGCAGAGGCTGCCCGGTGAAAGCATGCAAAAAGGCTTCACACAGCAGTTCGCTGTTGGTGGCGTGACGCAGGTTATTCACCTGACGGCGGGTGCGCTCATCCGTTAAAATCTTCAGCACTTTCAGCGGGATAGAAACTGTGATTTTCTTAACCTGCTCGCTCTTCTTGCCATGTTCAGCGTAAGGGCTGATATATTCGCCGTTCCATTCAGCCATGGGTTACCTTAATCAATAAAAGTTGAATATGGGCAAATCCGTTGATTATGCCCGATTTTTCGATGCCTGACCCCTTAAACCGCAGGTTTTATGCTTGAGCACCGCTTCTGAAAAGGAAAGCGCGCTGAACACCAGGCGATGACGGACAATTTTAGCGGTTATTGATGATTTGCTCAATCTATACGCAAAGACATTTAGATGTCCAGATGTATTGACGTCTATGTGCGGAATGTTATTCTGTTGCTCTTCTTTTTCTTCAGGAACAGTAAGCACCATGACGCGTAAACAGGCAACCATCGCAGTACGTAGCGGTTTGAATGATGACGAGCAATATGGCTGCGTTGTCCCACCGATTCATCTCTCCAGCACCTATAATTTCCTCGACTTCAATGAGCCGCGTGCGCATGACTATTCACGTCGTGGTAACCCAACGCGCGATGTGGTTCAGCGCGCGCTGGCAGAGCTGGAAGGTGGCGCAGGCGCGGTATTAACCAATACCGGCATGTCGGCGATTCATTTGGTGACAACTGTGTTCCTGAAGCCGGGCGATCTGCTGGTGGCGCCACACGACTGTTACGGCGGCAGCTATCGTCTGTTCGATAGCCTGAGCAAGCGCGGTGCGTATCGCGTTAAGTTCGTCGATCAAGGCGATAAAGCGGCACTGGACGCGGCATTAGCCGAAAAACCGAAACTGGTGCTGGTTGAAAGCCCAAGCAATCCACTGCTGCGTGTGGTCGATATCGCCAGCATTTGCGCCGCCGCGCGTGAAGCGGGCGCCATTAGCGTGGTGGACAACACCTTCCTCAGCCCGGCGTTGCAAAACCCGCTGGCGCTGGGCGCCGATCTGGTTGTTCACTCCTGCACCAAATACCTGAATGGTCACTCGGATGTGGTGGCGGGCGCGGTGATTTCGAAAGATCCGGCGATGGCCACCGATCTGGCGTGGTGGGCGAATAATATTGGTGTAACCGGCGCAGCGTTTGATAGCTACCTGCTGCTGCGCGGTCTGCGCACGCTGTCACCGCGTATCGCCGCAGCACAACGCAATGCATTGGCGATTGTTGATTACCTGAAGCAACAACCGCTGGTGAAAAAACTGTATCATCCGTCTCTGCCGGAAAATGCCGGTCATGAGTTCGCGGTACGTCAGCAGCGTGGCTTTGGTGCGATGTTGAGTTTTGAAATCGATGCCGATGAGGCTCGCCTGCGCCGCTTCCTGAAAGCGCTGCAGCTATTCACGCTGGCCGAATCGCTCGGCGGCGTAGAGAGTTTGATTTCGCATACCGCCACCATGACGCATGCCGGCATGTCTGCAGAAGCGCGCGCGGCAGCGGGAATTTCGGAAACACTGCTGCGTATTTCTGTTGGGATTGAAGATCACGAAGATTTAATCGCCGATCTGGATAATGCATTCCGGATCGCAGCCGAGGAGTAATCATGACGAGTTCAGTGGGCGCGGGAACGCCGATCAAGCAGTTGCATAAATTTGGTGGCAGTAGCCTGGCCGACGCACGTTGCTATCAGCGCGTGGCCAGCATCATGGCGGATTACAGCCAGCCAGGCGACTTAATGGTGGTCTCAGCCGCAGGCAGCACCACTAACCAGTTGATCAGCTGGCTGAAATTGAGCCAGAGCGATCGCTTATCTGCCCATCAGGTGCAACAGGCTTTACGGCGCTTTCACAGCGAGTTAATTGCTGCGCTGCTGCCTGCTGAATATGCCGAAACCCTGACGTCTTCCTTTATACGCGATCTGGAAAGACTGGCGGCGCTGCTCGATGGCACCATCACCGATGCGGTGTATGCGGAAGTGGTGGGGCACGGTGAAATCTGGTCGGCGCGCTTGATGGCCGCGGTGCTGAGCCAGCGCGAGATCGAAGCCGCCTGGCTGGATGCGCGTGACTTCCTGCGTGCTGAACGTGCCGCGCAACCGCAGGTGGATGAAGGCAAATCCTGGCCGCTGCTGCAGGAGTTGTTAACACAGCATCCGCATAAGCGTTTGGTAGTGACCGGATTTATCAGCCGCAGTGAAGCGGGTGAAACCGTGCTGCTAGGTCGTAACGGCTCGGACTACTCGGCAACGCAGATTGGTGCGCTGGCGGGCGTGGGTCGCGTAACCATCTGGAGCGATGTGGCGGGCGTTTACAGCGCCGATCCGCGTAAAGTTTCTGATGCGTGTCTGCTGCCGCTGCTGCGTCTCGATGAAGCCAGCGAGCTGGCGCGTCTGGCTGCGCCGGTGCTGCACACCCGCACCTTGCAGCCGGTTTCCAACAGCGACATCGATTTGCAGCTGCGTTGCAGCTATCAACCGGAGCAAGGCTCGACGCGTATTGAACGCGTGCTGGCATCTGGCACCGGCGCGCGAATCGTTACCAGCCACGATGATGTGTGTCTGGTGGAGATTCAAATCCCCGACAATCACGATTTCAAAACGCAGCAGAAAGAGATCGATCTGCTGCTGAAGCGCGCGCAGCTGCGTCCGCTGGCGATCGGCGTGCATCCCGATCGTCGCCTGCTGCAGCTGTGTTACACCTCGGAAGTGGTGAATAGCGCCTTCAACCTATTGCAGGATGCCGCACTGCCGGGCCATCTGCAGCTGCGCGACGGCTTAGCGCTGGTGGCGCTGGTGGGCGCAGGCGTGACGCGTAATCCGCTGCACAGCCACCGCTTCTGGCAGCAGATCAAAGATCAGCCGGTGGAGTTTGTCTGGCAATCCGAAGATCACATCAGCATCGTGGCGGTACTGCGCGTCGGCCCGACGCAGCACCTGATTCAGGGACTGCATCAGTCGCTGTTCCGCGCAGAAAAACGCATCGGTTTGATGTTGTTCGGCAAAGGCAACATCGGTTCACGCTGGCTGGAGCTGTTTGCCCGCGAGCAGGAAACATTGTCGGCGCGTACGGGATTTGAGTTTGTGCTGGCGGGCGTCGCAGACAGCAGCCGCAGTTTGCTAAGTTACGACGGTCTGGAAGCCAGCCGCGCATTGGCGTTTTTTGATGATGAAGCGGTAGAGCGTGATGAAGAGTCGCTTTTCCTGTGGATGCGTGCGCACCCGTTCGATGATTTAGTGGTGCTGGACGTCACCGCCAGCGAGCAGCTGGCGCAGCAGTATCACGATTTCGCCAGCCACGGCTTCCACGTCATCAGTGCCAACAAGGTTGCCGGTGCGTCGAGCGGCAAGAGCTGGCGTCAGGTGCGTGATGCTTTCGCCAAAACCGGTCGTCACTGGCTGTATAACGCCACCGTCGGTGCCGGTTTGCCGGTCAACCACACGGTGCGCGATTTGCGCGAAAGCGGCGATAGCATTCTGGCGATCAGCGGTATCTTCTCCGGCACGCTCTCCTGGCTGTTCCTGCAATTTGATGGCACGGTGCCGTTTGGTGAGCTGGTCGATCAGGCGTGGCAGCAAGGCCTGACCGAACCGGACCCGCGCGTTGATTTGTCCGGGCAGGACGTGATGCGCAAACTGGTGATTCTGGCGCGTGAAGCGGGCTACGACATCGAGCCGGATCAGGTGCGAGTCGAATCGCTGGTGCCGGCGATTTGCGACGGTGAGTCGATTGATCACTTCTTCGAAAACGCTGACGAACTGAATGACCAGATGCTGCAGCGTCTGGAAGCAGCGCAGGAGATGGGCTTAGTGCTGCGTTACGTAGCGCGTTTCGATGCCAATGGCAAAGCGCGCGTCGGCGTGGAAGCGGTACGTCCCGAGCATCCGCTGGCCGCGTTGCTGCCGTGCGATAACGTGTTTGCCATTGAAAGCCGCTGGTACCGCGATAATCCGCTGGTGATTCGCGGACCGGGCGCAGGCCGTGATGTTACGGCGGGCGCGCTGCAATCGGATATCAACCGCCTCGCACAGCTGCTGTAATCTGCCTCACTCTGCAGACGGCATCAGCCGTCTGCACTCTTCACCTTCTCCCGCGTATCATGAAACGCTTTCACCTTGATTGAAGATTTGTCACGCCCGTACATTAATTTTCTGTTGACGCTGGCGCGCGAATCGTTCATTTTGTGCATCTGGACGTCTAAACGTATGGATGTTCGAAGGCCGCAAAATAATCGATATGTGATGACGAGGTAATTAGGATGAGTTTCTTTCACGCCAATCAACGCGAAGCGTTGAACCAGAGCCTGGCTGAGCTGAACGGGCAAATTAATGTCTCTTTCGAATTTTTCCCGCCACGCACCAGTGAAATGGAAGAAACCCTGTGGAGCTCAATCGATCGACTGAGCAGCCTTAAGCCGAAATTCGTCTCCGTTACCTACGGTGCCAACTCGGGCGAGCGCGACCGTACGCACAGCATCATTAAAGGCATTAAAGATCGCACCGGTCTGGAAGCGGCACCGCATCTGACCTGTATCGATGCCACGCGTGATGAGCTGCGCGCTATCGCACGTGATTACTGGAATAGCGGCATTCGCCATATCGTGGCACTGCGCGGTGATTTACCGCCGGGCAGCGGCAAGCCGGAAATGTACGGTTCGGATTTAGTTGAACTGCTGAAAGATGTCGGCGATTTCGATATCTCGGTGGCGGCCTACCCGGAAGTGCATCCCGAAGCGAAAAGCGCACAGGCCGATTTGATCAACCTGAAACGTAAAATTGATGCCGGTGCTAACCGCGCCATCACCCAGTTCTTCTTCGACGTGGAAAGCTACCTGCGCTTCCGCGATCGCTGCGTCGCAACCGGTATCGACGTGGAAATCGTGCCAGGTATTTTGCCGGTCTCTAACTTTAAACAGCTACAACGCTTCGCCACCATGACCAATGTGCGTGTGCCGGGCTGGATGAGTGCGATGTTTGAAGGTCTGGATAACGATCCGGAAACGCGCAAAATGGTGGGTGCCAGCGTCGCTATGGACATGGTGAAAATCCTGTCGCGGGAAGGGGTGAAGGATTTCCATTTCTATACGCTGAATCGCGCCGAATTGAGTTACGCCATTTGCCACACGCTGGGCGTGCGCCCGGCGATTGGGGGTTAATGCCCTCACCCTAACCCTCTCCCGCAAGCGGGCGAGGGAATGTTTAGGTGGGGAAATGTGTAACACCTGTGCTTGATCGGTCCCCTCTCCCGCAAGCGGGAGAGGGTTAGGGTGAGGGGAAAAAATTACCCCGTATTACGCATACCTGCCGCAACACCCGCGATCGTCACCATCAGCGCTTGTTCTACACGCGCATCAGGCTCATCACCGCGCTCTTCCTGCGCACGCGAACGATGCAGCAGTTCAGCCTGCAACACGTTCAGCGGATCGGTATAGACGTTACGCAGCGCGATAGATTCAGCAATCCACGGTTGGTCAGCCATCAGATGCGCATCGTTGGCGATGGTCAGCACCGCTTTGATATCCGCATCCAGCTGATCGCGCAGCTGCTTGCCGAGCGGCCACAGTGATTTATCCACCAGACGCTGATCGTAATATTCCGCCAGCCACAGATCGGCTTTCGAGAACACCATCTCCAGCATGCCAAGACGTGTGGCGAAGAACGGCCATTCGCGGCACATGTTTTCCAGCTCATCCTGATGACCTTCATCCATCGCTTTCTGCAACGCGGCACCCGCGCCCAGCCAGGCGGGCAACATCAGGCGGTTCTGCGTCCAGGCGAAGATCCAGGGAATCGCACGCAGCGATTCCACACCGCCGGTTGGGCGACGTTTAGCCGGACGTGAACCCAGCGGCAATTTACCCAGCTCCTGCTCTGGCGTGGCCGAGCGGAAATAGGGCACGAAGTCCGGGTTTTCACGCACATAACCGCGATACATCGCACAGGAGTGCGCCGACAAACCGTTCATGATCTCCTGCCATTCGCGCTTTGGTTCCGGCGGTGGCAGCAGGTTGGCTTCCAGAATCGCACCGGTATACAGCGACAGGCTGGCAATGGTGACTTCTGGCAAACCGTATTTGAAGCGAATCATCTCGCCCTGTTCGGTCACGCGCAGGCCACCTTTCAGGCTGCCCGGCGGCTGTGACAACAACGCAGCATGAGCTGGCGCGCCGCCACGACCGATTGAGCCGCCGCGTCCGTGGAACAGCGTCAGCGTGATGCCCGCGCTTTCACAGGTTTTGATCAGCGCATCCTGCGCCTGATATTGCGCCCAGCTGGCGGCCATCACGCCGGCATCTTTCGCCGAGTCGGAATAGCCAATCATCACCATCTGTTTGCCGTTGATAAAGCCGCGATACCAGTCGATGTTCAGCAACTGCGTCATCACATCGTTGGCGTTGTTCAGGTCATCAAGGGTTTCGAACAGTGGCGCAACCGGCATGGCGTAAGGAATGCCGGCTTCTTTCAGCAGCAGATGCACGGCCAGCACGTCCGACGGGGTTTTCGCCATGGAGATCACGTAGGAAGCAATCGAACCCTGCGGCGCTTCGGCCACCACTTTGCAGGTATCCAACACTTCACGTGTCTCATCGCCCGGTTCCCACTGATGCGGCAACAGCGGACGCTTAGAATTCAGTTCGCGGATCAGGAAGGCTTGTTTATCCGCTTCTGACCAGCTTTCGTAATCACCAAGGCCGAGATAACGCGTTACTTCGGCAATCGCCTGGGTATGGCGGGTGCTCTCCTGACGGATATCGATACGCACCAGCGGCACGCCGAAACACTTCACGCGGCGCAGCGTGTCCAGCAGCTGGCCGTTGGCGATGATGCCCATGCCGCACTGTTGCAGAGATTGGTAGATAGCGAACAGCGGTTCCCACAGCTGATCGTTGGAGACCAGCAGATCGGCCGGACGCGGCAGGCGCTCGCCTTTCAGACGACGGCCAAGATAGGCTTGCGTGGTCATGAGCTGGCTGCGAATGCGCTTCAGCACCATACGGTACGGCTCGAGCGCTTCCGGATCGCCGCACAGCTCGCGTACTTCGTCGCTACATTCGGACATCGACAGCTCAGAAACCAGCACGCCGATATCGCGCAGGAACAGGTCCGCGGCTTTCCAGCGGCTCAGCTGCATCGCGTGGCGGGTAATCGGTGCGGTGACGTTCGGGTTGCCGTCACGGTCGCCGCCCATCCACGAGGTAAATTTAATCGGCACGAAATCGACCGGCAGCTTAATGCCAAAGGTCTCTTCAACTTGCTCGTTCAGCTCACGTAGGAAGGCGGGCACGCCTTGCCACAGGCTGTTCTCCACCACGGCAAAGCCCCATTTGGCTTCATCGATTGGCGTTGGACGGTATTTGCGGATTTCGTCGGTGTGCCACGCTTGTGCCACCAACTGGCGCAGACGGCGCATCACCTGCGTGCGCTCGTAATCGGAAATGTCGCTGTGATCGAGTTGCTGCAAGCAGCTGTTCACTTCGCCCAGCATATGGATCAGCGTGCGGCGGGTAATTTCGGTGGGGTGCGCAGTCAGCACCAGCTCCAGTGAAAGCTCTTCAATTGACTGACGGATTGCCGCTTCGCTGATATCGCCTTGCTGTTTCAGGCGCTCGAAAGTCTTTTTCAGCAGTTCAGGATGGTTCGCGCCATCACCGCTCCGCGAAATGGTTTGGTACTGTTCAGCGACGTTGGTGAGATTAAGGAACTGGCTAAAGGCACGCGCCACCGGCAGCAGCTCGTCATTCGACAGATTTTGCAGCGTGGTCAGCAGTTCCTGACGATGGGTGTCATTTCCCGCACGGGATGACTTAGAGAGTTTACGGATGGTCTCCACCTGGTCGAGGATGTTCTCTCCTAGTGCATCCTTAATCGTATCCCCGAGCAGTTTGCCGAGCATACTGACATTACTTCGCATTGCGGAATATTGTTCGTTCATTGGACCCTGACACCCTCATCATCTTTTTAAATATCCCCACGGGAATGATTTACCCACGGGCATAACATCGTCTTTTATCTAGCCACGTATCTTCCTGCACGTCAATTGCCTTAAATCTACGTAAATGTGCTGCTAAATGGCGGAAATTCAAAGAATTTGCTTGCAGCGAAGCGAGATAAGTTATTCTTATTATCAAATCCCGAACAATGACGGGGCAATTTGCTGATTTAACAGTGAAATGCCCCATCTGTTGTTCATCAATGACAAAAATGCTGCACGACTTGAGTGATAAGCGCATGAGTCGGCTTGATAAATGCGGTATCAATAAACTCATCAGGTTGGTGGGCTTGATTGATAGATCCCGGGCCTAAAACCAGCGTTGGGCACAATTGCTGGATAAAAGGCGCTTCAGTGCAATAGTTTACCACTTCGGTTGGCACGCCCAGCAGCTTCTCCACCACTTGCACCAGCTCATGATCGGCCGGGCATTCGTAGCCTGGAATCGGCGGATGCAGTTCGCCCACGGTTAATCGTCCTGGCCAGCGTGCACTCACCGGTGCCAGCGCGTCATTCAGTAAACCATCCAAATCGCTCAGGGTTAAGCCCGGCAGCGGACGAATATCCATATGCAATTCACAGCAGGCGCAAATGCGGTTGGCGGCATCGCCACCATGAATATGGCCGAAGTTCATGGTTGGATAAGGAATGGCAAACCCATCGTGGTTGTAGCGCTCTTTCAGTGTGTTACGCAGCTGCATCAGTTGGGTGATGGATTCATGCATCAGCTCAATGGCGTTGACGCCGCGTGACGGATCGCTGGAGTGGCCCGATTGTCCCTGAATACGAATCACATTCGACAGATGACCTTTGTGCGCGCGTACTGGCTTGAGCGAGGTTGGCTCGCCGATGATGCCGCAATCTGGTCGCAGTTGCGTTGATTCAGAGAAATACTTCGCGCCCGCCATGGTGGTCTCTTCATCGGCGGTGGCGAGGATGTAGAGCGGCTTGCTGAGTTTGGTCACGTCAACGTCACGCAGCGCATCCAGAATAAAGGCAAAGAAGCCTTTCATATCGGCGGTGCCCAGGCCGTACAGCTTGTTGTCGTGTTCCGTCAGCGTGAAGGGATCGCGCGTCCAGCGGCCATCATCATAGGGCACGGTGTCAGTATGACCGGCCAGTAACAGGCCGCCTGCGCCCAATCCGCTGCGCGCCAGCATGTTGAATTTATGCCGCGTGCCAGGTACCGGCTGCACTTCTACACTGAAGCCAATATCGCGGAACCAGCCGGCCAGCAAATTGATTAAAGTTTCATTACTCTGATCCAGTGCGCTATCGGTTGCGCTGATTGATGGCGTGGCAATCAACTGGCGGTAGAGTTCGATAAAAGGTGGTAATTTTGTCTTCACTGTTGACGGTCCTTGGGTTAGGATGTATCAATATTCATGCATTAATAGTGAATAAAAATACAATAACGTCGCTTGCATGTGAAGCATCAAATCTTCTGCAAACGGCATTCTGGGCAACGGGGCAAGGCCGCGACCCGATACGTGACTGTAATAAGGTATACAGCCTGATGTTGAATACGCTGATCGTTGGTGCCAGTGGTTACGCTGGCGTAGAGCTTGCCACCTACCTGAATCGCCATCCGCATATGAACATAACCGCTTTGGCGGTTTCAGCGCAAAGCCCGGATGCTGGAAAGTTATTGTCGGATTTGCATCCGCAGCTCAAAGGCATTGTCGATTTGCCGCTGCAGCCGCTGAGCGATGCCGCTGAATGGGCCGACAAAGTGGATGTGGTGTTCCTCGCCACCGCCCATGAAGTCAGCCACGATCTGGCACCTGAATTCCTCAAAGCCGGTTGCGTGGTGTTCGATCTCTCCGGCGCATTCCGCGTAAACGACGACGCTTTCTATACCCAATATTACGGTTTCAGCCATCAGCATCAGGATTGGCTGGATAAGGCGGTTTACGGCCTGGCCGAATGGCAGCACGACAAAATTAAAGATGCGGAGCTGGTTGCAGTGCCGGGTTGCTACCCAACCGCCGCCCAGCTTTCGCTGAAGCCGCTGATCGCAGCGGGCCTGCTTAGCGACGCACAGTGGCCAGTGATCAATGCCACCAGTGGCGTGAGCGGTGCAGGGCGCAAAGCCAACGTTGGCACCAGCTTCTGTGAAGTGAGCTTGCAGCCGTACGGCCTGTTTAATCACCGTCATCATCCGGAAATCGTGGCACATCTCGGTACGCCGGTGATCTTTACGCCACATCTGGGCAGCTTCCCGCGCGGTATTTTGTCGACCACGACCTGCCGCCTGAAAGCGGGCGTGACGCAACAGGATGTGGCGGATGCTTTCCATAATGCATACCACGACAAACCGCTGGTGCGCGTGTATGACAAAGGCGTACCGGCGCTGAAAGCGGTGGTCGGTTTGCCGTTCTGCGACATCGGCTTTGCCATGCAAGGCGAGCATCTGATTGTGGTGGCTACTGAAGATAACCTGCTGAAAGGCGCCTCATCGCAGGCGGTTCAGTGTTTGAACATTCGTTTCGGCTTCCCCGAAACGCTGTCTTTGATTTAACGAACGGATAACGCAATGAATCCATTGATCATTAAACTGGGTGGCGTGCTGCTGGATAGCGAAGAAGCGCTGGCCCGCCTGTTTGATGCCCTGCTGGCGTACCGCAATGAACATCAGCGTCCGCTGATCATTGTGCACGGCGGTGGTTGCGTGGTGGACGAGCTGATGAAGAAGCTCGCGCTGCCGGTGAAAAAGAAGAACGGTTTGCGCGTGACGCCAGCCGATCAGATTGACATTATTACCGGTGCATTAGCCGGTACCGCCAACAAAACGCTGCTGGCGTGGGCGAAGAAATATGGCATCGGCGCAGTCGGTTTGTGCCTCGGCGATGCCGGTTTGGTTAATGTGGCGCAGTTCGATGAAGAGCTGGGACACGTTGGCAACGCGACGCCTGGCAATCCGGCGCTGGTGAACACGCTGCTGGCGGCGGGCTACATGCCGGTGATCAGCTCGATTGGCATCACCGACGGCGGCGAGTTGATGAACGTCAACGCTGACCAGGCGGCGACTGCGCTGGCGGCGACCCTTGGTGCCGATTTAGTGCTGTTGTCTGACGTTAGCGGCATTCTCGACGGCAAAGGTCAGCGCATCGAAGAGATGACCGCCGCGAAAGCGGAACAGCTGATTGCGCAGGGCATCATCACCGATGGCATGATCGTGAAAGTGAACGCGGCGCTTGATGCCGCCCGCACGCTCGGTCGCCCGGTCGATATCGCTAGCTGGCGTCATGCTGAACAACTGCCAACCCTTTTCAACGGCGTGTCGATTGGCACCCGGATTCTCGCATAATCAAGGATTAAGACATGAGCACGCAAAACATCAAAAAAATCGTTCTGGCCTACTCAGGCGGCCTGGATACTTCAGCCATCATTCCATGGTTGAAAGAGAACTACGGCGGCTGTGAAGTGGTGGCGTTCGTGGCGAACATTGGCCAGGATCCGGCAGATTTAGAAGGCGTTGAGAAGAAAGCGCTGCAGTCAGGTGCGTCTGAGTGCCACGTGGCCGATCTGCGTGAAGCCTTCATCAGCGAATACGTTTATCCGGTACTGCAGACCGGCGCTCTGTACGAAGGCACTTATCTGCTGGGTACCTCAATGGCGCGTCCGATTATCGCCAAAGCGCAGGTTGAGCTGGCACTGAAAGTGGGCGCAGATGCGCTGTGCCACGGCGCAACCGGTAAAGGTAACGATCAGGTGCGTTTCGAAACTACCTACACCGCGCTGGCACCACAGCTGAAAGTGGTTGCACCATGGCGTGAATGGGACCTGCGTTCACGTGAGGCGCTGCTGGATTACCTGAAAGAGCGCAATATCCCGACCACTGCGTCGCTGGAAAAAATCTACAGCCGTGACGAGAACGCATGGCACATCTCTACCGAAGGCGGCGTGCTGGAAAGCCCAGCTAACGCACCAAACAAAGATTGCTGGGTGTGGACCGTTGATCCGCTGGAAGCGCCAGATCAGCCAGAAAACGTTACCGTTACCGTTGAGAAAGGTCGCGTTGTCGCGGTGAACGGCGAGAAGCTGAGCCCGTTCCAGTGCCTGGAAAAACTCAACGTGCTGGGTGCGAAACACGGCGTGGGTCGTATCGACATCGTGGAAAACCGTCTGGTAGGCATCAAGTCTCGCGGCTGCTACGAAACCCCGGGCGGCACCATCATGGTGAATGCACTGCGTGCGGTTGAACAGCTGGTGCTGGATCGCGATAGCTTCAAATGGCGCGAGCAGCTGGGCCATGAAATGTCTTACGTGGTTTACGATGGCCGCTGGTTCGCGCCGCTGCGCAAATCCATCCAGGCCGCTGCTGAATCACTGGCAAAAGAGGTGAACGGCGAAGTGGTACTGCAGCTGTACAAAGGCCAGGCTACGGCGATTCAGAAAACCTCTGCTAACAGCCTGTACTCAGAAGAGTTCGCCACCTTTGGCGAAGACGAAGTGTACGATCACCGTCACGCGGGCGGCTTTATCCGCTTGTTCTCGCTCTCTTCACGCATTCGCGCGCTGAACGAGCAGAAGAAGTAATACCGCGGCAATCGACATATTTTGCAAGGGCGGCTTCGGGCCGCCTTTTCTATAACGGATTCAGGAGTAATTCAGATGGCACTTTGGGGCGGACGTTTTTCGCAGGCAGCAGACCAACGGTTCAAACAGTTTAACGACTCGCTGCGTTTTGACTATCGCCTGGCCGAGCAGGACATTACCGGCTCGATTGCCTGGTCAAAAGCGCTGGTGACGGTCAACGTGCTGACCAATGAAGAGCAGCAACAGCTGGAAAGCGCGTTGAATGAACTGCTGGCCGAGGTACGCGCCAATCCTGAGCAGATTCTGCAAAGCGATGCGGAAGATATTCACAGCTGGGTGGAAGGCAAGCTGATCGATAAAGTCGGCGCGCTGGGCAAGAAATTGCACACCGGACGTAGCCGTAACGATCAGGTCGCGACCGATCTGAAACTGTGGTGCAAAGAGCAGGTTGCCGTGCTGCTGGAGGCGACGCACGAACTGCAATCGGCGCTGGTCGCTACGGCAGAAGCCAATCAGGACGCGGTGATGCCGGGTTATACGCACCTGCAGCGTGCGCAGCCGGTGACTTTCGCGCATTGGTGCCTGGCGTACGTTGAAATGCTGGCGCGTGACGAGAGCCGTTTGCAGGATGCACTGAAGCGTATGGATGTCAGTCCGCTGGGTTGCGGCGCGCTGGCCGGTACCGCGTATGAGATCGATCGTCAGCAACTGGCCGGCTGGTTAGGTTTTGCCTCTGCCACGCGTAACAGCCTTGATACCGTTTCCGATCGCGATCACGTGCTGGAGCTATTGTCAGACGCTTCGATTGGCATGGTGCATCTGTCGCGCTTTGCTGAAGACCTGATCTTCTTCAACACCGGTGAAGCAGGCTTCCTTGAGCTGTCTGATAAAGTCACTTCCGGCTCTTCGCTGATGCCACAAAAGAAAAACCCGGATGCGCTGGAGCTGATCCGTGGCAAATGTGGCCGTGTGCAGGGCGCATTGACCGGCATGATGATGACGCTGAAAGGCCTGCCGCTGGCGTATAACAAAGATATACAGGAAGACAAAGAAGGGCTGTTCGATGCGCTTGATACCTGGCTCGATTGCCTGCATATGTCGGTGCTGGTGCTGGACGGCATTCAGGTAAAACGCCCGCGTTGCCAGGAAGCCGCTGAGCAGGGCTACGCTAACTCTACCGAGCTGGCCGATTATCTGGTGGCAAAAGGCGTTCCGTTCCGCGAAGCGCATCACATTGTCGGTGAAACCGTGGTGGAAGCGATCAAGCAAGGCGTGGCGCTGGAAGCGCTCACTCTGGCGCAGTTGCAGCAGTTCAGTGCGGTGATTGAGGATGACGTGTATCCGATCCTGTCGCTGCAATCCTGTCTCGATAAGCGTAATGCGCAGGGCGGCGTGTCGCCGCAGCAAGTCGCCTTCGCCATCGGCGAAGCGCAGAAGCGTTTAGGTTAATCTCTTCGTGAGGTCGCTATGCAGGGCGACCAATAAATTTCCGCAAAAAAAGCGGGCACCTCTTCGGTAGCCCGCCAACCTCTAGCTTCGGAATTACATTTTGTTATAGGCACATCATCAAGGGCAGGCCACTCCCGGCCAGCACAGTGATTTGTTTTAAGCAGTTTGCAGGTTCTGCTCCACATCATGTTGATGCGCGCATTATTCCCGCTCACGCCTTGATAGGGCCAATCGTTCATTGCTATTCTATCTATCGCCACGGGCTATCGTGGTTTGGAGGATTTCAATGAATATTCGTGATCTCGAATACCTGGTTTCACTTGCGGAGCATCGCCATTTCCGGCGTGCAGCTGACGCATGTCATGTCAGCCAACCCACCTTAAGTGGACAGATTCGTAAGCTGGAAGATGAACTTGGTGTGATGCTGCTGGAGCGTACCAGTCGTAAAGTGTTGTTTACTCAGGCTGGACTGCTGCTGGTGGATCAAGCGCGAACCGTGTTGCGCGAAGTGAAAGTACTGAAGGAGATGGCGAGCCAACAGGGCGAAGCGATGTCTGGACCGCTGCACATTGGTTTGATTCCAACCACCGGGCCGTATCTGCTGCCGCACATCATCCCGATGCTACACAAAACCTTCCCCAAACTCGAAATGTACCTGCATGAAGCGCAGACTCAGCAACTGCTGGCACAGCTCGACAGCGGCAAGCTGGACTGCGCCATTGTGGCGTTGGTGAAAGAGAGTGAAGCCTTTATTGAGGTGCCACTGTTTGATGAGCCAATGACGCTGGCGGTGTATGCCGATCATCCGTGGCGCGATCGCGATCGCGTGCCAATGTCGGATCTGGCCGGTGAGAAATTGCTGATGCTGGAAGATGGGCACTGCCTGCGCGATCAGGCGATGGGCTTCTGCTTCGAAGCCGGTGCCGATGAAGATACGCATTTCCGCGCCACCAGTTTAGAAACGCTGCGCAACATGGTTGCCGCCGGTAGCGGCATTACCTTGCTGCCTGCGCTGTCCGTGCCGAATGAACGCGAACGTGATGGCGTCTGCTATTTGCCGTGCTACAAGCCTGTTCCACAGCGCACCATCGCGTTGGTCTATCGTCCAGGATCGCCTCTGCGCAGCCGCTACGAGCAGTTGGCAGAAGCAATCAAAACCCACATGAAGGGTTATCTGGATACCTCGTTAAAACAGGCGGTTTAAGCCGTTTAACGCTGCCACACGATAGGCTTCGGCCATGGTGGGATAGTTGAAGGTGGTATTCACGAAGTACTCAATCGTGTTGCCGCCGTTCTTCTGTTCCATGATGGCCTGGCCGATGTGAATGATCTCCGCAGCACGCTCGCCAAAGCAGTGAATCCCTAAAATCTCTTTGGTTTCGCGGTGGAACAGAATCTTCAGGCTGCCGACGTGCATACCAACAATCTGCGCACGCGCCAGATGTTTGAACTGCGCACGGCCCACTTCATACGGCACTTTCATCGCCGTCAGCTGCTGTTCGGTTTTACCCACTGAACTGATCTCCGGAATGGTGTAAATCCCGGTTGGAATATCCTCGATCAGATGCGCGGTGGCTTCACCTTTGATGATCGCCTGCGCGGCGATGCGGCCCTGATCGTAAGCAGCAGAGGCCAGGCTTGGATAACCAATCACGTCACCGACCGCGTAAATATGCGGCAGCGCGGTTTGGTACATGCTGTTCACTTTCAGCAGACCACGACCATCCGCTTCGAGTCCTACGTTTTCCAGCGCCAGTGAATCGGTATTACCGGTTCGACCATTCGCGTACAACAGGCAATCGGCTTTCACTTTTTTGCCCGATTTAAGGTGAATAATCACCCCGTCATCAACGCCTTCAATTTTCTCGAACTCTTCGTTGTGACGAATCACCACGCCGCTGTTCCAGAAGTGATAGGAGAGGGAATCTGACATCTCCTGATCGAGGAACGCCAGCAGACGGTCGCGGGTGTTGATCAGGTCAACCTTGACGTTCAGGCCGCGGAAAATCGAGGCATATTCACAGCCAATCACGCCGGCGCCGTAAATGATGACGTGGCCAGGTTCATGGTGCAGGTTGAGGATGGAGTCGGAATCGTAAACGCGTGGATGGGTAAAATCGACATCCGCTGGATGATACGGACGAGAACCGCAGGCAATAACGAATTTCTCAGCGGTTAAGCGCTCGCGGGTGCCGTCGGGTTGTTCCACTTCGATAGTGTTGGCATCAACAAATCGGGCATCGCCCTGATAAAGTTCACAGCGGTTGCGCTCGTAGAAACCCTGACGCATCGCGGTTTGCTGACTGATCACGTTCTCGGTGTGGTTGAGAATGTCGGCGAATGAGGAGCGCAGGAGTCGAGTGTGATCGCTGTAAAGTGGGTTTTGATTGAACTCGATGATACGGCTGACAGCGTGACGCAAGGCTTTGGAAGGGATGGTTCCCCAGTGAGTACAACCGCCGCCGATGTTGTGGTAGCGTTCGATCACTGCAATACGCGCTCCCTGCTTCACCAGCCCCATCGCCGCACCTTCGCCGCCCGGACCGGAGCCAATCACAATGGCATCGTAATCGTAAGACTTTTGCATACCAGTACGTCCTATTTTTTTATCACATTTTTACAACGAGATTCTAACATCTCGCCGCGCACATCTGAATTCTAACAGCGTAAATTGCTGAAGTTTGACAAAGCGTGAGGTTCACAGGCGTTCACAAAGTTTGCACCGCTGTACGCTGAAAATTTTGTTATAGTGCCTGCCAAATCACCTAAAAGGCCGGGAAAATGGGCGTCAGAGCGCTACAAAAAGAACGTACACGACGTTCACTGATTGAAGCTGCCTTCAGTCAGTTAAGTGCAGAAAGGAGTTTTGCCAGCCTGAGTTTGCGCGAAGTTGCACGCGAAGCGGGGATTGCGCCGACCTCATTTTATCGTCACTTCCGCGATGTCGACGAGCTGGGCTTGACCATGGTGGACGAAAGCGGCTTAATGCTGCGCCAGTTAATGCGTCAGGCGCGCCAGCGTATTGCCAAGGGCGGCAGCATCATCAAAACCTCGGTGGCAACTTTTATGGAGTTCATCGGGAACAATCCCAACGCTTTTCGGCTCTTACTACGCGAGCGCTCCGGAACCTCGGCAGCATTTCGTGCCGCCGTTGCCCGAGAGATTCAGCACTTCATCGCCGAACTGGCCGATTACCTTGAGCTGGAAAATCGCATGCCGCGCAGCTTCACCGAAGCGCAGGCCGAAGCGATGGTGACGATTGTGTTTAGCGCGGGTGCCGAAGCGCTGGATGTTGATATTGAGCAGCGCCGCAAGCTGGAGGATCGATTAGTGCTGCAGCTGCGCATGATCGCCAAAGGCGCTTATTACTGGTATCGCCGGGAGCAAGAGCGCCTGGCAGTTACCCTGGAAAAACCCGAAGAGTAATGTGATAAGGATAATGAAATGATTCAGCAAAACCCACGCGATAAAGGAACGCTTTTATTGGCTTTTATCACCGGTTTAGCGATCAACGGCTCCTTTTCGGTGCTGTTCAGCACGTTTGTTCCCTTTTCGATATTCCCGCTGATCGCGCTGGGCCTCGCGGCCTGGTGTCTGCATCAGCGTTATCTCAACCGCAATATGCCAGACGGCATGCCTTCACTGGCGGCGGCGTTCTTTCTGCTGGGTATTTTGGTTTATAGCGCGCTGGTGCGGGCTGAATATCCGGATATCGGCTCCAACTTCATCCCGACCATTCTGATGGTGGCGCTGGTGTTCTGGATTGGGATGCGTTTCCGCCGTAAAAACCGTAACTAAGGCTTCGACTGCTGTAGGGTCGCCATTCATGGCGACCGATTCATCAGGCCTTGCGCGTCAGCAGCACGCCGCATTCCATATGATGGGTATACGGGAACTGATCGAACAGCGCCAGACGCGTGACATCATGCGTTTCTCCCAGCACCGCGAGGTTGTCGCACAGCGTTTGCGGGTTGCAGGAGATATAAAGGATGCGCGGATAGGCCTGCACCATCTTCACGGTTTCCTCATCCAGCCCGCTGCGCGGCGGATCGACAAAAATGGTTTCGCACTGATAGCTCTTCAGGTCGATGCCTTCTAAACGATTGAAGCTGCGTACGCCCGTCATCGCCTGAGTAAACTCTTCGGCGGCCATACGAATAATCTGCACGTTATCAATCTGGTTGGCGGCAATGTTGTATTGCGCGGACGCGACTGACGGCTTGGCAATCTCGGTGGCCAGCACGCGGCGGAAGTTACGCGCCAGCGCCAGCGAGAAGTTGCCGTTACCGCAATAGAGTTCCAGCAAATCGCCACGCGAATCCTGCGTCACGTCCAGCGCCCACTCCAGCATCTGAATATTCATCGCCGCGTTTGGCTGGGTGAAGCTGTTCTCCACCTGACGATAAATCATCTCTTTCCCCGCGACCGGCAGGCGCTCATCAACGTAATCGCGATCGAGGCAGATTTTGGTTTTGGTGGCGCGGCCAATCAGCTGCACGTCAAAGCCTTCGGCACGCAGGCTATCACGCAGGGCGCTGGCGGCGGCGGTCCACTCCTCTTCCAGCTTGCGGTGATAGAGCAGCGAGATGACGATCTGGTTGCTCATCGTCGACAGGTAATCGATCTGGAATAGCTTAAAACGCAGCGCGCGGTTGTCGCGGATCGCCGCGATCAGTTTTGGCATCAGCTGGTTGATCAATTCACTGGCCGCCGGGAATTGATCGACGCGGATACGTTGCTTGGTCTGTTGATCAAAGATGATGTGGTAGAGATCGTCACCGTCGTGCCAGATGCGGAATTCGGCACGCATCCGATAGTGGCTGACCGGCGAACGGAACACCTCCACGTCGGGCGCAGCAAAGGGCACCATCATCGCCTGTAAGCGGCTGACTTTTTCCGCCAGTTGCGCGTCGTATTGTTCAATCGGGAGCTGTTCGGGTGTCATCTTTAATCCTGGTAATAAGCTGGCTTGCCGGGCGATTGTAGGCATTCAACTGCTGATGTCCAGCCCTGCGGAAAACAAGATGGCTGGAAGTCTGGATTTCCGGCCTTCCTGGCCGTAGACTGCGCCTGCCGGCCTCCTTGAGTTAAAAGGGAATCCAGTGTGAATCTGGAGCTGACGCGCAGCGGTAAAGAATGTCGTGGTGATGGCACTGATAAACACTGTCCTGCCGGATGGGAAGTTTTTCACCATTTATGATTCTCAGCCCGAAGACCTGCCGGTGTAACGTCGCAATACATACGACCATCGCGAGCTATTGGTTGTAGTCGTGCGGCATCCTGCTTCGTCTTTTGGATGCTATAACAATGAAAAAAACACATGCTTCGCTGTTTGCCTTCAGTGCAACGGCGTTGTCTCTCTGGGCGCAATTTGGCTACGCGCAGCAGAATGATGATACGCAAATCGTTACCGCTAACCGCTTCGCACAGCCGGTCTCGTCGGTGCTGGCGCCAACTTCCGTGGTGACACGTGGAGATATTGATCGCTGGCAGTCAAAAACCCTGAGCGATGTGATGCGCCGTTTGCCGGGCGTGGATATCGCGCAGAATGGTGGTATGGGTCAGAGCAGTTCGCTGTTTATTCGAGGCACCAATTCCAGTCATGTTCTGGTGCTGATTGACGGTATTCGTCTCAATCAGGCCGGCGTTTCCGGTTCATCCGATCTCAGCCAGATTCCGCTTTCGCTGGTGCAACGCATCGAATATGTGCGTGGCGCGCGTTCGGCGGTGTATGGTTCGGATGCGATTGGTGGAGTCATCAACATTATTACCGGCCGCGATAAACCAGGCACAACGTTGACCGCTGGTGTGGGTTCGAACGGTTATCAGAGTTATGAAGGTTCAACGCAGCAACAGTTGGGTGATGCCACCAGGCTGACCATGGCCGGTAATTACACCTACACCCGAGGCTACGATGTGGTGGCCAACTTACCTGATGTGTATGGCGATCCGGCACAAAAAGACCGCGATGGTTTCATGAGCAAGTCGCTGTATGGATCGCTGGAACATCAATTTAGCGACGAGCTGAGTGGCTTCTTCCGCGGTTACGGTTTTGATAACCGTACGGCCTATGACGGCACTTACAGTTATGACAGCAGTTTCAATATCACCGGATTAAACGACACTCGTCAGCTATATAGCCAGACTTGGGATACCGGCCTGCGCTACAGCCATGACATCTATTCCACTCAGCTGATTGCCAGCTACAGCCGCAGCAAAGATTACAACTATGATCCGCGCACTGGCCGTTATGGTCCGGCGACCACACTGGATGACAGTAAGCAATATAACCTGCAATGGGGCAATACCTTCCGGGTTGGGCAAGGCACCGTCAGCGGCGGCGTAGACTGGCAGAAACAGACTACCGAGCCGGGCACCGCTTATGTCACCCATAGCACTGAACTGCGCGATACCGGCATTTACGCCACTGCGCAGCAAAAGTTTGGCGATGTAACACTTGAAGGTGCGCTGCGTGGTGATGACAACAGTCAGTTTGGCTGGCACAGCACCTGGCAGAGTGGCGCATCCTGGGAGTTTGTTGACGGCTACAGCGTCTTCGCTAACTATGCGACCGCCTATAAAGCGCCGCGTCTTGGTCAGCTGTATGGTTCTTACGGCAACAGCGATTTGAAACCGGAAGAGAGTAAACAGTGGGAGGGTGGCTTTGAAGGTTTAACCGGGCCGGTCAATTGGCGCGTGTCGGGTTATCGCAATGACATCGAAAATCTGATTGATAGCGATCCAAGCACTTTCATCTACTACAACATCGACAAAGTACGTATTAAAGGTGTTGAGGCTACGGCATCGTTCGATACCGGCCCGCTTAGCCATCAGATTTCTTACGATTATGTCGATGCGCGTGATGCTGAGACCAATCAGCAATTGGTGCGCCGTGCGAAGCAGCAGGTGAAGTATCAACTCGACTGGACGGTGTATGACTTCGACTGGTCTGTGACTTATCACTATCTCGGCGATCGTTTCGATACCGATTACAACCATTCTTATACCGCTGAACGCGTAAAATTAGGCGGCGTGAGTTTGTGGGATCTGGCAGTTTCGTATCCGGTCACATCACAGCTCACCGTTCGTGGTAGAATTGCCAACCTGTTCGATAAAGATTACGAGACAGTGTATGGCTATCCAACTCCAGGAACGGAGTATTACCTCAGCGCCAGCTACAGCTTCTGATCTACAACCCACCGTGCTGGTGTTTGACTCCGGCGTCGGTGGGCTGTCTGTCTATGATGAGGTCCGGCATTTACTGCCGGATCTTCACTATCTCTACGCCTTCGATAATGAAGGTTTCCCGTACGGCGAAAAATCCGAAGACTTTATTGTCGAGCGTGTAGTGGCGGTGGTGACGGCTATCACTCAGCGTTTTCCGCTTGCGCTGGTGATCATCGCCTGTAACTCGGCCAGTACCATCTCTTTGCCGGCTCTGCGTGAGCGCTTCGAATTCCCGGTTGTGGGTGTGGTGCCTGCTATTAAACCTGCTGCGCGTCTGACGCGTAACGGCGTAGTGGGATTGCTGGCCACCCGTGGCACGGTGAAGCGTCCTTATACGCATGAGTTGGTGGCGCAATTTGCCCGGGACTGCAAAATCGAAATGCTCGGTTCTGCTGAGCTGGTGGAACTGGCGGAAGCCAAGTTGCATGGCGAAGATGTTGAACTGGCTGATGTGCGCCGCGCTGTGCAACCCTGGCTACGTATGAAAGAGCCGCCCGATACCGTGGTTCTCGGCTGTACGCATTTCCCTTTATTACGTGATGAGCTGCAATTGGTACTGCCGGAAGGGACGAGGTTGGTAGATTCGGGCGCTGCCATTGCGCGTCGTACCGTTTGGTTATTGGAGCATGAAGCACCGCAGGCGGTTTCGTCCGGGCAGAATTTAGCGTTCTGTACGCGTATGGATGATGAAGTGACGAAATTGTCACCGATTTTGCAGCGTTATGGCTTCCCGTTGCTGGAAAAATTAGCAGTTTAGTGGCGTTTCGACGAAAAAATCAGCACTCGAAAATTAATTTGAAATTAGCACTTGTCAGCCCCGAAGAAATCCCTATACTGCGCCTCCACTGACACGGAACAACGGCTTACGAAGCGATGTGTTCAGGAGGTGGTCTTCAAGGCAACCTTCAGAAAAGCAAAAATAAATGCTTGACTGAGAATGCGGAAAGCGTAATATACGCATCCCGCGCCGCTAGAGAAGTCGCGGCATGCTCTTTAACAATTTATCAGACAATCTGTGTGGGCACTCGCAGGATTGATATCAGCGTCTCCGGACGCAACAAAATATCAAAGCCTCACGAGTGAACACATAATGAAATTCATTATGACGTTTTACAGATGAGCACCGCTGAACTTGTTTCAGCAAATCAAACTTAAATTGAAGAGTTTGATCATGGCTCAGATTGAACGCTGGCGGCAGGCCTAACACATGCAAGTCGAACGGTAGCACAGAGAGCTTGCTCTCGGGTGACGAGTGGCGGACGGGTGAGTAATGTCTGGGAAACTGCCCGATGGAGGGGGATAACTACTGGAAACGGTAGCTAATACCGCATAACGTCGCAAGACCAAAGTGGGGGACCTTCGGGCCTCACACCATCGGATGTGCCCAGATGGGATTAGCTAGTAGGTGGGGTAATGGCTCACCTAGGCGACGATCCCTAGCTGGTCTGAGAGGATGACCAGCCACACTGGAACTGAGACACGGTCCAGACTCCTACGGGAGGCAGCAGTGGGGAATATTGCACAATGGGCGCAAGCCTGATGCAGCCATGCCGCGTGTATGAAGAAGGCCTTCGGGTTGTAAAGTACTTTCAGCGGGGAGGAAGGCGGTGAAGTTAATAGCTTCACCGATTGACGTTACCCGCAGAAGAAGCACCGGCTAACTCCGTGCCAGCAGCCGCGGTAATACGGAGGGTGCAAGCGTTAATCGGAATTACTGGGCGTAAAGCGCACGCAGGCGGTCTGTCAAGTCGGATGTGAAATCCCCGGGCTTAACCTGGGAACTGCATTCGAAACTGGCAGGCTAGAGTCTTGTAGAGGGGGGTAGAATTCCAGGTGTAGCGGTGAAATGCGTAGAGATCTGGAGGAATACCGGTGGCGAAGGCGGCCCCCTGGACAAAGACTGACGCTCAGGTGCGAAAGCGTGGGGAGCAAACAGGATTAGATACCCTGGTAGTCCACGCCGTAAACGATGTCGACTTGGAGGTTGTTCCCTTGAGGAGTGGCTTCCGGAGCTAACGCGTTAAGTCGACCGCCTGGGGAGTACGGCCGCAAGGTTAAAACTCAAATGAATTGACGGGGGCCCGCACAAGCGGTGGAGCATGTGGTTTAATTCGATGCAACGCGAAGAACCTTACCTACTCTTGACATCCAGAGAACTTAGCAGAGATGCTTTGGTGCCTTCGGGAACTCTGAGACAGGTGCTGCATGGCTGTCGTCAGCTCGTGTTGTGAAATGTTGGGTTAAGTCCCGCAACGAGCGCAACCCTTATCCTTTGTTGCCAGCGGGTTATGCCGGGAACTCAAAGGAGACTGCCAGTGATAAACTGGAGGAAGGTGGGGATGACGTCAAGTCATCATGGCCCTTACGAGTAGGGCTACACACGTGCTACAATGGCGCATACAAAGAGAAGCGACCTCGCGAGAGCAAGCGGACCTCATAAAGTGCGTCGTAGTCCGGATCGGAGTCTGCAACTCGACTCCGTGAAGTCGGAATCGCTAGTAATCGTAGATCAGAATGCTACGGTGAATACGTTCCCGGGCCTTGTACACACCGCCCGTCACACCATGGGAGTGGGTTGCAAAAGAAGTAGGTAGCTTAACCTTCGGGAGGGCGCTTACCACTTTGTGATTCATGACTGGGGTGAAGTCGTAACAAGGTAACCGTAGGGGAACCTGCGGTTGGATCACCTCCTTACCTGAAGATACCTTCCCGCGCAGTGCTCACACAGATTGTCTGATGAAATTAAAGAAGAGCGTAAAACGCCTGCAGGCTTGTAGCTCAGGTGGTTAGAGCGCACCCCTGATAAGGGTGAGGTCGGTGGTTCAAGTCCACTCAGGCCTACCAAATTCTTCCAGTTTCCGCGTTGTGCCGATAGCTCGCATACTTGAGTATGCTTCGTATCGACACGCCTTGAACCTGAAAGAATTCTCCTGGTAAGCACGCGTTTTGCAAAACTCTATGGGGCTATAGCTCAGCTGGGAGAGCGCCTGCCTTGCACGCAGGAGGTCAGCGGTTCGATCCCGCTTAGCTCCACCATCAACGACCCCACGTTGATAACTAACTTCAGAATGTATCCTCGGGTACATTGCGAAGTTATTGCTCTTTAACAATCCGGAACAAGCTGAAAATTGAAACGACGTGTTGGTTCATTTCTCCGTAATAAGAAATGAATAACAACATGTTCGAGTCTCTCAAATGCTTACAGTCCGCAGCGTTGCAAAACGCCTGTGGGTTGTGAGGTTAAGCGACTAAGCGTACACGGTGGATGCCCTGGCAGTCAGAGGCGATGAAGGACGTGCTAATCTGCGTAAAGCGTCGGTAAGGTGATATGAACCGCTACAGCCGACGATGTCCGAATGGGGAAACCCGGTGCACTCAGTGCATCATCGCAACATGAATACATAGTGTTGCGAGGCGAACCTGGGGAACTGAAACATCTAAGTACCCAGAGGAAAAGAAATCAACCGAGATTCCCCCAGTAGCGGCGAGCGAACGGGGAACAGCCCAGAACCTGAATCAGTTTGTGCATTAGTGGAAGCGTCTGGAAAGTCGCGCGATACCGGGTGACAGCCCCGTACACGAAAGTGCACATACTGTGAGTTCGAAGAGTAGGGCGGGACACGTGGTATCCTGTCTGAATATGGGGGGACCATCCTCCAAGGCTAAATACTCCTGACTGACCGATAGTGAACCAGTACCGTGAGGGAAAGGCGAAAAGAACCCCGGCGAGGGGAGTGAAACAGAACCTGAAACCGTGTACGTACAAGCAGTGGGAGCCTCATTTATGGGGTGACTGCGTACCTTTTGTATAATGGGTCAGCGACTTATATTCTGTAGCAAGGTTAACCGTATAGGGGAGCCGCAGGGAAACCGAGTCTTAACTGGGCGTTAAGTTGCAGGGTATAGACCCGAAACCCGGTGATCTAGCCATGGGCAGGTTGAAGGTTGGGTAACACTAACTGGAGGACCGAACCGACTAATGTTGAAAAATTAGCGGATGACTTGTGGCTGGGGGTGAAAGGCCAATCAAACCGGGAGATAGCTGGTTCTCCCCGAAAGCTATTTAGGTAGCGCCTCGTGAACTCATCTTCGGGGGTAGAGCACTGTTTCGGCTAGGGGGCCATCCCGGCTTACCAACCCGATGCAAACTGCGAATACCGAAGAATGTTATCACGGGAGACACACGGCGGGTGCTAACGTCCGTCGTGAAGAGGGAAACAACCCAGACCGCCAGCTAAGGTCCCAAAGTCATGGTTAAGTGGGAAACGATGTGGGAAGGCACAGACAGCCAGGATGTTGGCTTAGAAGCAGCCATCATTTAAAGAAAGCGTAATAGCTCACTGGTCGAGTCGGCCTGCGCGGAAGATGTAACGGGGCTAAACCATGCACCGAAGCTGCGGCAGCGACGCTTATGCGTTGTTGGGTAGGGGAGCGTTCTGTAAGCCGTTGAAGGTGTGCTGTGAGGCATGCTGGAGGTATCAGAAGTGCGAATGCTGACATAAGTAACGATAAAGCGGGTGAAAAGCCCGCTCGCCGGAAGACCAAGGGTTCCTGTTCAACGTTAATCGGAGCAGGGTGAGTCGACCCCTAAGGCGAGGCTGAAAAGCGTAGTCGATGGGAAGCAGGTTAATATTCCTGCACTTGGTGTTACTGCGAAGGGGGGACGGAGAAGGCTAGGTTATCCGGGCGACGGTTGTCCCGGTTTAAGCGTGTAGGCTGATATCTTTGGTAAATCCGGGATATCTTAAGGCTGAGGCGTGACGACGAGCCACTACGGTGGTGAAGTAACTGATGCCCTGCTTCCAGGAAAAGCCTCTAAGCTCCAGGTAACACGAAATCGTACCCCAAACCGACACAGGTGGTCAGGTAGAGAATACCAAGGCGCTTGAGAGAACTCGGGTGAAGGAACTAGGCAAAATGGTGCCGTAACTTCGGGAGAAGGCACGCTGGCGCGTAGGTGAAGGGACTTGCTCCCGGAGCCGAAGCCAGTCGAAGATACCAGCTGGCTGCAACTGTTTATTAAAAACACAGCACTGTGCAAACACGAAAGTGGACGTATACGGTGTGACGCCTGCCCGGTGCCGGAAGGTTAATTGATGGGGTTATCCGCAAGGAGAAGCTCTTGATCGAAGCCCCGGTAAACGGCGGCCGTAACTATAACGGTCCTAAGGTAGCGAAATTCCTTGTCGGGTAAGTTCCGACCTGCACGAATGGCGTAATGATGGCCAGGCTGTCTCCACCCGAGACTCAGTGAAATTGAAATCGCTGTGAAGATGCAGTGTACCCGCGGCAAGACGGAAAGACCCCGTGAACCTTTACTATAGCTTGACACTGAACATTGAGCCTTGATGTGTAGGATAGGTGGGAGGCTTTGAAGCGTGGACGCCAGTCTGCGTGGAGCCAACCTTGAAATACCACCCTTTAATGTTTGATGTTCTAACGTAGGCCCGTGATCCGGGCTGCGGACAGTGTCTGGTGGGTAGTTTGACTGGGGCGGTCTCCTCCCAAAGAGTAACGGAGGAGCACGAAGGTTGGCTAATCCTGGTCGGACATCAGGAGGTTAGTGCAATGGCATAAGCCAGCTTGACTGCGAGAGTGACGGCTCGAGCAGGTGCGAAAGCAGGTCATAGTGATCCGGTGGTTCTGAATGGAAGGGCCATCGCTCAACGGATAAAAGGTACTCCGGGGATAACAGGCTGATACCGCCCAAGAGTTCATATCGACGGCGGTGTTTGGCACCTCGATGTCGGCTCATCACATCCTGGGGCTGAAGTAGGTCCCAAGGGTACGGCTGTTCGCCGTTTAAAGTGGTACGCGAGCTGGGTTTAGAACGTCGTGAGACAGTTCGGTCCCTATCTGCCGTGGGCGCTGGAGAATTGAGGGGGGTTGCTCCTAGTACGAGAGGACCGGAGTGAACGCACCACTGGTGTTCGGGTTGTCATGCCAATGGCACTGCCCGGTAGCTAAGTGCGGAAAAGATAAGTGCTGAAAGCATCTAAGCACGAAACTTGCCCCGAGATGAGTTCTCCCTGACTCCTTGAGAGTCCTGAAGGGACGTTGAAGACTACGACGTTGATAGGCCGGATGTGTAAGCGCAGCGATGCGTTGAGCTAACCGGTACTAATGACCCGTGAGGCTTAACCTTACAACGCCAGAGGCGTTTTGGTCTGAGAGACCGATATTTTCAGCTTGTTTTACGGATTAAAGATTCAGCGGAAGCGGATGTCATTCGTTTTTGCGCAAAGAATTTGCCTGGCGGCTTTAGCGCGGTGGTCCCACCTGACCCCATGCCGAACTCAGAAGTGAAACGCCGTAGCGCCGATGGTAGTGTGGGGTCTCCCCATGCGAGAGTAGGGAACTGCCAGGCATCAAATTAAGACCCGTTATCGGGTCGTGACCTTCCCGGTGACGCGGAAAGGGCGAAACACCTGAAATCAGAACGATTGTCTGATATCAGTACAGAATCGGTGGAGCGGTAGTTCAGTTGGTTAGAATACCTGCCTGTCACGCAGGGGGTCGCGGGTTCGAGCCCCGTCCGTTCCGCCACCCTAATTAGGGGCGTAGTTCAATTGGTAGAGCACCGGTCTCCAAAACCGGGTGTTGGGGGTTCGAGTCCCTCCGCCCCTGCCAGAAAATAATCCTTTGCTTCGGCAAAGGATTTTTTTTGTCCAAAATTTGGCAGTGAAATGAGTTTGAGTTTCACTGTGATCCACTCAAACTCCCTCATTTATTATCTTATTGTGTCAAAACCGGATATTTAAGCAGCTGACGAATGTGACTTTGCTGATCGCTATTCTGCAGCCACACCGCATATAACGGTCGCACGGCGACGGGTGTATCTGGAATAACCATCAAATCACTATAAATGCCGTGCCAAAAATCAGGTAAAAATGCACATGCACCGGTGGTATGCAGTAATTCGCGCGTTAAATGTGCCGATGTCGTAGTTAATACAGGGACATCATCACTGGACAGATAACTTTCATGCTGATGAAAATCTGCGCCCCATTCCAGCTTGATATAGTCATATTTTTCACGCTTCTCAGTTTTGCGCGCCCGGAATAATGCGAGAGAAATATGACCTATTTGCTGGCTGGTTAACTCATCCATTTTTGGTGCTTCGGTCGTGATCAATAGGTCCAACTGACGTTCATGCAACTGCTTGACCAGCAAATGTCGTTGGGCGATGCGTGCCTCAAGATGGAGGCTTTCGCGATTCTCATAAAGTGTTTGCAACCAAGGAGTTAAATACGCTTCCCAAAGGGATGCGCTACCTCCTATCGAAAGCTCATGATGCTGCTGTGTATGTGAAACTTCCTTTTTGGCCATCAGCCAGGTACTCATCAAGCTTTCGGCATAGGGTAATAAACGCTCGCCCGCTGAAGTCAGCCGGATGTTATTACGGTGACGAGTAAAAAGATTTACGCCCAGCTGGTTTTCCAGCTGACGAATGCGAAAACTAACGGCAGATTGCGTGAGGTAAAGCGCTTCAGCAGCACGCCCGAAATGGCGTGTTCTGCTCACTTCGAGGAAAGTTTTCAGTAATTCCGTATCCACTGCATTCTCCCAAAAATTGTTTGTCGTACTGATTTAAATGTTTTGTTTTACACTCTGTCAAGCCTATCTAATACTCCGCGCCATAAATAGCACGGCCATATGAGAGTCAGGAGCGTGTAAAATGGCGGATAGCTTCGCAACAACAAATCGTTTCTTTGATAACAAACATTACCCACGTGGTTTTTCGCGTCATGGTGATTTCACCATTAAAGAAGCTCAGCTTCTGGAGCGCCACGGTTACGCCTTTAATGAACTGGATCTCGCTAAGCGTGAACCCATTACAGAAGAAGAGCGTTCATTTTTAGAAGTATGTCGTGGTCTTCGTGAGCCGCAAACGGAAGCTGAACGTGTATGGTCAAAATATACCGCACGTATCAAGCGACCTAAGCGTTTCCACACGCTATCTGGCGGCAAGCCGCAGATGGATACGGTGGAAGATTTTAGCGATAGCGATGATTAAGAATAGCGGGGCTTATATAAGCCCCGTTTTTTATTCCAGAGTCTTGTGCAGATAGATCATTAAGCGGTCGATGCTGCGATATCCCACCGCTTCCTGCAAATGACTACGAGTAATCTGCTCTTCACCTGCTAAATCAGCTATTGTCCTGGCCACCTTTAAAATCCGCTGCCAGGCGCGTACTGAAAGCCCCAACGAATTCAACACTTCTTCCAGCCATTCAGCATCCTGCTGCTTCAATGGACACCAGCGTAAAATCTCTGGGTTAGAGAGATGAGCATTCACTTTTCCGCTGCGTGCTGTTTGAATCTTTCGTGCGGCGAGGACGCGAATCAAAACTTCAGCGCTGCTTTCGCTGACTTGTTGTTTCTTACTTAGCGATCCACTGGGAAGAAGTGGGACCTCTAACGATAAATCAAAGCGATCGAGAAAAGGTCCTGATAACCGATTGAGATAGCGCAACACCTGCTGAGGTGATGAGCGATTATGGTTGCCCTGATAATGCCCGGTCGGGCTGGGATTCATCGCGCCGATCAATTGAAAGCGCGCGGGATACGTCACTTTAGCGCGAGTGCGTGAAATGGCGATTTCCCCGGATTCAATCGGTTCGCGCAAAGCATCAAGCGTTCTGCGCTCGAACTCAGGCAGCTCATCGAGGAATAACACGCCATTGTGTGCCAATGAGATTTCTCCCGGCCGCGGCAAGGAGCCGCCCCCAACCAGCGCATAGAGTGATGAACTGTGATGAGGCGCTCTGAACGGCCGTTTGCGCCACTGATGATGGAGATTGCCACTGCTTACCAGGCTGGCTATAGCGGCGCACTCCAGCGCTTCCTGGTCGTCTAACGGTGGCATGATACCGGGCAGACGCGTCGCTAACATGGTCTTGCCGGTGCCAGGCGGCCCAATCAGTAATAGGTTATGCCCGCCGGCTGCAGTGATCTCCAGTGCACGTCGGCCCTGATCCTGGCCAATGATATCGCTGAGGTCCTGCTTTTCCTGTTCAAGCGTTTCGGGCTGATAATGCGCGACAGTGAGAGTGGTTTTGTTATGGAGAAACGCACAGATTTCTACCAGATGTTTGCCTACCAGCGTCTCGCCATGTTGAATCAACCCTACATCCTGTTGATTCTGTTCAGCTAACACCATTTGTCTGCCCGCTTGCAGTGCCGCCATCGCCGCCGGAATAGCGGCCTGAACGCCACAGAGCGCGCCGTTAAGTGCTAACTCCCCCAGGAATTCATATTGCCCGAGTTTTGCGTCTGGCAGCTGCTCAGAGGCCGCCAGAATGGCGATAGCGATGGGGAGGTCATAGCGTCCGCCCTCTTTTGGCAGATCGGCAGGCGCCAGATTGATGGTGACGCGTTTCGCCGGGAAGGTGAACCCGCTATTAATAATCGCGCTTCGCACCCGTTCCCGCGCTTCTTTTACCGTGGTTTCAGGCAGTCCAACCAGCGTCAGGGCCGGCAAGCCGTTGCTGATGTGTACTTCAACCGTCACCAGCGGAGCCTGAACACCCAGCGCAGCTCGTGTTAATACCTTCGATAAAGACATAACCGCTCCTTGTTGTCCTTATCATCAAAGCAGCCAGACAGATGAACAATGGCTTACTACTCAACTTCAGAGCCAGATTCCTTACATTCCCTGATAATTGCCGGTCTTTCACTGAAAATCAGAGCCTGCTCGTAAACTCCAAATGAAGATTACGACGCGGGCGTTATGAATTTTTATCACAAATGTAAATAACCTTTTATTTACAATGTGATAACGGCGGGCCGCCAGCGGCATCATAAAATTTTCCAATGAAAATTATTGTCAACGACGTGCTAACTATGGTAACTCTGTAGGTATTACTTCGAACAATCGAAAAAACAAACAACACATGAAAGCCCTTCTACAAGTGATTAGCCTAGTCGTGATTAGCGTGGTGGTGATTATTATCCCACCGTGCGGGGCATCGCTTGGAGAAAGAAAGGCTTAAAAATCAAGTCTGGAATTCCAAAAACCCCCGCACCGAAAGGTCCGGGGGTTTTTTTTTAACCAGGCTAAATATCAGCAAATTAGCGAGGAACAGATTATGAGCAGTAGCATAAAATTCTGTTGTTCCCCTAGAAATACAGGAGAATAACCATGACAGGTGCACAGTGGGTAGTTCAGGCTTTACGCGCGCAGGGTGTCGATACAGTGTTTGGCTACCCTGGCGGCGCAATCATGCCAGTGTACGATGCGCTCTACGATGGCGGCGTGGAACACCTACTGTGTCGTCATGAGCAAGGTGCGGTGATGGCTGCTATCGGTTATGCCCGCGCAACCGGCAAGACGGGCGTATGTATCGCCACTTCGGGGCCCGGCGCCACCAACCTGATCACCGGTTTGGCGGATGCGATGATGGATTCAATCCCGGTTGTGGCGATCACTGGCCAGGTATCATCGGCCTTCATCGGCACCGACGCCTTCCAGGAAATAGACGTTCTTGGTTTATCGTTAGCCTGCACCAAACACAGTTTCCTCGTTGAATCGCTTGATGATTTACCCTCGGTGATGGCAGAAGCTTTTGCCATCGCGCAATCGGGTCGGCCCGGCCCGGTACTGGTCGATATCCCGAAAGACATTCAGATCGCCAATGGTGAACTGACACCTCATCTGCTGCCAGTTGAGGAAGAAATCAGCCACTCCGCTCAGCACATTGCAGAGGCGCGCGCATTGATGGCGCAATCGCATAAGCCGATGCTGTATATCGGTGGCGGCGTGGGTATGGCGCAGGCGGTTCCAGCCTTACGTGCCATGGCGCAGGAAACCGGTATCCCGATGGTTTCTACGCTGAAAGGCCTCGGCAGCGCGGATGCCAGTAGCGATCTTTATCTCGGAATGCTGGGCATGCACGGCACCAAAGCGGCTAACCTCGCGGTACAATCCTGTGATTTGCTGATTGCGGTTGGCGCGCGTTTTGACGATCGCGTTACTGGCAAGCTGGACACCTTCGCACCGCACGCCAGCGTCATCCATATCGATATCGATCCTGCCGAGCTGAACAAACTGCGCCGTGCTCACGTTTCACTACAAGGCGATATGAATCAGGTGCTGCCGGCACTGAGCATGCCAATGCACATTGATGGCTGGCGCAAGGAAGTCAGCGCGATGAAAAGCGAGTTTGACTGGCGCTACGATCATCCAGGCGAAGCCATTTATGCGCCGTTGTTGCTGAAGCAGTTGTCTGACCGCAAAGCGGACAGCGCCGTGGTCACCACCGATGTAGGTCAACACCAGATGTGGGCCGCTCAGCACATGCGTTTCACCGCGCCAGAAAACTTCATCACCTCGAGCGGTCTCGGCACTATGGGCTTTGGCCTGCCGGCGGCGATTGGGGCGCAGGTAGCACGTCCGGAGGACACAGTGATCTGCGTGTCTGGCGATGGTTCTATCATGATGAACATTCAGGAGCTGGGCACCATCAAGCGCGGCAAGCTACCGGTGAAAATTCTGCTGCTGGATAACCAGCGTCTCGGCATGGTGCGCCAGTGGCAGCAACTGTTCTTTGATGGTCGCTACAGCGAAACCATTCTGACCGACAACCCCGATTTCCTCACGCTGGCCAGCGCGTTTGATATCCCAGGCCAGCGCATTAGCCGTAAAGATCAGGTCGACGCCGCCCTCGATGCTCTGCTGAACAGTGAAGGTCCTTACTTCCTGCATGTTTCGATAGATGAGCATGAAAACGTCTGGCCATTGGTACCGCCGGGTGCCAGCAACGCAAACATGATGGAGAAAACCGCATGAATCAGCATCAATTGTCTATCGAAGCCCGCTTTCGTCCTGAAATATTGGAGCGCATTTTGCGTGTCGTGCGTCACCGTGGTTTCCAGGTGTGTGCAATGAATATGGCCACCGCGGTCAATGCGGAAAACATTAATATCGAAATGACCGTTGCCAGCCAACGCTCAGTCGATTTACTGTCTTCGCAGTTAAGCAAACTTATGGATGTCGCTTGCGTCGAGATCCAACAACAGACAACACAACAAATCCGCGCATAGTCGCCAAAGGAAAAAGCAATGAGTACGAAGAAAGCAGACTTTATTTGGTTCAATGGTGAGATGGTTAAGTGGGAAGACGCCAAGGTCAGCGTTATGTCTCACGCCCTGCACTACGGTACTTCTGTGTTTGAAGGCGTGCGTTGCTACGACTCACACAAAGGTCCAGTGGTGTTCCGCCACCGTGAGCATATGAAGCGTCTGCATGAATCCGCCAAAATTTACCGTTTCCCGATTAAAGCCAGCGTTGATGAGTTGATGGAAGCGTGCCGCGAAGTAATCCGCGTGAACAAATTGAAAAGCGCTTATATCCGTCCGCTGGCCTTCGTGGGTGACGTGGGTCTGGGTGTGAACCCGCCAGATGGCTACACCACCGATGTAATCATCGCTGCCTTCCCTTGGGGTGCTTACCTGGGCGCTGAAGCGCTGGAAAACGGTATCGACGCCATGGTTTCTTCTTGGAACCGCGTTGCACCAAACACCTTGCCAACCGCCGCGAAAGCGGGTGGTAACTATCTCTCCTCTCTGCTGGTAGGCAGCGAAGCGCGCCGCCACGGCTATCAGGAAGGTATCGCGCTCGACACCAACGGCTATATTTCAGAAGGTGCTGGCGAAAACTTGTTCGAAGTGAAAGATGGCATTCTGTTCACGCCGCCGTTCACCTCTTCAGCGCTGCCGGGCATCACCCGTGACGCCATCATCAAGCTGGCGCAAGACATGGGTATTGAAGTGCGTGAGCAGGTTCTGTCGCGCGAATCCCTGTATCTGGCCGACGAAGTCTTCATGTCAGGTACTGCAGCGGAGATCACTCCGGTGCGCAGCGTCGACGGCATTCAGGTCGGCGAAGGTAAACGTGGTCCGGTCACCGGTCGTATCCAGAAGGCATTCTTTGGCCTGTTCACTGGCGAGACGGAAGACAAGTGGGGCTGGTTGGATCCGGTTAACGCATAACGAGATTTTTTGCGGGCGTCAGATGGCGCCCGCAACCTTATTATTACTGGAGTAAATAGAGCATGCCTAAGTACCGTTCCGCCACCACCACCCATGGACGTAACATGGCCGGTGCCCGTGCCTTGTGGCGCGCGACAGGAATGACCGACGACGATTTCGGTAAGCCGATTATCGCCGTGGTCAACTCATTCACCCAATTCGTACCGGGCCACGTGCACCTGCGCGATCTTGGCAAACTGGTTGCTGAGGAAATCGAAGCAGCTGGCGGCGTGGCCAAAGAGTTCAACACCATTGCGGTGGATGACGGTATCGCCATGGGTCATGGCGGCATGCTGTATTCACTGCCTTCACGCGAGCTGATTGCCGATTCAGTGGAGTACATGGTCAACGCGCACTGCGCCGATGCCATGGTCTGTATCTCCAACTGCGACAAAATCACCCCAGGCATGCTGATGGCGTCACTGCGCCTCAACATTCCGGTGATCTTTGTGTCTGGCGGACCGATGGAAGCCGGGAAAACCAAACTGTCTGATCAAATCATCAAGCTGGATCTGGTTGATGCGATGATTCAGGGCGCCAACCCGAACGTCAGCGATGCCGACAGCGATCAGATCGAACGTTCTGCTTGTCCAACCTGCGGTTCCTGTTCCGGTATGTTCACCGCCAACTCGATGAACTGTCTGACCGAAGCGCTGGGCTTGTCGCAGCCGGGTAACGGTTCACTGCTGGCCACACACGCCGATCGTAAAGAGCTGTTCATCAATGCCGGTAAGCGCATCGTTAGCCTGACCAAACGCTACTACGAGCAGGATGACGTCAACATGCTGCCGCGTAACATCGCCACCAAAGCGGCGTTCGAGAATGCGATGACGCTGGATATCGCCATGGGCGGTTCCACCAACACCGTTCTGCACCTGCTGGCAGCGGCGCTGGAAGGCGAAATCGACTTCAACATCTCCGATATCGATCGCTTGTCTCGTAAAGTGCCGCAGCTGTGTAAAGTGGCGCCAAGTACGCCGAAATATCACATGGAAGATGTGCACCGTGCGGGTGGCGTTATCGCCATTCTCGGTGAGTTAGATCGCGCCGGTTTGATCGACACCAGCGCGCGCAATATCTTGCAGCAGAGCATGCGTGAAACCCTGGATCAGTACGACATCATGCTGACCAAAGATCAGGCGGTGAAGGATATGTTCCGCGCTGGTCCTGCTGGTATTCGTACCACCAAGGCGTTCTCGCAGAATTGCCGTTGGGACACGCTGGATGACGATCGTACCGATGGTTGTATTCGTACTCGCGAACACGCTTACTCGCAGGATGGCGGCTTAGCCGTGCTTTACGGCAACATCGCGGAAGATGGCTGCATCGTTAAAACTGCGGGTGTAGACAAAGAGATCCTCACCTTCAAAGGCCCGGCCAAAGTCTACGAAAGCCAGGATGATGCGGTTGAAGCAATTCTTGGCGGCAAAGTGGTGGCTGGCGATGTCGTAGTAATCCGCTACGAAGGACCAAAAGGCGGGCCGGGCATGCAGGAAATGCTCTATCCGACCACCTATCTGAAATCCATGGGCCTCGGCAAAAGCTGCGCACTGATCACCGATGGTCGCTTCTCTGGCGGTACGTCGGGCTTGTCGATTGGTCACGCCTCTCCGGAAGCGGCGAGCGGCGGCACCATCGCGCTGGTGAAAGATGGCGACATGATTGAAATCGATATCCCGAACCGTGGCATCAAGCTGGCGGTACCGGATAACGAACTGCACGCCCGTCGTGAAGAAGAGCTAGCGCGTGGCGATGCGGCCTATACCCCGCACGGCCGTGTGCGTGAAGTCTCCTTTGCCCTGCGCGCCTATGCATCACTGGCGACCAGCGCTGACAAAGGCGCGGTGCGCGATAAGTCTAAGCTGGGAGGCTAACCCATGGCTGAGTCTCAACCGCTCTCCGCGACGCCAAACGGCGCGGAGTATTTGCGCGCAGTGCTGCGTTCACCGGTGTATGAAATTGCTCAGGTGACGCCGCTGCAAAAAATGGAAAAAATTTCATCGCGTCTTGGCAACACCATTTTGGTGAAGCGTGAAGATCGTCAGCCGGTGCACAGCTTCAAGCTGCGCGGGGCTTACGCGATGATTGCCGGGCTGAACGAAGAGCAAAAAGCGCGCGGCGTGGTGACGGCTTCGGCCGGCAACCATGCGCAGGGCGTGGCACTCTCGGCCAGCACGCTTGGCATTAAATCACTGATTGTGATGCCGCTGGCCACGGCAGACATCAAGGTTGATGCAGTACGCGCATTTGGCGGTGAGGCTTATCTGTTTGGTGCCAACTTCGACGAGGCGAAAGCCAAAGCGATTGAGCTGGCGGAGCAGCAGGGTTACACCTTCGTACCTCCGTTTGACCATCCGGCGGTGATCGCCGGGCAGGGCACGCTGGCGATGGAGTTGCTGCAGCAGGATGCGCATCTCGATCGCGTCTTCGTGCCGGTCGGCGGTGGCGGTCTGGCGGCGGGCGTGGCGGTGCTGATCAAGCAGCTGATGCCGCAGATCAAAGTGATCGCCGTGGAGTCGGAAGATTCGGCCTGTCTCAAGGCGGCGCTGGATGCCGGAGAGCCGGTAGATTTGCCGCGCGTGGGCTTGTTTGCTGAAGGCGTGGCGGTCAAACGCATCGGCAGCGAAACCTTCCGCCTGTGTCAGCAGTATCTTGATGACATCATTACGGTGGATAGCGATGCGATTTGCGCAGCAGTGAAAGATCTGTTCGAAGATGTGCGCGCCGTGGCGGAACCTTCTGGCGCGCTGGCGCTGGCGGGCATGAAGAAGTACATCCAGATGCACGACATTAAAGGCGAGCGCCTGGCGCACGTGTTGTCGGGTGCCAACGTGAACTTCCACGGCTTGCGCTATGTCTCCGAGCGTTGTGAACTGGGCGAACAGCGTGAAGCGCTGCTGGCGGTCACCATTCCAGAGCAACAGGGCAGTTTCCTCAAATTCTGTCAGACCATCGGCGGACGCTCTATTACCGAGTTCAACTATCGCTACGCGGATGCGGATAACGCCTGCATTTTCGTCGGCGTGCGCTTGACGCGCGGGCTGGAGGAGCGCAGTGAGATCATCAGCCAGTTGAGCGAAGCCGGTTATAACGTGGTGGATCTGTCGGATGATGAAATGGCCAAGCTGCACGTGCGCTACATGGTGGGCGGACGTCCATCGAAGCCGCTGCGCGAACGTCTGTTTAGCTTTGAATTCCCGGAAGCACCGGGCGCGCTGCTGAAGTTCCTGCAGACGTTGGGTGCGCACTGGAATATCTCGCTGTTCCATTATCGCAGCCACGGCACCGATTATGGCCGCGTGCTGGCGGCATTTGAAGCCAACGATCAGGAACCGGATTTCGAAACCCATCTCACCGCGTTGGGTTATGAATGGCATGACGAAGCAAGCAATCCGGCGTTCCGTTTCTTCCTCGCCGGGCAGTGATTACAGCTGGTGCCAGAACGCATTGATAAGCGGCTCTCCGAGCCGCTTTTTTTGTACGCAAACGCCGAGTTCCAGCGGTGCGACAGACTCCACATTCTCCAGCGTTAACACGCGATTGCGCACCGGTTCCGGGCTGTTCTCCAGCACCACATCCGGCAGCAGCGCAATACCACATCCCAGCGCCACCATTGACACAATCGCCTCATGACCGGAAACCGTGGCATAAATCTGCGGATTGGGAATGCGCTGGCGGCGGAACCATAAATCGATGCCGCGGCGTGCAGGTCCTTGTTCCGGCAGGATAAACGGAATTTGCGCCCAATCGGGTTGCTCCTGCGTCGCCTGATTGCGCACCGGGCAAGGCAGCGCCGGGGCGATCAGCACCAGCGGAATCAGGCCCAGTGGCGTAAAATCTATGCTGGCCGGCAGCGATTCTGGGCGACCGGCAATGGCGAGATCGGCGTCGCCGGACTGCACCATCTCAATCGCATCGGCGGCATCACCGGTAGTAAGTTTGATCTCTACCTGCGGATGTTCAGCGCGAAAGCGATCGAGAATCGGCGGCAAATGGCTGTAAGCGGCGGTCACCGAGCAGAACAGGCGCAGCTCGCCGCTCAGTGAAGGGCCGTTAAGATCCATCACATGCCGCAGTTGCTGATAGTGCAGCAACGTCTGCTGCGCAAACTGGCGCAAACGCTCACCGGCTTCGGTCAGCGTCACGGTGCGGTTATCACGCAGGAACAGCGTGTGACCGACATCCTCTTCCAGGCGCTGAATCTGCCGCGATAGGGTTGAAGGACTGACGTGCATGGCACGCGCGGTGCGGCCAAAGTGGCAGCTTTCAGCCAGATGAAGGAAGAGTTTCAGGTCTCGTAAATCCATGCGCGTATCGCCTCAAGGTTATGTTGCAAATTTTGCAATGTGACCTTGCTAATATATCAATTTAAGCAACGGATTTCCTGTCATATGATGGGGTCATTCGCGGCGTGAGAGACAACGTCGTTACTGAACAAAAACAAACACAACATCTAACCGGAGTACCCATGGCTAATTACTTCAACACATTGAATCTGCGCAACCAGTTAGCGCAGTTAGGCAAATGTCGTTTCATGTCACGCGACGAATTCGCAGATGGCGCTAGCTTCCTGAAAGGCAAGAAAGTGGTCATCGTTGGTTGTGGTGCTCAGGGTCTGAACCAGGGCCTGAACATGCGTGATTCTGGTCTGGACGTGGCGTATGCCCTGCGTGCTGAAGCGATTGCTGAGAAGCGTGCCTCTTTCCGCAAAGCTACCGATAACGGCTTCAAAGTGGGGACTTACGAAGAGCTGATCCCACAGGCCGATCTGGTGGTTAACCTGACGCCAGACAAGCAGCACTCTGCTGTGGTTCAGGCTGTTCAGCCGCTGATGAAAGATGGCGCTGCGCTGGGTTACTCACACGGTTTCAATATCGTTGAAGTGGGCGAAACCATCCGTAAAGACATCACCGTCGTGATGGTGGCACCGAAGTGCCCGGGTACTGAAGTACGTGAAGAGTACAAGCGTGGTTTCGGTGTTCCTACGCTGATCGCCGTTCACCCGGAAAACGATCCCAAAGGTGAAGGCATGGCGATTGCTAAAGCCTGGGCAGCAGCGACCGGCGGCGACCGTGCGGGCGTGCTGGAATCTTCCTTCGTTGCGGAAGTGAAATCTGACCTGATGGGCGAGCAGACCATCCTGTGCGGTATGCTGCAGGCCGGTTCTCTGCTGTGCTTCGACAAGCTGGTGGCTGAAGGTCACGACGCGGCTTACACCGAAAAACTGATTCAGTTCGGCTGGGAAACCATCACCGAATCCCTGAAGTTCGGCGGCATTACGCTGATGATGGATCGCCTGTCTAACCCGGCGAAAATCCGTGCTTATGCGCTGTCTGAGCAGCTGAAAACCATCATGGCACCGCTGTTCCAGAAGCACATGGATGACATCATCTCTGGCGAATTCTCTTCAGGCATGATGGCTGACTGGGCTAACGACGACAAAAATCTGCTGACATGGCGTGAAGAGACCGGCGCAACCGCATTCGAAAATGCACCACAGTTTGATGGCAAAATCGAAGAGCAGGAATACTACGACAAAGGCGTCGTGATGGTTGCAATGGTGAAAGCAGGCGTTGAGCTGGCGTTCGAAACCATGGTTGACGCGGGCATCATTGAAGAGTCGGCTTACTACGAATCACTGCACGAGCTGCCGCTGATTGCTAACACCATCGCACGTAAGCGTCTGTATGAGATGAACGTGGTTATTTCCGATACCGCAGAATACGGTAACTACCTGTTCTCCTTCGCGGCAGTTCCACTGCTGAAAGAGTTCATGACCACGCTGCAGCCGGGGGATCTGGGCAAAGCGATCGAAGGTACGCAGGTTGATAACGCGCAGCTGCGTGACGTCAACGAAGCCGTTCGTCAGCATCCAATCGAATCTGTAGGCCGCAAACTGCGTGGCTACATGACCGATATGAAACGTATCGCTGTCGCTGGCTAAGCCACGCACGACACAGTTTTCAGCACAATAAAAAACCCCGGCTTGCCGGGGTTTTTTATTATTGGTGCTCGCTGTCCCGCTATGTATGTGCTCGGTGTCCCCCTCCTCGGTCCTCCCCCATAAATGGGGGAGGAAGATGCTGCCACATGCCAGTGATGAAGCTGCATGTGGAAGCGTCTCCTTCCCCCGCTAGCGGGGGAAGGCCGGGATGGGGGACAGCGAGCACGAATGGTGGAAATCAATCACACCGCTTCATACAGCGTCTGATTACGCGTCTCTTTACAGGCAATCAGCGCGATCAACGTCAACACCGCCATCGAAGCCAGATAGAAACCCACCGCCTGCAAACCGTAATGGGCATTCAACCACGTGGCGATATAAGGCGCTACCGAGGCCCCAAGAATCGACGACAGGTTGTAGGAGAAGGATGCACCGGTATAACGCACTTCCGTCGGGAACAGTTCTGGCAGCAGCGCGCCCATCGGACCAAACGTCAGGCCCATAATGCTCAGACCAAGGATCAGGAAGCCCATCACCAGCACCTGAGAGCCAGAACCCAGCAGCATTGGGAACATCAATGCAAAGGCGATAATCATCAACGTAATGGTGATCATGGTTTTACGACGACCAAAGCGATCGGCCAGGAGACCGGCAATCGGCACCATCACACCAAAACCAATCACCGCCACCATCAGCATCCACAGAAAGCTGTTACGCGAATAGCCAAGACCAGCCGGCGCGGGCGCGGTGCCGTAACTCATCGAATACACGGTCATAATGTAGAACAGCGTGTAAGTGGCGAGCATGATAAAAGTGCCGAGAATGGTGGCGGTCAGATGCTTGCTCAGCAGCGTGCCAATCGGCATTTTCACCTGCTTGTTCTCTTTCTGCACTTTGGCGAACACCGGGCTTTCATGCAGCGAAACGCGCACATACAGGCCAATTAACACCAATACCGCAGAGAGAATAAACGGCACGCGCCAGCCCCAGTTCATGAACTGTTCGTCGGTCAGCAACCATGAAAGCAGCAGGAAGGTGCCGTTAGCGAAGAAGAAGCCAATCGGCGCGCCGAGCTGTGGGAATGAGCCATAAAGCGCACGTTTTTTCGCCGGGGCATTTTCGGTGGCCAGCAGTGCTGCGCCGCCCCATTCGCCACCCAAGCCAAGGCCCTGACCAAAACGCGCCAGCGCCAGCAGCAGCGGCGCTGCCACGCCGATGGTTTCATAACCTGGCAGCAAACCAATCAGCACCGTCGAAACGCCCATGGTCAGCAGCGATGCCACCAGGGTTGCTTTACGGCCCACGCGGTCGCCAAAGTGGCCAAACACGGCAGAACCGATAGGACGCGCCACGAAGGCGATCGCGAAGGTTGCCAGCGACTGTAGCGTAGCCACGGTCGGATCGCCCTGCGGGAAGAAGATGTGCGGGAAAATAATCACCGCGGCGGTGGCATAGATATAGAAGTCGAAGAACTCAATGGCGGTGCCGACAAGCGATGCCACAACCACTTTGCCACGTGAATTGACCGGTGCGTCGTCGTGTTTTTTGTCGAGTGTTTCTGTGATGGAAGCTTGCATAAGTGTTTCTTAATTGTAAATGTAGACAGAGAATCTTACGCACCTGGTTTGCGGCATTCAATGGCGAAAAACCGCGTCAGACCGGGCTTTTTCGGCGAATAAGTGGATAATTTCTGAGTTGCTGCAATCAGTGGCGGATGGGAACGGGAAGTGTCATTTTTTTGGCGGGAATCTCTGCAAAAGGGCCAAATTAAAGTGACCCTTTAGCGTTTCCTGCTGGTTTTTGCTGAAAAAGTAGCCAGCAGGAAACATTTTTAGCTAGTGCGGCAAATGTAACAACCTCGTCGGCTTATTTAGCCTGATGCGGCTGCGGCATCTCTTTATCATCTTTATATTTCGCGGTGGCGATCCACGCGGCGCAGAACAGCGTCAAACGCGCAAAGAAGTAGAAGAATGCCATCAAGCCGAGCACCGAACCAAAGGCGGCACCCGATGGCGAAGTCGCCAGCTTCGGCAGCGTCAGCGTCATCACAAACTTGATCACTTCAAAGCCAATCGCCGCCAGCAGCGTGCCACGGAACAGTGCTTTTTTACGTGGCTTGTGGCGCGGCAGAATCCAGAAGATCCACAGGAACAGCAGATAGTTAGCAAAGATGGAGATAGATAACGCAATCACCGTCATTGCCGGACGCAGCCACTCAATGTCTTCCAGCCCCAGCGCATTAACGATCGCCGCCTGCGCCGCACCGGCAATTGAGGTCAGCGACAGCGTAATCACCAGCGCAAACATCAAACCCAGCAGCGAAAGCAGGTCGCGCGCGTACTTCTTCCAGAGTTTCTCCTGATCGTCTGGCGTACGTTCCCACACGTCGCGCGACTGCGCGCGCACTGCTTCACGCAAATTGCCCATCCAGTTAATGCCGGAGTAAAGCGCCAGCAGCAAACCGGTTATCCCCACCGTGGCGCGCTGCTGAATCGCGGTATTCACCGTATTCTTCAGCGTGGTGGCCAGCGTCGGATCGCTGATGCTGTTAACGATTTTGTTGATCAACTCGGTGAGCATGTCCTGATTCGACGCCAGCACAAAGCCGACTGCCGCAAAGGAGACCATCAAAATCGGTATCAGAGAGAGAAAAGAGAAGTAGGTGATCGCCGCGCCAAACTGGCTGCCAAGGCGATCGTTAAAGCGTTCCAGCGCGCGCATAAAGTGCGCCACTGCCGGAATCGCCTGAAACCAGGCAGCGAAGCGCGACACATGTTGAATCGAGCCATCCACGGTTTTATTGCCGGTTTTAATATCAATAAGCGGCTTGGCTTCTGCTTTGGCCGCTGTCTCTGTAGGTTTTTTGTCCGTCATAGACGATAGTCATCCTGTTCACTGCGAAAATACAATTATAGCCTGCTATGTCACGTACTCCTGCAAGACGTGGCTTAACCACTCCATAAACACGCGTACGCGGCGCGCCACGTTACGGCGATGCGGGTAAAGCAGCGAGATCGGCATCGGTTTCGCCGGGAAGTGATGCAGCACTTCAACCAGTTGTCCTGACTCCAGCAGCGGCTGCACGCCAATCGCTGGCACCTGAATAATGCCGAGCCCGGCCATGCACGCCGCGCGATAGGTTTCGGTACTGTTTACCGTCACCACGCCGCCGGTTTGAACGTAATGACACTGTTTGCCATCAAAATATTCAAAGCCCAGTGAAGGTTGCCCAAGCTGCTGGGTGTAATGCACCATCGCGTGTTGCGACAGATCTTCCAGCCGCACCGGCATGCCGAAGCGGGAAAGGTAGCCGGGGCTGGCGCAGTTGATCAAGGCGTGCGAGCCGATTTTCCGCGCAATCAGCCCGGAATCTTTCAGCTCGCCAACGCGCACCACGCAGTCAAAGCCTTCGCGAATCACATCGACCTGGCGATCGCTGCTGCTGAGCTCAATTTCCAGACCGGGATAGTGCTGCAAAAATTCCGGCAAACGAGGCAGCACAAAGCCGGTTGCCATCGCCACCGACATATCCACGCGCAGCTTGCCGCTTAAGGTGCCGGGATCGTGCTGGAACAGGCTGTCCATGTCGTCGAGCATTGAGAGCAAATCGAGGCAGCGATCGTAATAGACCAGGCCGTCCTGCGTCAGATGCACGCGCCTTGTGGTGCGATGCAGCAGCCGCGTCCCCATTTGATTTTCCAGCGCCTGCAGCTGACGCGATACGCTGCCTTTCGGTAAACCCAAACTTTCTGCTGCACGGGTAAAACTGCCCATTTCTGCCACTCGCACAAAAACCTGCATTGCGTGAATTTTATCCATGTTGTTCACCGATTGTTGTTGTTAGTGAAACAGTGCTGCGTATTCCTCTGCGTTTATAGATCAATTATTCACGAATATCCTTAACACGTGTTCAATTTTCCAACTGGAGCGAAACATGAGTCATAAAATTGCATTGATTACCGGCGGAAATCGTGGTTTAGGCAAGAATGGGGCGCTGAAACTGGCCGCCAAAGGCATCGATATCCTGTTTACCTATCGCGGTCACGCGGAAGAAGCGCAGGCGGTGGTGCAAGAGATTGAAGCGCTGGGCGCGCGTGCGGTGGCGCTGCAGCTGGATGTGGGCGATAGCAGCACGTTCGATGGCTTCGTGGCGCAGGTGAAAGAAGCGCTGCAGAAAACCTGGCAGCGTGACAATTTTGATTATTTAGTGAACAACGCCGGTCATGGCCACTACAAGCTGTTCGCCGAGACCACCGAAGATGAGTTTGATGCGCTGGTGAATGTGCACTTCAAAGGGCCGTTCTTCCTGACGCAAAAACTGCTGCCGCTGATCGTTGATGGTGGACGCATCCTGAATATCTCCAGCGGTTTAACCCGTTTGACGCTGCCGGGTTCAGGCACTTACGCCTCAATTAAAGGCGCGATGGAAGTATTAACCCGCTATCAGGCAAAAGAGTTGGGCGAGCGCCATATCCGCGTCAACATTCTGGCGCCCGGCGCGATTGAAACCGACTTCGGTGGCGGTCGCGTGCGTGATACCAAAGATCTCAACGATCACATCGCCTCGGTGACCGCGTTAGGCCGCGTTGGCTTGCCAGATGATATCGGCGATGCCATCAGCGCGATCCTCAGCGATGAAACCGGCTGGATCACCGCACAGCGCATCGAAGCCTCAGGCGGCCAAGGCCTATAATCCGTAGGGTCGCCATTCATGGCGACCTCGTTAAACAGCGACGCCAGCCAGGTTGCCATAAATGGCAACCTTACAGATCAATCGTCCCATCAATCACCGTCACGGTTTGGCCGCCAATCCAGATCGCCTTATCCGTAAAACTCACTTGAATCCGACCTTCACGCTGAATCGCGCTGCCCTGACGCGCCCGATAATCCCGCGTTTGGTGGTTCGCCTCGAAGTAACGTGCCAGACAGGCGTTGGCGCTGCCGGTCACTGGATCTTCGGTCAAACTGCCGTTCTCAACCAGCAATGCGCGCAATTCATACTGCTCGTTTTCACCTGCTGGTAACGCGCCAAAAATCGCCGTGCCGTTAACCTCAGCATGCTGTTGTAAACGGTGTAAATCGGCGGCTGACGGCACCACATCCAGCACCGCTTGCGCGCTACTCATCGGAATCAGCAGCCAGCGGATGCCCATATCAACGATGGTCGGCGTTTGGCTGAGATCGAAAGCTTCACTGTTCAGCGCGCTGCTCATCAGCGCATCGCTGAAGGGCGTTAAGCGAGCGGCGGGTGCGGCAAAGGCCAGCGCGCCGTCGTCGCTGATTTTCACCTCAACCAACCCCACGCCGCACTCCTGCACGATTTTGCCTGGCGTTTTCAGCGGCCAGCCCGCTTCCAGCAGCGCATGCGCGGTGCCAAGCGTCGGATGCCCGGCAAACGGCAATTCACCTTCCACGGTAAAAATGCGCACGCGGTAATCTGCCGCCACATTCTGTGGCGGCAGCACAAAGGTGGTTTCGGACAGATTGGTCCAGCGCGCAATCGCCGTCAGCTGCGCGTCACTCAATCCCTGTGCATCCATAATTACCGCCAGCGGATTCCCTTTAAACGCCGATGAGGTAAACACATCCACCTGTTTAAATGCGACCTTCATTGTCACTCCTTCCTCGTTGAGGTTGTCTGAAATCGGGATTTACATCCTGCTGATTGCGAAAGGCCAGCAACAGGGCTATGAATAGATTAAGAATTCTGGAATCGGAGTCCACAATGTTAAAAGTTCTTGGCCGTACTTCTTCAATTAACGTGCGAAAAGTTTTGTGGCTGTGTGCAGAACTCGATATTGCATACGAATTAGAACCCTGGGGCGATGATCCGCAATCGCTGCACTCGCCAGAGTTTATGGCGCTCAATCCCAACGCCATGGTCCCGGTGATTATCGAGGACGACTTCGTGCTGTGGGAATCCAACACCATTCTGCGCTATCTCGCTAACAGCAATGGCGGCGAATGGCTCTATCCCGGTAATCCTCGCGCGCGCGCGCCGGTCGATCAGTGGATGGATTGGCAAGCCACCGAACTCAATACCTCATGGCGCTATGCGTTTATGTCACTGGTGCGCAACTCGCCAGCGCATCAGGATCCCCGCTTGCTGGCGGCGGCCGTAAAAGGCTGGACGCACACCATGAACATTCTCAACCAGCATCTGGAGAAAACCGGGCGCTACGTCGCAGGCCGCAATTTCTCGCTGGCGGATATTCCGGTTGGACTGGCGGTGAACCGCTGGTTTGAAACCCCGCTGGATCATCCTAACTTCCCGGCGGTACAGACCTATTACGAGCGTCTGACCGAGCGCGAGCCTTACACCACCTGGGGCCGCAACGGCAAACCCTGATCCTGTCCCGGCGCGAGACCTGTCATTTCGCAGGCCAGCGCGCCGGTGCGCTGCAACGCCCACGTATAACGCTCATCAAACGGATAGCAGCAGGAGAGACGCAAGGCGTGTTTATAACGATCGCTCAGCGAGTAGAGCGCGCCTGGCGTCACACAGATTTGCTCCTGCAGCAAACGATGAAACATCTCCACGGTATCAATATTTCCCGGCAGTTCGACCCAAAAAACAAACCCGCCGCGCGGCAGGGTAGCGCGCGTGCCCTGTGGAAAGTGGCGCGCCAGAATACCGCGCGCCGCATCCAGATTGGCGGCATAGCGCCGACGCAGCGTGCGCAGATGGTGATCGTAGCCGCCGCTGGCAAGAAATTCGGCCAGGGTTTCACTTAACAAGCGTGATTCCGCCATCGACGAAACCGCTTTGAGGTGGGCGATAGCGTCATGAAAACGTCCCGCGGCAGTCCAGCCGACGCGGAAATCGGGCGCCACAGTTTTGGTAAAGCTGGTGCAGTAAATCACCCAACCATCGCTATCAAACGCCTTCACCGGCGGCGACAGCGGCCACTCAAACTGCAATTCGTCATACAAACCATCTTCCAGCAGCGGAACGTGGTAAGTGTTCACTAACTTCGCCAGCCGCTTTTTGTTTTCCAGCGGCATCACATATCCCAACGGGTTCTGCGCGCCCGGCATGGCGATCACCGCCTGAATCCGCTTCTCCTGTAACAACATCTCCAGCGCATCCAGCGACAGTCCCTGCTGCGGATCGGTGGGAATTTCCAGCGCCTTCAAACCCAGCGACGCCAGCAGCGGGAACAGGAAGAAATAGGTTGGCGATTCCAGACCAATACAATCGCCAGGTTTGGTCACCGCACGCAGCGCCAGCTGGAGCGCTTCCATACAGCCGTGCGTCAGTGTGATCGCCTGCGGCGGCAGGTTGATGCCGTTGTGCAGAGCGCGACGCGCAATCTCCTCCCGTAAGCGCTCACTACCAGGTGGAAGCGCATAGCGTCCGATAATGTCGGGATTCTGGCGCAAAATCGACGCAGTAATTCGCGCTATTCGCGCCGCCGGATAGAAAGTGCCATCCTGCGGACAGGCCAGCGAGATATTGGTGTAATCGGGATTATTTTGCGCCGCGAACACTTGCTCAATCAGCTCCAGCTTTTGCGCACTGGGATCGTTGATTTTTGCCGGCAGCGGTTTGACAGGGCGCGTTACGGCGGGCAGCACGCCACGCACGTAATAACCCGACTGCGGACGCGATTCGATCAGGCCGCGATCTTCGAGAATTTGCCACGCATTGAGCACGGTATTGATACTTACCTGATGCGATTGTGCCACGCGACGTATCGCTGGCAGCCGCTTGCCGGGCTTCAACGTGCCCTGATGAATCGACTCGGCAAAGCTATCGACCAGCTGCTGATACAGCGTTTGGCCAGATGAAAGTGGAAGGGACACAAAAGCCTCCGCGCGCAGTGGGTACAATTCATTTTTGAGACAACTGTATCCATTACAATAGTGGTTTTGTGTCTCTGTTTCCATTGCTGCGTTCGCACTAGCATGAAGACATCATTGATTCTTCAGGAAGCGCATCATGCTTGATCCCTCATTCTTTAGCTACGTCACCGTTATGTCGATCACGCCAGGCCCGAACAATCTCTTGCTGGCGACCTCAGGCGTGAATTTTGGCTTTAAACGCACGCTGCCGATGCTGTTTGGCATCCTGCTGGGTTGTGCGATACAGATGCTGCTGGCGAGTGTGGCGCTCGATGCGCTGCTGCACTGGATGGGCGCGATTCGCCTGCCGCTGACGGTGGTTGGCTGTAGCTATCTGCTGTGGCTTTCCTGGAAGATTTTCCATGCCGGCGCACCGCAACTGCGCGAACGTCCGCGCCCGATGACGTTAATTGGCGGCATCTGTTTCCAGGCGGTAAACCCAAAAGCCTGGCTGATGGTCACCAACGTGGCGCTGATGTACGCCAACAGCAACGGCGTGCTGACGGTGCTGCTGGGATTCGCGGCACTGAATCTGCCGTGCATTTTGATTTGGGCAGCGCTGGGCGATCGCCTGCGCAGCCATCTGCAGGTTGCGTGGAAACGTCAGGCGTTTAACAGTTTGATGGCGCTGTCGCTGGTGGCGACAACTGTGTGGATGTTGTACGACGCGGTGCTGCTCAGCTAGATGCTTCGGTGCGCATATATGCGCACCGAAGCATTTGTAGGGTCGCCATTCATGGCGACCAGGCTAGAACTACCTTATTACTTCCCCACCACGTGCGCCGTTTCGCGCGCTTCATCGTTGGCGGCATCCGGTGTAATTACCGGCTCGTAGTCGAGTTGTAACACGCGGCTGGTATCGGCCAGCACTTTCTCGGTCAATGCGACGTCGCCGTTCAGCTTGCGTCCCCACGATGGGATCACCATGCGAATTTTGGTCTGCCATTCCGGCGAACGCATCTGTTCCGGGAAGGCTTTCGCCATCAGCTCGAGCATAATCGGTGCGGCGGTGGAGGCGCCCGGTGATGCACCCAGCAAGGCAGAAATCGAGCCATCTTCCGAGGTCACCACTTCGGTACCGAGACGCAGCACGCCGCCTTCCACGGTATCGTTCTTGATGATCTGCACGCGCTGGCCGGCAGTCACTAAACGCCAGTCTTCCTGCTTCGCCTGCGGCACGTAAGCGCGCAACGCTTCCATACGATCGCTGTCGCTTTGCAAAACCTGATCAACCAGATATTTCACCAGGTCGAAGCTCTTCAGGCCAACCTGCACCATCGGCTTGAGGTTGCTGGTGTTCATCGCGCCGAACATATCCAGCAGCGAACCCTGCTTGAGGAATTTGGTCGAGAAGGTCGCAAACGGCCCAAACAGCAGCACCTGCTTGCCATCCAGTACGCGGGTATCGACGTGCGGCACCGACATCGGCGGTGCGCCGACGCTGGCTTTGCCATACACCTTCGCCATGTGCTGTTTGACTACGTCAGGATTTTCCGTCACCAGGAATGAACCGCCCACCGGGAAACCGGCATAACCTTTCACTTCTGGAATGCCGGATTTCTGCAGCAGCGGCAACGCCGCGCCGCCCGCACCAATAAACAGCTGGCGCGTGGTCAGCACGCGATTTTCGCCGCTGGCCAGATTATGCAGAGTGACCTGCCAGCGACCGTCGCTCAGGCGTTTGATATCGCGCACTTCCTGGCGCAGACGCAGGCGGAAATTGGCTTTCTTCTCTAAAGAGGCAATCAGCTGACGCGTTACTTCACCGAAGTTCACGTCGGTGCCCATTTCGGTCCTGGTGGCTGCGACTTTTTGCTTGCTGTCACGGCCGTTCATCACCAGCGGAATCCACTCGGTGATTTGATCACGGTCTTCAGAGTAATTCATGCCACGGAACAGCGTGCTTTTCTGCAACGCATTGAAACGCTTGCGCAGGAATTCAACGTTATCGTCGCCCCAGACGAAACTCATGTGCGGCGTACTGTGGATAAAGCTTTTAGGATTGCGCAGGTTGCCTTTCTGAACGTGATACGCCCAGAACTGGCGCGAAATCTGGAACGATTCGTTAATCGCCACCGCTTTGGCGATGTCGATGCTGCCATCCGCCTTCTGCGGCGTATAGTTGAGCTCTGCCAGCGCGGCGTGACCGGTTCCGGCGTTGTTCCAGCCATTAGAGGATTCAACGGCCACGTCATCAAGACGTTCAACCATCTCAATCGACCAGTCAGGTTCGAGATCTTGCAGCCATGCGCCCAAAGTCGCACTCATCACGCCTGCGCCAATCAGCAGTACGTCGACGTCTTTTCGTTCCTGAAGGTTTGCACTTTCCATGCCAGCGGCGGCGAGCGCCAGATTTACCGCAGTAGTACTCATGAGGCGACATCTCCTCTCTCTGTTGACCTGAAGCTCAACAGGTTCGCAGGCGAAATAGCCGCGCTTCTTTCGAGCGCGTGGCGCTATCTCTCAAAGGTTAAGACTCAGGTATAAGTCATGGGGACGATAACGGTTAACTGCACGTTATGCATATGCATTCGAATATAACATTCTCGTATCGGAATTAAACGTTTGTTTATTTTTTAAAGGCGGAAATGATTCAGCATAAGAATTAATCAGCTCAACCCCGTGGTCATAAGGGATTTTTATCTCTTAATCAGACGGTTAGCGTAATGCAGTTGTTACGCTATTGTGAGTGCTTTTGATGGGGTTGAAAACGGTGAGTGAGGTGTGTCACATTTTAATGCTTTGAAAATTATGGACTTTAACTAAATTGATTATTTATGCGGATTTTATGTTGCGCGATATTTCGCCATATCGTGTAAAAGTAATGTTACATTTTTGTGGTGATGAATTTCAGCTTGGGCGTGGGTGCCCGCCAGAAGAAAAATGCATCACCTTGCTGAAAAAATGATCAGCGCGATCGGCGGCGCCACAGGAAGCGAATGACGAAAAACTCAATCGCGCCCAGCAGTAAAAACCACAAACTAAAGACGATGGTATACAGCTGATTAACATCCATCAGATGCAGGCTTTCCTGCAGCTGTTTTGCCAGCTCAATACCAAATGAAGGCGCGGGCAGCAGCAGGGCAGAAAGAAAGCCCAGCAGCAGAATGCCGCCTGGGATGATCAGCGTTTCGAATGGGTTATTCATGGTCATTATCCAAATCAGTTAGCGCGGGCATTAGCGCATAAAACCGCGCTACGGTGCAATCCCCGTGCCGAATCGCGCTAAGAAATTTCTTCTATTCCATTCACTTAGCGTCAAAAATAGCGAAAGTTAAGAGTTATAGCCTTTGCTATACTTAAATCCCTGATTTTACTGTCTTTTTTTTGCCGTTTTTGCGTGTTAGACTGCGCGCACTTTTTCATTACTGAACAATAAATGCGGAGAAGTAGCGGCTTTGGCGCCTGTTCCGCAGCATTGATTGAAAACCCATGACATTTATCGCAACCCTGATTTTGGCCTTTGGCATGTCGATGGACGCTTTCGCCGCAGCATTGGGCAAAGGCGCATCGCTGCATCGCCCAAATTTCAAAGAAGCGCTGCGTACCGGTTTGATCTTTGGCGTCATCGAAATGTTAACGCCGCTGATTGGCTGGGCGATTGGCCTCGCGGCCAGCCGCTACATCATGGCGTGGGATCACTGGGTGGCGTTCGTGCTGTTAACCGTGCTGGGCGGCCGTATGATAATGGAAGGTTTCCGTCAAACCGCCGATGAGCCTTGCGAAGCGCCGCAGCGTCACGGTTTTATGGTGCTGGCGTTAACCGCTGTCGCCACCAGTCTTGATGCGCTGGCCGTCGGTGTTGGCCTGGCGTTCCTGCAAGTGAATATCATCATGACCGCCGTCACCATCGGCGCCGCCACTACCATTATGGCGACCACCGGCGTGCTGGTGGGCCGCTTTATCGGTCCGGTGATGGGTAAATGGGCCGAAGTGTTGGGCGGCGTAGTGCTGATCAGCATTGGCTGCACCATTTTGGGCCAGCACTTAGGTTGGTTTTAATTTGTAGGGTCGCCATTCATGGTGACCGCTTTTAACTGCATCACTCAACTCCCAATTTCCCTTCATTATGTGATCTACTTCAAAAATAATTGCGGTAAAAACGCTCAGAGGCTATACTTTTTGCGTATTTCTTCAACAATTTTTGAACCAGGTGCCTTATGAAACGCTTTTTCCGCTACGTGTTTAACGCTTATGTTGAAACCTTCAAGCACGTACCGCCAGGCGCACAGCATTAATCCAGCGCTAAAAGAATACCCTCGATAATCGCGGTCACGGATCGACCTGTGGTTATCAACTGTTTTCTTATCTCTCCAGCCGCAATTCCCCCCATTTTCTCCCTAACTTGCTGATAAAATCCTTCAGCCATCAGATTTCGATCTGGCTATAGCCGCACGTTATACCCCGCAACTAAACAAGCATTCGTCACCCCATCTTCTGCATGAAATAGTCAATTCAGGCCCTATAAACCGTCTGAAATGAGAAACATCATGCTGATCCCACAACCTTATTTACTCTTCCTCGGCGACGTAACCGATCCACTGGCCGCTAAAACCGCCCGCGGCATCCACGTCTGGCGTCCAGAGCAGTGCGTTGGCGAAATCAAACTGCCGGGCTGCACCGTATCGCTGGGCCTCGACGTCCTCGACATTGCCGCTGCCAAAGCGCGCGGTGCCAAAACGCTGGTGCTCGGCACCGCGAATGCCGGCGGTTACTTGTCCGCGCATTGGCTCGACACGGTAAAAAGCGCCATCTCTGCCGGGATGAACGTGGCCAGCGGTTTGCACCATCGTCTGGTGGATGAGCCGGAGCTGGTGGCGCTGGCCAAAGAGTTCGGTGTTGAGCTGTTCGACCTGCGTCATATGCGTCCAAAACTGGAAGTAGGCAGCGGTAAAAAGCGCACAGGTAAGCGTGTACTTACTGTCGGCACAGATTGCTCGGTAGGCAAGATGTACACCTCGCTGGCGCTGGAAGCCGCGATGCGCGAACGCGGCATGAAAGCCGATTTCCGCGCCACCGGCCAGACCGGCATTTTGGTGGCAGGCGAAGGTATCGCGATTGATGCGGTGATTGCCGACTTCATCGCCGGTGCGGTCGAAGCGCTGTCACCAGCCAATGACGCCGATCACTGGGATATCGTTGAAGGTCAGGGTTCGCTGTTCCATCCTTCTTACGCTGGCGTCAGCATGGGCTTGATTCACGGTGCGCAACCGCATTGGCTGGTGATGTGCCATGAAATGGGCCGTCCGCATATGCGTCATCTGCCGCATCAGCCGATGGTCAGCCTGAAAGATTGCGTCGAAGCCAACCTGCGCGCGGCGCACGTCACCAGCGACGCGGTGCAGCTGGCCGGTTTCGCCATCAACACCTCAAACTACAGCGAAGCAGAAGCGCGCGCCTATTGCGCAGAAATCAGCGCAGAATTCGGCGTGCCAGCCACCGATCCGGTGCGTTTCGGCATGGCGGATATCGCCGCGCTGCTGCAGGAGCGTGGCTAATTATGCGGCGCATGCAGATTGAAGTGCTGGAGCTGCCGCTGGCGCGTCCGTTTGCCATCTCACGTGGCACTCGCACGGCGGTTACGGTAATTCGCGTGACGCTGGAGCAGAACGGCTTTATTGGCCGCGGCGAATGTACGCCCACGCCGCGCTACGATGAAACGCCAGAAAGCGTCAACGCCGAACTGGAAGCGCTGCGCGCCGACATGGAAGCGGGCCTGAGCCGCCTTGATCTGCAAAGCCGTGTGTCTGCCGGTTCAGCGCGTAATGCGCTGGACTGCGCGCTGTGGCGTCTTGATGCCGCGCTGGTGAAGCACACGCTGTGGCAACAGTGCGAGCGTCGTCAGCCGCCATCGGTGATCACCGCCGAAACCCTCAGCCTCGATTCCATCGAGAACATGGCCGCCGCCGCTGCCGACGCGGTATCACGCGGCGCCATCCTGCTGAAAATCAAACTCAATCGCGACGAGATTCTGGAAAAAGTCGCTGCGATTCGTCAGGCCGCGCCGCGCGCCACCTTAATCATTGATGCCAATGAAGCCTGGTCGGGCGTGGATTTGCCCAGCCTGTTCAACGCGCTGGCGAGTTTTAACATCGCGATGGTCGAGCAGCCGCTGCCGGCGGGCCAGGATCAGGCGTTGCAGCGCTTCGCGCACCCTATTCCGGTGTGTGCCGATGAGAGTTGCCACACACGTGAAGACATCGCGCCGCTGCGTAATCGCTACGAGATGATCAACATCAAGCTGGATAAGTGCGGCGGGTTAACCGAAGCGCTGGCGATGGTGGATGAGGCGCAGAAGCTTGATATGCGGTTGATGGTTGGCTGCATGCTCGGCTCTTCACTGGCGATGGAAGCAGCGCTGCCGGTGGCGATTGCCGCTGAGCATGTCGATCTCGATGGCCCAATCTGGCTGGCCGCCGATAGCTCGCCCTTCCTTTCTTACGCTCAAGGCCAAATCTGGCTGTAACCCGCACGCGGAGCAACGATGACGGACACTTTACTTACACCCAACGCCGCCAGCGTTGCCGGTTCAGCACCGGTGCTCGCGATTCAGGATCTCAGCGTCAGTTTTCGCGGCCGCAGCGGCGAAAATCAGGCGCTGAAGGGCATCAGCTTTAACATTCATCAGGGCGAAATTGTCGCCGTGGTCGGTGAAAGTGGCTCGGGTAAATCGGTCACCTCGCTGGCGGTAATGGGCTTGCTGGCCGCATCCGGGCGTATCGATCGGGGCAGCATGCAGTTCCGTGATCGTCAGGGCAACGCGCATCAGCTTGCCACGCTGAATGAAACCCAGAGCCGTGCTTTACGTGGCCGCGAAATGGCGATGATTTTTCAGGAGCCGATGACCTCGCTCAATCCGGTATTGCGCGTCGGCGATCAGCTGACCGAAGCGCTGCGGGATCATCAGATTTGCGACAAAAGTCAGGCCGAGGCGCGCGCACGTGAATTACTGCGCCAGGTGCGCATCGCTGATGTCGATCGGGTGATGAAAAGCTATCCGCATTCGCTGTCGGGCGGCATGCGCCAGCGCGTGATGATTGCCCAGGCGCTGGCCTGCGATCCGCAGCTGCTGATTGCTGATGAGCCGACCACCGCGCTGGATGTCACGGTGCAGGCGCGCATTCTGCACATCCTGCGCGACCTGCAACGCGAGAAACAGATGGCGGTGCTGTTCATCACCCACGACATGGGCGTGGTGGCAGAAATCGCCGATCGCGTGGTGGTGATGCTGCGCGGCGAAGTGGTTGAGCAGGGCACGGTAACTGAAATCTTCAACGCGCCGCAGCATCCCTACACCAAAGCATTATTGGCCGCAGTGCCGAAGCTCGGCGATATGCGCGAACACGCATGGCCGCAGCGTTTTCCGCTATTGGGCAGCAATGCCAGCGATAACAGCGAGCAGCGCACCGCGCGCTACGACGAAACGCCGCTGCTGGATGTACGCGGCCTGAAAGTGTATTACCCAATTCGCAGCGGCATTTTCTCGGCGCTCACCCATCAGGTGCACGCGGTGGAGCAGATCGATTTCAGTCTATGGCCGGGCGAAACCCTGGCGATTGTCGGCGAAAGCGGCTGCGGTAAATCCACCACCGGTCGCGCGCTGATGCGGCTGATCAACAGCGACGCCGACAGCATTCATTTCCAGGGCAATGAAATCGCCAACCTGAAAGAGGCGCAGTTCCAGCCGCTGCGTCGTGAAATTCAGATGGTGTTTCAGGACCCTTACGCCTCGCTCAATCCGCGTCTCACCGTCGGCTTTACCATTGCCGAACCGCTGCTGCTGCACGGCATGGTCAAGTCGCTGGAAGACGCGTCGCCGCAGGTCGATGCGTTGCTGAAAAGCGTGGGCTTATTGCCGGAACACGCGCAGCGCTATCCGCATGAATTTTCTGGCGGTCAGCGTCAGCGTATCGCCATTGCGCGCGCCATGGCGTTGAAACCCAAAGTGATCATCGCCGACGAAGCCGTCTCGGCGCTGGATGTGTCGATTCAGGCGCAGGTGGTGAACCTGATGATGGATCTGCAACAGCAAACCGGCGTGGCGTGGATTTTTATCTCGCACGATATGGCGGTGGTGGAACGTATCGCTAACCGCGTGGCGGTGATGTATCTCGGCCAGATTGTTGAGCTGGGGCCGCGTCAATCGGTGTTCAACCAGCCGCAACATCCGTATACCCAACGTCTGCTGGCCTCGGTGCCGGTGGCCGATCCCCAGAACCGTCAACCCCGCACTTTCGAGGACGGCGAAATTCCGTCGCCGCTGCGCAAGGTGGGAGAAACGGTCGTTAAACCGCGTTATCGCCAGGTTGCTCCGCAACACTGGGTCGCTGATTGTGTTTCGCGCTAACCCTCAATACCAGGAGATTTCATGAACCCGATTTTCCGCCGTACTGCGCTCGCGCTGGGATTGACCCTCTCGCTGGCCGCCGCCGCTCAGGCGCAGGATCTGCGCATTTCGATGTATGCCGACATCACCGGCCTCGATCCGCACGATACCTCCGATAACGTCAGCTACTCGGTGCAGAGCGGCATCTTCGAACGTCTGTTCCAGTTCGATGCCAGGATGAAGCTGCAGCCGTGGCTGGCTACCAGCTACACCAGCAACGACAGCGCCACCGAATTTACCCTGACGCTGCGTAAAGACGTGACCTTCCAGGATGGCACGCCGTTCGATGCCGAAGCGGTAAAAGCCAACCTCGATCGCCTTGCCGACCAGACCAAAGGCCTCAAGCGCAACAGCCTCTACAAGATGATTGCGAAGGTAACGGTGCTGGCGCCGGACCAGGTGAAAATCGATCTGAACCAATCGTTTGGTGCTTTCATCAACACCCTGGCGCATCCGTCGGCGGTAATGTGGAGCCCGGCGATTCTCAAGCAGTATCCGGAAGAAGCGCAGTTGCGTCTGCATCCGGTCGGCACCGGCCCGTTCAAATTCGTCACCTGGCAGCCGGGTAAAGCCGTGACGCTGGCGAAGTACGACGGCTACTGGCAAAAAGGCTGGCCAAAAGTGGATAACGTGATCTTCTCGCCAAGCCCGGAAGATGCCACGCGCGTGGCGGCGCTGAAATCTGGGCAGGTGGATGCGATCTGGCCGCTGCCATCCGATCTGATCGCCACCGTGCAGAGCGACAGCAAACTGGCGGTGCAGCGCGATCCGAGCATTTATCTCTATTACATGGCGATCAACACCCAGCACAAACCGCTGGCTGATGTGCGCGTGCGTCAGGCGATCAACTACGCCATCGACCGCGATCTGTGGCTGAAAGTGGCGTTTGCCGGCATGGGCAAACCGGCCAGCTCGGCGATTCCGCAAGGCGTGCAGTTCTACCAGAAGCAGAGCGCGCCGAACTATCGCTATGCGCCGGATGAAGCCAAAGCGCTGCTGAAAGCCGCCGGATATCCGAACGGCCTCGATCTCAAACTGTGGGTCACCAACGCCACCGCCAGCGTGCGTGCCGCGCAGGTATTAAAAGCGCAGCTGGCAACGGTGGGCATTCGCGCCACGGTAACGCCGATGGATTCCGGCACGCGCAACGCCAAACTGTGGGGCGTGAAGGACCCGAAAGCGGCAGAATTTGATCTCTATTACGGCGGCTGGTCGACATCAACCGGTGATGCCGATTGGGCCTTGCGTCCACTCTACGCCACCGAATCCTGGGTGCCGACCTCGTATAACGTCTCGTACTTCAGCAACGCCGAAGCCGACAAAGCGATTGCCGGCGGCCTAGCCACCGCCGATCCAGCTAAGCGTGGCGAAGCCTACGCCGAAGCGCAGAAAGTGTTGTGGAAAGAGGCGCCAGTCGCCTTCCTCGGCACGCCAGACAATCTGGTCGGCAAACGCAGCACGCTGAGCGGTGTGTCGATGCTGCCGGATGGCAACTTCCTGTTTAATCAGGCGACGTTTAAATAAAGGTTGGGTGGGGTTGGGTGCTCGCTGTCCCCCTCCTCGGTCCTCCCCCATAAATGGGGGAGGAAGATGCTGCCACATGCCAGTGATGAAGCTGCATGTGGCAGCGTCTCCTTCCCCCGCTTGCGGGGGAAGGCCGGGATGGGGGGCAGCCAGCACGATCTGGGGGCAGCCAGCACCATCTGGGAGCAACCAGCACCATCCCAAAAAAATAAAGGAACCGCATGTTCGCATACATCATTCGCCGACTGCTGGAGATGATCCCCGTATTGCTGGTGGTCTCGCTGCTGGTCTTCGGCTTCATCAAACTGCTGCCTGGCGATCCGGCGCGTATCTACGCCGGACCGGATGCGCCTTTGGCCGCGGTGGAAGCAGCGCGTCAGCATCTGGGACTTAACGATCCGCTGCCGCAGCAATATATCAACTGGATCGGTGGCCTGCTGCGCGGCGATCTGGGCGTCACTTACCGCACTCAACAGCCGGTGCTGGAGGTGATCAAGCAGGGCTTTATGCCCACGCTGTGGCTGGCGCTGGCCGGTTTTGCCTGGTCGGTGATTCTGGGCCTTTTCCTCGGCGTGTTTGCCGCCCTGAAACGCGGTAAATGGCAGGACTGGACCTTAATGAGCGTCGCCGTCGGCGGCATCTCGATGCCCACTTTCTGGCTCGGCCTGCTGCTGATCCAGTTCGTCGCCATGCCGTTTGGCCTGTTCTCCGTCAGCGGCTTCAGCCAACCCAGCGACATCGTATTACCGGCGATCACGCTCGGTTCTTCGGTGGCGGCGGTGATGGCGCGCTTCACCCGCTCGGCGTTTCTTGAAGTGGCGCAGGAAGATTACGTGCGCACCGCGAAAGCCAAAGGGCTGCGTAATCGGCTGGTGACGTGGAAACACGTGATGCGCAATGCGTTGATCCCGGTGATCACCATGCTCGGTTTGCAGTTTGGTTTTCTGCTCGGCGGATCGATCGTGGTCGAAAGCGTGTTCAACTGGCCGGGATTGGGCTGGCTGTTGATCGAGTCGATCAAAGCGCAGGATCAACCGGTGATCCAGGCGTTAGTCATGCTGTTCGTGTTTGAATTTATTATCATTAACCTGCTGGTGGATCTGCTGTACGCCGTGGTCAACCCAGCGATTCGCCTGCGACAGGAGCCCTGATGAGTCTGCAATCTCTGCCTGCCCACGCGCAGGAGGCGATCCGTTCGCCGTGGCGCGATTTCCTGCACGCGCTGGTGCGTAATCCGCTGGCGCTGGTCTCCGGCGGCTTTGTGCTGCTGCTGGTGCTGGTGGCCATTTTCGCGCCCTGGCTGGCGCCATGGGATCCAATGGCACCCGACTGGATGGCGCTGTCATCGCCGCCCTCCAGCACGCACTGGATGGGCACCGACGAACTGGGGCGCGATCTGTTCAGCCGCATCATCTTTGGCGCGCGTATCTCGCTGTATGTGGGCGTGTTGTCGGTAACGCTCGGCATGGTAGTTGGCGTGCTGCTCGGCCTGCTGGCGGGCTATTACGGACGCTGGATCGATATGCTGATTATGCGTGGCTCTGACGTGCTGTTCGCCTTTCCCGGCATGCTGCTGGCGATTGCGGTGGTGGCGATTCTCGGTCCGGGACTCAACAACGTCATCATCGCGGTAGCGATCTTCAGCGTGCCGGTGTTTGCCCGCATCGTGCGTGCGTCCACGCTGTCGCTGAAACAGGCAGCGTATGTTGAAGCGGTGCGCTGTGCCGGTGCGCCGGACCGCGTGATTCTGCTGCGCCACATTCTGCCGGGCACGCTGTCAAACGTGATTGTCTATTTCACTATGCGTATCGGCACCAGTATTCTGACCGCCGCCGGGCTGAGTTTTATCGGTCTCGGCCCGGAACCCGATGTGCCGGAGTGGGGCAATATTCTGGCGATGAGCCGCAGCATGATGATGGCTGGCTTGTGGCACGTCAGCGTGTTTCCGGGTCTGGCGATATTCATTACCGTGCTGGCGTTTAACCTGTTGGGTGATGCGCTGCGCGACACGCTCGATCCCAAACTGAAGAGCTAAGCATGGACTTTCAACAACTGCAGCGCGACCTGCTGCTGCAACGCTGGCGCAGCGAGCGCCAGCTGGGACAACCGCGCAGCGCCAGCGGGCCAACCAATCGTATTAGCGACGTGCCGGGCGTGCGCGTCGGTCACTACACGTTAGCCGATGGCGAGCGACAAACCGGCGTCACCGCGATTGTGCCGCCGGGCGACAATCTGTTTACCCAGCCGCTGCCTTGTGCGGCGGCGGTGTTTAACGGTTTCGCCAAGCCGGTTGGTCTGGTGCAGGTTGAAGAGTTGGGCGTGCTGCAAACGCCGATTCTGCTGAGCAACACGCTGGCGGTCGGCACGCTGTTTACCACGCTGGTGCGCGATGCCATCAGCCGCAACAGCGAGTTGGGCCGCAGCTTGCCCACGGTCAATCCGCTGGCGCTGGAGTGCAACGACGGCTGGCTCAACGATATTCAGGCGCTGGCGATCACTGAAACGATGGCGCAGCAAGCACTCTATGACGCCACGACAGATTTCGATCGCGGCAGCGTGGGTGCCGGGCGCGGCATGAGCTGTTTCAGTTTAAAAGGCGGCATTGGTACGGCGTCGCGCATGATTCCGTCGCTCAATGCCACGCTGGGCGTGCTGGTGCTGGCGAACTTCGGCGCGTTGACCGCGCTGACGCTGGATGGCGTGCGCCTCGGCGAAATGATCGCACCGCTGCTGCCGGAACTGACGCCGCAGCGCGATGCCGGTTCCATCATCATTATTATGGCGACCGATGCGCCGCTCGATGCACGTCAGCTGAAGCGCGTCGCCAAACGCGCCGGGGCCGGTTTGGGACGACTAGGCAGCTATTGGGGCCACGGTTCGGGCGATATCGCGCTGGCGTTTTCCACCCAGCCGCAGCCGCAACCGCCAGAAGAGTCCATGCTGGAACCGCTGCTCGCCGCCGCCGCCGATGCCACCGAACACGCGGTGCTGGATGCCTTACTCAGTGCCGAATCTGTCACCGGTTTTCGTGGCCATCATCGCCCGTCGTTAACGGAAGTATTAGATCGATTGACCGCGTCGTAGGGTCGCCATTCATGGCGACCTCTGCCAATAACCGCATGGAACCCAACCTCATGAAAATCTTCATCTCTGCTGACATCGAAGGCATCGCCGGCGTCATGCGCCCTGAACAGTGTTCACCGGGCCACGCCGAATATCAGTTGGCGCGCGGCCTCATGGAACAAGAAGTCAACGCCGCCATTGATGGCGCCTTTGCCGGTGGCGCGACGGAAGTGGTGGTGGCCGACAGCCACGCGCAGATGACCAACCTACGCGCGGAAAATATCGATCCCCGCGCGCGCATGGTGCAAGGCAAACCGCGTGGCTTATCGATGGTGGAAGGCATTGAGCAGCAGCCGTTTGATGGCCTGTTCTTTATCGGCTATCACAGCGCGGCGGGCGAACCGGGCGTGCTGGCGCACACCATTAATGGCCGTGCGTTCTGGCGCATTCACATCAACGGTAAAGTGATGGGCGAGACCGATATCTACGCCGCAGCCGCTGCCGAACAGGGCACGCCGCTGTGGCTGGTAAGCGGTGACGATCAGCTTAAAGGCTGGATTGCCAAGCATTATCCCTCGGTGGATTACGTCTGTGTGAAACGCGCCATCTCACACACCTGTGCCGAATCCATCAGCCCGCAGGCAGCGCAGAACGCCATTCGCGCTGCGGCAACGGCTGCGGTGCAGCGCAAACGCCAGATCAGCACCACGCGGTCGAGCGCGCCTTACGAGATGCAACTGCAAGCCAGCAAACCGGTGCTGGCGGATCTGTTCAGCCTGATTCCCGGCGTGATGCGCATTGATGCGGTCACCGTTGGTTATCGCGCGGACAACATGAACACGTTAATCAGCCTGCTGAGCGCCTTCTCCTATCTGGCGAGCACGCAGTCGTGATCGTAGGGGCGCCATTTATGGCGGCCGCGCTAAATCATCAGGTCGGTCCGCATTTCCTGCTGAATTTTGCTAACCTGCGCGCAATTTATATATAACAACGAGGCAGTCATGCAGCTCTGCAGTTTTTATATTATTGACCAGCAAAGAAAAAGTTACGGTATTGTGCAGCAAGAGGGCGTGATTGATATCGGCGCACGTCTCGGCGCTGACTGCCCGGACCTGAAAACCTTGCTGCAACGCGGCGCGTTAAGCGATCTCGACGCCTACGTTTCAATGCCGGTTGATCACCCGTTTAGCGCCATTCGCTTCCTGCCGGTGGTGGAAAATCCTGGCAAAGTGTTCTGTGTTGGCATGAACTATGCCGACAAACGCAAAGAGTTTGCCGAGACGATTGAAGCGCCGACGCTGTTTGTGCGTTTCGCGGATTCGCTGGCGGCGCACGAGCAGCCGCTGATGAAACCCGCGACCACGCAGGAATTTGATTACGAAGGCGAACTGGCGGTGATCATTGGCAAAGCGGCCTATCAGGTGAAAGCCGCTGATGCGCTGAATCACGTTGCGGGTTACAGCTGCTTTATGGATGCCACGGTGCGCGACATGCAGTTTACCTGGTTCACCGCCGGGAAAAACTGGCAGCAAACCGGCGGTTTCGGGCCGTGGATGACCACCGCCGACGAGATCCCCGATCCGCAGCAGCTGGCGATCAAAACCTGGCTCAATCAGCGCGAAGTGCAGAACGACACCACCGCCAGCATGGTGCATCCGGTGGCGAAGATCATCGAGTACATTTCCGCGTTCAGCCCGCTGTCGCCAGGCGATGTGATCATCACCGGTTCACCGGGCGGCGTCGGTAAAAAACGCACGCCACCGCTGTTTATGTTCCCCGGCGATGAGATTGAAGTAGAAATCGAAAAGATCGGAAGATTACGTCACCGTATCGCATAAAACGGTCGCCATAAATGGCGCCTCTACGACGGTTTTGTAGGGTGCGCATTTATGCGCACCTGGAAAATTACAATGCGTTAACGTGTAAACGTCACCACGCGGCTGCGGTTCAACAGCAGCCGCAGCGTGTCGCCTTCGCGCGCAATCGCGAAGCGCTTCTCCCACGGTCCATCCTGCGCGGTGGCTAAGAGGCGATCGTTGCCCAGCGACTGCAAACGTGCGCGAATCGCTGCCGGGCCAATGCCCATGATTAAGCTGTCGCCCTCAATCACTAACTCGCTGCGCCACTGTGGCGCGAACCAGCGGCCTTGCAGATTATCGAGACTGGCCTGATCGGCCTGCACCGGCACAAAACGTCGTGCGGCATGGCCAATCTCACCGACAATCGCCGCGCCATCATGACGTAACCGCATCGGGAAGGTGCTGGAGAGCGACACCGCCGTGCCGTGCACATCGTCACGCCACAAGGTTTCGCCTGCGCCGAGCCAGGTGGCGGTCACGCCTTTAATCTCCAGCCAGTCGGCGGCGTCTTGCGCCACGTAAAGTCCGGGCGTTAAATCGTGTCCTTTCTCCGGTAACGCGCGATTGAGCAGCGCCGCCATCACCCGCAGCACGCTTTCCGACGTGGTGACATCTTCGCGGTTGGCGACCAGCGCCACGCCGATTTTCAGTTCCGGATGCAGCAGGAAATAGCTCTTATAACCGGCATGCGAACCGCCGTGACCAAACAGCGTCTGGCTGCCGAGCGTCGAGCTGGTGATGCCCAAACCGTATCCGCTGGTGCGGCCATCGTTGAGATTACGCGGCGCGCTCAGGCGCTGCAGCACGCCTGCCCCCGGTCCGCTATCGGCCAGCAGGCTTTGCAGCCAGCGCGTCAGATGATGCAGGCTGCCGGTCACGCTGCCCGATGCCGAGAGATGCAAACCGGCGCTGGAAAGCTGCCACTGCGCGCCGTTTTGCCAGTAGCCAGGCACCAAACCGGGCACGATATCGAACCAGCTTTCCGGCGCAATCAGGTTGATATCCAGCGGATCGCAGATGTACTGCTGCAGCAGATCATTGAATAACACGCCTTTGGCTTTCAGTGCTTCTTCCACCAGCCGATAGCCGGTGTTGGTGTAGGAGATTTCGCTGCCGGGCGCATAGTTGAGCTGGCCTTCGCGCGCGATAAAATCCAGCAGGTCGTCGGCGCGGGTGGCGTTGTACACCGACAATCCCAGCAGCGATAAGGTTTCACGCACGTCCGGCAAACCGCTGCTCATATCCAGCGCCTGGCCGACGGTGATTTGGCCGTTGGCTCCGCTCAGCTGCGGCAGATGCTGCACCAGCGCATCGTCGAGCTTGAGGTAGCGACGTCCCGGCCCGGTCACCAGCGCGGCAAACAGATGTTTAGTGATCGAGGCGAAACGCACCACGCTGTCGGCGCTGAACGGCGTTTGCTGCGCCAAATCAGCCAGTCCGGCACAGTGCGTTGAGTGGATCTGGTGCGCATCAAACAGCACCATTGCGCCGCCCGGGGCGCCCGGCTGTTGCCAGCTTTCAGTGATCTGTTGTGCGACATCCGCGGCGTGTTGCCAGTGAGCGGTCATGCCGGTTCCTCCAGCGTCATGCTGAGATCGAAAAGTTGGGCGGTATGCGGATGCTGGATGCGCCGCGCGCGCAGATCGTCGGCGCTCAGCTGCTCCACCATCTCGCCATTCTGCATCACGCCAATGCGCTGACACAGGTGCGTTACCACCGCGAGGTTATGCGTCACCATAATGTAGGTGAGTTTGCGTTCGCTGCGTAGATCGCTGAGTAAATTGAGGATTTCGGCCTGCACCGACACATCCAGCGCCGAGGTTGGCTCATCCAGCAGCAGCACTTCCGGTTCGGCGATCAGCGCGCGCGCAATCGCCACGCGCTGACGCTGGCCGCCCGACAGCTGATGCGGATAGCGGAAACGTACCGAGGCGGGCAAGCCCACTTCGCCTAATGCCTGGCTGATGCGCTGTTCGGCGCGATCGAGCTGATGCACCAGCAGCGGTTCGTGCAGGATGCGATCAATGGTTTGACGCGGATGCAGCGAACCAAACGGATCCTGAAACACCATCTGCACCTGACGATAGAAGGCGCGACTGCGTTTAGCGCTGAGCTGCATGCCGCCAAACAGCATGCTGCCTTGCCAGTCGGCATTCAGCCCAGCGAGCGCGCGCAGGATGGTGGATTTGCCCGAGCCGCTTTCACCGACCAGGCCAAAGCTTTCGCCGTTACCGACCGAGAAGCTGACGTCTTTCACCGCCGTGTGCGCACCGAAGTGGATGCGCAGGTTATCGATTTGAATCATGGGTTGTTCCGTGCAAACCGTGAAACGGTCGGCATGAATGCCGACCCTACGGTAGGGGCGCCATTTATGGCGACCAGGCTAATTATTCGCGCCACGCGGCATCGCGCTGCAATACGGGTAAACGCGCGCGCGGATGGCGCAATGACGGCAAACACGCCAGCAAACCGCGCGTGTAAGGATGCTGCGCCTGCTGCAACTGCCCGGCATCAAGCAGCTCGACGATGCGGCCGGCGTACATCACCGCCACGCGATCGCAGAAGTGCGACACCAGCGGCAAATCGTGGCTGATCAGGATCAGCCCCATGCCGCGCGCCGAGACCAATTCGTCAATCAGCTTGAGGATCTCCGCCTGCACGGTGGCATCCAGCGCGCTGGTGGGTTCATCGGCGATCAACAGTTCCGGATCGGGCGCCAGCATCATGGCAATCATCACGCGCTGGCCCATGCCGCCCGAGACTTCATGCGGATAGCGTTTCGCCACGGCTGCGGGATCGCGAATCTTCACCTGCTCCAGCAGCTCAATCGCTGCCTGCATCGCCGCTTTATGGCTGCCGCCTTTGTGCTCGCGCCAGGCTTCGGCAATCTGCTGGCCGATGGTCATCACCGGATTGAGTGAATATTTCGGGTCCTGCAGGATAAAACCGACGCGCTTGCCGCGAATTTTACGCAGCACCTTCTCGCTGGCACCGCGCAAATCGATGCCATCAAAGCGCAGCACATCGGCGCTGACTTCCGCGTTGCCCGGCAATAACTGCATCAGGCTGCGCGCGGTCAGCGACTTGCCGGAACCGCTTTCGCCGACAATGGCGAACTTCTCGCGGCCAACGCTAAAACTGACGCCGCGCACGGCTTCAAAGGTTTCGCTGCGCGAGCGAAAGGCAACGCGCAGGTTCTCGATTTCCACCAACATTTAGCGCTCCTTGGGATCCAGCACGTCACGCAGACCGTCGCCGAGAAAGTTAAACGCCAATGACGTCAGGAAAATCGCGATACACGGCATTAATGGCACCCACCATTCGCTGAACAGGAAGCGACGCGCGGTAGCAATCATCGTGCCCCATTCCGGTGACGGCGGCTGCGCGCCCATGCCAAGGAAGCCAAGGCTGGCGGCGGTGATAATGATGGAGCTCATGTCCAGCGTGACGCGCACAATCAGGCTCGGCACGCACAGCGGCATGATGTGGCGCAGAATAATGCGCAGCGGTGACGCGCCGGTCAGACGGCTGGCGGCGATAAAGTCGCTGTGGCGGAACTGCAGCGTTTCGGCGCGCGCCAGACGTGCATACGGCGGCCACGACGTCAGGGCAATCGCCAGAATCGCGCTCTCAACGCCAGGTTTCAGCGCGGCAACAAACGCCAGCGCCAGAATCAGACGCGGGAAGGCGAGGAAGATGTCGGTCAAACGCATCAGCGCTTTATCGATGAAACCGCCGGCATAACCGGCGATACAGCCAATCAGCAGACCGAGCGGCGCGGTGAGCAGCACCACAGCGATCACCATGCCGAGCGTGGTGCGGCCGCCATAGATAATGCGCGTCCAAACATCGCGCCCCAGTTCATCGGTGCCGAGCCAGTGTGCGGCGGAAGGTGCCGCAAGACGGTTTTCCAGATGCTGCACGCCGGGATCGAACGGCGTCAGCCACGGCGCAAACAGCGCCAGCAGCAGCATCACCGCCACCACCAGCAGTCCGGCCATCGCCAGCGGATTACTGCGCAGGCTGAGCCACAGGCGATAACGCCGGCCCCACACCGCCTGGCGACGATTGGCGGGCGTGTCGTCGAGCAGCCATTCTCGTGAGAAGAAGATCATTTTACGCGCGGGTCCCAAAGTCGATAGAGAAGGTCAGCCAGCTGATTGAGCAGCACATACACGGTGCCGACCAGCAAGGTGGCGCCGATCACCGGGTTCATGTCGGCGTTCATCAGCGAGGTGGTGAGATATTGGCCGATACCGGGCCAGGCGAAGACGTTTTCCGTCACCACCGCGCCCTCCAGCAATCCGGCGTAGGTCAGCGCCAGCACCGTGACCAGTTGAACCGCCACGGTGGGAAACGCATGCCGCCAAATCACCCGCCGTGACGACAAACCTTTAGCGCGCGCGGTGATCACGAACTCGCCGCTCAGCGCGTTAAGCATAAAGGTGCGCGTCATACGCGTGATGTAGGCCATGCTGAAGTAGGCCAGAATCAGCACCGGCTGCGCCATGTGGGCCAGCGCATCCCAGAAGGCGTCCATTTCCCCGGCCAGCAGCGAATCGATGGTGAGGAAGCCGGTGACCTGCGGCACCATATCCTGCCAGATGATGTCCTGCCGTCCAGGGCCGGGCGCAATGCCGAGCACCGCGTAGAACACCAGCAGGCTCAGCAGCGCCAGAACGAACACCGGCAGCGAATGGCCGGCAAGACAGATCACGCGAATGGTTTGATCGACCCACGAACGTTGACGCACCGCCGCCCACACGCCGAGCGGAATGCCGATCAGCGCCGCGATGATGATCGCCGCCGTCGCCAATTCCATGGTAGCGGGGAAGAAGCGGGCGATGTCGGTAATCACCGGATTCGAGGTGAGAATTGATTTACCGAGATCGCCATGCAGCAGTTGATTAAGGTAGTGACCAAACTGCACGTAAAGGGGCTGATCCAGCCCCATTTCCGCACGTACGCGCTCGACCACCGATTGCGGTGCGTTATCACCGACCGCCGCCAGCACCGGATCGGTGGGCATGACGCGGCCAATGAAAAAGGTCAACACCGACAGACCAAACAGCGTCAGCACCAGGCTTCCCAGGGTGCTGACGATTCTCTTCAGTAACGGCATCAGGCTTTTTTCACCTGCGCATACGGCCACTGCTCCAGCACGGTCATGTGAACATCACTCAGCGCTTTGCTGGTGGCCACGTTTTTGGTCTTCTGCATCATGAAAATGAACGGACTCTTCTCGCGACCTAGCTGCTGAATCTGCTGATAGAGCGCGATGCGTTTCGCTGGATCGGGCTCATGCAACGCCTGCTCGGTGAGTTTGTTGAACTCTTCATCTGACCAGCTGCAGCGCCACGCCAGCGTACGCGCACGCGCGTTATCGCTGTTGTCGGTGTTAACGCAGAAGGCTTCGGTGTTGGAGTTAGGATCAAAGTAATCGGCTCCCCAAACGGTCAATGCCAGCTGATGCTGACGCGCACGCATCTTGGTCAGAACCTGACGGTTTTCGGCGGCGATCAGTGACACTTTGATGCCAATCGCGCCCAGCTGGGTTTGAATCGCCTGCGCGATGTCCGGATACGGTTGCATTGAGTAGTGATCGAGGGTGATGTCGAAACCGTCCGGATAACCCGCTTCGGCCAGCAGCGCTTTGGCTTTCGCCAGATCTTTGTGGAATGGCGTATCGTCCAGCGCCGCCGGGAAGCCGCTCGGCAGGAAGCTTTGATGGGTGACAAAACTCATCGACAGAATGTTTTTCTGGATGCTTTCGTAATCCAGCGCCCACTTCAGCGCCTGCCACACCTGCGGTTTTTTCAGGTACGGATTATTGGTGTTGCACGACATCAGCATGATGGCCGACAGCGACTGATTCACCAGCGACACGCTGCTGTCGTTTTTCACCTGCAGCAGCTGTTCAGTGGTGAGGTCATACGCGGCATCGACATCGCCTTTTTTCAGCATCAGCGCCTGCGCGGCCGGGTCGGCGATGTGTTTGAGGATCACGCGTTTGGTTTTGCTTGAACCTGCATATTGCGGGCTAATCTCCAGAATCACCGTTTCGCTGGCATTCCAGGTGCGCAGGGTAAAGGCACCGGAACCGGCGCTGTGCTGTTTCAGCCAGCCGTTACCGAAGTCGTTGTTCTGCTGGTTCGCCAGACAGGCTTTCTTCGACACGATGCTGCCGACGGTGGCGGATAAGCAGTAGAGCAGGAAGGTTTCGGCCGCCGGCGCGCCGAGTTTCATCTCAACGGTGTGCGCATCTTTCGCGGTCACCAGCTGCGTCACGTTGTCTTTGGTGAAGCCGAATTGGTTGATAATAAAGGCTGGGCTCTTATCCAGCTTGACGATACGCTCAATCGAGAACGCCACGTCTTCTGCGGTAAGCGGCGAACCATCAGCGAATTTGGCCGCCGGATCGAGATGGAAAGTGTAAGTGCCGTTATCGCTGCTGACGTCCCAGCTTTGTGCCAGTTGACCAATCACTTTGTCGGCTTGCTTTGGATCGGGCGTGACTAAACGTTGATAGAGGTTGCCGCAAATCTGGCCACCGGTGGCTTCGAAGCTTTCGTGTGGATCGAGGCTGGTGATGTTATCGAGCTGCATCGCGATCACCAGCATGGTCGGCGGCGTCGCGGCAAAGGATGAATTCAGGCTGAGGTAGGAAACAACAGGTACAGCAGTGCATCCTGCAAGAAAACGTCTTCTGGTAACCATGTAAACTCCCAACTGATTGATAATTAAAATAAAAAATTGTTATTTGATTGTTTTTTGTCTTGACTTTACGCACCTGCCGGAGGATTAATACCGGCTCTAAGCCATTTGTTTCACGCGCGTGTGCTCGCCCTTTTTTGGTGCAATTTGCTCCGCCAGCTGGCAGTGCTGCGCTTTCCCCCGAACATGGAACTGAACAACATGTCTGACTCGATGACCCTCGATATTCCGGTCTTTGACGGCCACAACGATGTGCTGAATAAGCTGTGGCAGCACCATCAGCCGGACGCGGTTAATGCCTTTTTTACTGGCACCAAAACGGGCCAAATGGACTTGCCGCGTATCCATCAGGGAAATATGGCAGGTGGCATTTTCGCCACCTGGGTGCCGTCCCACCCTCTGATTGCAAGAAGTGCGCCAGACCTCGCAGATTTTCCTCAGGAAATTATCAACTCAGCGCGCGATGCGACGTTTTCTATGCTGGCGCTGCTACTGCGCATTGAGCAGGCCTCAAACGGCCAGGTGAAGATTTGCCGCAGCGTGCGCGATATTCGCCACTGCATGGCCAACAAGGTGTTAGCGGTGGTGATGCACGTTGAAGGTGCGGAAGCGCTGGATACCCACGGTGAATTGCTCGACATGCTCTACGCCAGCGGCTTGCGCACGCTGGGGCCGCTGTGGAGCCGCCCGAATCAGTTCGGCGACGGCGTGCCGTTCCTCTATCCTTCGTCGCCGGATATCGGCAATGGCCTGACGGCCGCGGGCAAGCAGCTGGTACGCGACTGTAATCGCCGCCGCATCATGGTTGATTTGTCGCATATGGATGAGAAAGGTTTCTGGCACACCGCAGAGATCAGCGATGCGCCGCTGGTGGCGAGCCACTCCAACGCGCATGTGATCAGCGCGCAGTCACGTAATCTCACCGATCGCCAACTGGCGGCGATTGCTGAAACCAACGGCTTTGTCGGCGTCAATTTTGCCGTGCCGTTCCTGCGTGAAGATGGCGATCGCCATGCGCCGACCGGCGTCGATGCCATCGTGCGCCACGTTGAGTATCTGCTGGAAAAAGTCGGGGAAGATGGCGTTGGTTTTGGTTCGGATCTCGATGGCGCCACCATGCCGGGCGATCTGAAAGACGTGGCCGGATTCCCACTGCTGGTGCAGGCGCTGGCGGCACGCGGCTATTCGCGTGCGCTGCTGGAGAAGATTTGCCACGGCAACTGGCTGCGCGTGCTTGAAGCCACCTGGGGCGAATAATCATGCGGCTGCGGCATATTGAGGTGTTTCAGGCGATTGTGCAGACCGGCAGCATCAGTGCGGCGGCGCGTTTGCTGAATGTGTCGCAGCCGAATGTCAGCCGCGTGCTTAATCACGCCGAGCAGCAGCTTGGTTTTGCGCTGTTTGAACGGCGCGCGCAGGGCATGGTGGTGACGGCAGAAGGGCGGCGTTTGCTGCCGGAAGTGGAAGACATCTACCAACGTTTACAAGCAATTACCCAGCTCACCGAGCAACTGCGGCGCGGCGAAGGGCAAACGGTGCGCGTCGGTGCCGCTCATGCGTTTGGTCAGATGGTGTTAGCGCCAGCGCTGGTGAACTGGCGACAACAGGCAGCGTCGGTCAGCGTGGAACTGGTCACCGAGCATTTCAGCACCTTGTGCAGCATGATCATGGCGAATCAGCTCGATTTCGCGCTGGTGTTTGGTCAGCAGGTAGATGCGGATTTACTGGCGGAGCCGCTGTTTCAGTCATCGATGGTGGCGTTGCTGCCGCGCGATCACACCCACAATGAGCCGGTGACGCTGGAGTGGCTGTGCGCTAATAACCTGCTGATGATGCAAAATCAGGATCCGCTCGGTCGCGTGCTGCACCGCGCGCTGCGCGATAAAGGGCTCAATCCAGCGGTTTCGCTGTCGATCAAAACCTATTCGGTGATTGCCGATATGGTGCTGGCGGGCGGCGGCGTCGGGATTGTCGATCTGTTTACCGCCTGCCGTTATGCCGACCAGCTCAAGCTGTTGCCGGTCGCGCAGCCGCTGCCGTTTGAAGTGATGTTAATCAGCCGCCGCGATCAGCCGCAGTCGCAATCCACGCTGCAGCTGAAACAGGTGATTCGCAATAAGCTGTGGGAGATCGCGCGCCAATGTGAATCGCAGTTTTTCACCCGCCCAACGTAATACCGGTTTCGTAGGGTCGCCATTTATGGCGACCGTCCCACATCCGACTCTTAATTAAACCCCATCCGTAATTGGTTTACGCACCAGCAGCAAATACGCCAGCGCGCCCACCACCGTCACACCGGCGCAAATCATCAACGCCAGGCTAAACGACTTGGTGGTATCCAGCACCCAACCGGTGATCACTGGCGCGAACGAGGCGAACACGAAGCTGGCGAAGTTCTGGATGCTGCCAACCGAGGCGGTCATGCGCGCCGTGACGTTGGCGTGAATCAAACCCCAGCACGATGTACCGGCAAAGTGGATACAGAACAGCGCCATACCGATCATGGTCACCGCGCTGGTGGTGTCGGTGGCACGCGTTACGAAAGCGGTAAACGCAGCAGACAACAGCATGCCAGTGACGATTGAGACCTTACGTACTTTCACCGCATCATGGCCACGACGCACCAGCGCATCGACCACATAACCGTTCAGCAACATGCCCGCCGCGCCGAACAGGAACGGAATCGCCGCCAGTAAACCGGTACTTTTCAGGTCGAGGTTATAGGTGGATTGCAGATAACCCGGCAGCCACGCGATATACAGCCATGCGGTGTAGTTGATGCCGCTGAAGCCAATCATCATGCCCCACATGGTGCGCTGCTTAAACAGGCCGCGCCACTCGGCAAAACTCAGCGGCTCTTTGCGCGATGCCACGCTGCCCGCCTGCAGATAGTGAATCTCTTCGCCACTCAACTTGTTGTTATCGCGATCGCGGTACATCAGATACCAGCCGATGGCGAGGAACATGCCGAGCACGCCGATGGTGACAAACATGCCGCGCCAGCCCATCACCATCATCATCGCGGCCAGAATCGGTGGCGCAATGGATAAACCAATCATCGAGGCGGCGTTAAACATGCCCATCGGCATGCCGCGATCTTTGATGTTGAACCAGTCGTTGATCACCTTGACGCCGCACGGGTTCATCGGCGCTTCACCAATACCTAACCCGATGCGCACCAAAATAAACTGGGTGAAGTTATGCACCAACCCCGCCGCTGCCTGGAACAGCGACCAGAAGAACATGCCAATCGCCAGCATGATGCGCGGCCCTTTGCGATCGAGCAGCGCACCGCACGGCAGCTGTGCTAAACCGTACGCCAGTGAAAACGCCGACAGCAGCACGCCAATTTCAGTCGCAGATAACCCCAGTTCTCCCCGGATGGTCATATTGGCGACCGACAGCGAACTGCGATCGAGATAGTTGATCATGGCGGCGAACAGCAGCAGCAACATGGCGGTAATCTGGATCTTTCTGATGCGCGGCGAGCGCACCACGTCACTGCGTGCCGGGATAAAATCTTGCCCGTCTGCAGCCGGTTGTGGCGCGTTTTCGCGGCCACGAGCCGAAGTATTTTCCATTGCGACCTCCCGGATCTGGGTACTTATCGTTATGCGTTTGTGTGGGATCCTGCGGCAGCAAAACGGTGCTGCCCCAACGGATTGACTTCGAGACTAGAAGCAATCAGATCGGGATGTTGCGGAGATGTTTCAGATTCGTGCGGGAGCTAATGCTTTGTGGTTTTTAATCGGTTTTTAATTGTACTGACGGATAGACCGGATCATCGATGTCTTGGCGGTGCCGAGATGATTGTGCAGGGCGCACAACGCTTCAACATCCTGGCGGCTAATCAGCGCCGTCAGAATCGCCATATGCTCCTCCAGCGCCACAATATTACGCTGCTTGAGATCGGTTTCATCCCATTGATAATGCGAGTGAAAAATCACTGAAATAATCTCCAGCGACTGATTAAAAAACGGATTGTTGGCGGCGGAGAGAATCAGCGTGTGCATCTCTTTATCCAGCGCGGCGAAGTGGCGGTAATTGCTGGCGATGGTGTCGCGCATCGAACGATGGCGATCCAGCAGGTCGCGCGCCTGCATCCAGCGCTCATCCTGCGAGGGCAGGTTGAGAAAACGGGTCAGCGCGTGGGTTTCCAGCATTTCGCGCAGCTCAAACAGGTTCTCGGCATACTTCTGATCGAACTTCTTCATGCGCCACTGTCCGCGTCTCACTGGCTCCAGCAGGTCATAACGCATAAAACGCAGCAGGAATTCGCGCACCACAATCGGGCTGACCTTTACCTGCTGCGCTAACTGCAGCTCGCTAAAGGTATCGCCCGGCATCAGTTGACGCTGATTAATCAGGTTGAAAAAGGTCTGCTCGAACTGCAGCGCCTGCTGATCAATCGGCGGCGTCAGGGCGTTAAAACCATCTTCATCACTGGGATCGCGCACGATAACGTAGGTTTCATCCACCTTTTCCAGCACGCCGCGCGCATGCAGATGCTGCAAGGTGTGGCGCACCGTGGTGCGGCTGATGTTGAACATTTCGGCCAGCGCCGCCTGCGGTGGCAACGGCGAACGGATATGCCGTTTGGTAATGCCGTCCAGCATCTGGTTAATCACGTTCTGACGAAGGTTCTGGCTGCGGCTCATGCGCGTCTCCGGTTTTTTATCTATTAAAAACCATACAAAGCCCAAAAAAAGCGGTTGGCTTCACACTTCCCCCAACGCAAAACGCTGTCATCGGCGATTTTCGCCATAACTGCGACAACAGCACAGGAGAAGCCCATGACAACAATGAAAACGCTGGTGGTCGCCGAGCCGCGCCAGATGGTGTGGCAGCAGCGCGCAAAGCCGACGCCCGCCGCCCATGATGTTCTGATCAAACCGATTGCCGCCGGGATTTGCGGCACCGATATCCACGCCTGGGCTGGCAATCAGCCGTTCTTCAGCTATCCACGCGTGTTGGGGCATGAGCTGTGTGGCGAAGTGGTGGAACTCGGCAGCCAGGCCAGCGGCTTTAGGCTGGGCCAGCGCGTGGCGCTGATTCCCTATGTGGCCTGCCAGCAGTGCGATGCCTGTTTAAGCGGCAAAACCAACTGCTGCGAAAACATCTCGGTGATTGGTGTGCACCAGGATGGCGGTTTCTGCGAATTTCTTAGCGTGCCGAGCAGCAATTTGCTGGCGGTGGATGATGTCGATCCGGAAGCTGCCGCGCTGATTGAACCCTTCGCCATCAGCGCACATGCGGTGCGCCGTGCGGCCGTGGCGGCGGATGAGCAGGTTTTGGTGGTGGGCGCAGGCCCGATTGGTCTTGGCGTGGCCGCAATTGCGGCGGCGGCGGGTGCCAACGTGGTGGTGGCTGACACCAGCGAGCAGCGCCGTGCGCACGTGGCGCAGAAACTGGGTTTGGCGACGGTGAATCCATTAGACGCCGATTTTGACGTGCAGCTTAAAGCGGAGTTTGGCGGACGTTTGGCCGCCAAAGTGATCGATGCCACCGGCAGCCCAGCTGCGATGAACGGCGCGGTGAAACTGATTCGTCACGGCGGCACCATCGTGTTTGTCGGCCTGCATAAAGGCGATCTGGTGATCCCGGATATCGAGTTCCACAAAAAAGAGACCACGCTATTGGGCAGCCGCAACGCCACGCTAGAAGATTTCGCTAAAGTCGGTGAACTGATGGCGAACGGGCAGCTTCGTGCCGACATGATGCTGAATCGTCATTATGATTTTTCAACGCTGGCGGAGCGCTTTGAAGCGGATGTGATTAATAACCGGGAACTGATTAAAGGCGTGATTCATTTCGAGCGGTAATTCTCCGGGATGTTCGGTCGCCATGAATGGCGACCCTACGACCGCTTTGTCGCATATTGTCTGCATTGCCAACCCAGCGTATTATCTCCCGCCTAAGGTGATGGCGTGCCACCTTCCCCAACCGCCGTTCTGGTCACAGACGGCTGATGACGCCTGACAACACTCGTATCCCTGCGCGGGAGACGGCGGTGTGTCAGGCGTTATTCTGTCCTGCCGCGGCCCTGCGCGTAATTCATTTCAGGAGCTCCAAACTATGTTGAAGTCGTTACTGGCGGTGGTACTGGGCGGTGCGGTTGGCTGTTCGCTGCGTTGGTTGATCTCATTACGTTTTAATGCGCTGTTTCCCAATCTGCCGCCGGGCACCTTGATGGTGAATCTGGTGGGCGGTTTTATTATCGGTGCGGCGCTGGCTTTCTTCGTGCGTAACCCGCATATCGATCCCTTCTGGAAACTGCTGATTGTCACCGGTTTATGCGGCGGCTTAACCACGTTCTCGACCTTTTCAGCAGAAATTGTCGGGCTGCTGCAAACCGGCAAATACCTGTGGGCGATGTCGAGCGTGATGGTGCATGTCATCGGTTCCTTGCTGATGACCTTCGCCGGTTTTGCCGTGGTAAACCTGCTGGGATAACCTTCAGGCTTGAAATAACTCCTCAGAGGTAGATACTGATCGCCATTCTGTGCGCGTGACGCACAGAATGTGTCACCGATTATCCGGACGATTAAGGAGCTGTGTCATGCGTCATAACCCCAAATTCCTTAACCTGGTGTTGTTAAACGGTGAACCTGAGGAGAAGCTGCGTGCCGCACGCGCCGCCGGTTTCGAGCAGGTTGAGATCTGGCGCGACGATGTGCAAGCCAGTACGCCACAGTTAGCAAAGCAGTTACAGCTTGGCTTCACCAATGTTCAGGTGCTGCGCGATTTCACCGGTGCGCCGGATCGTGAGCGCCAGCAAAAACGCGAAGAGCTGCGTCAGTTCATTCAAATTGCCCAAACTATTGGCTGCGACACCATTCAGGCACCCGCCAGCACGCGTGAAGATTGCGTGGCGGCGCGCATTGACGAAGATTTGCGTTGGATGGCGTCGGAAGCCGCGCGCTACAACATGCGTATCATGTATGAGCCGATGGCGTGGTGCAGCGTGGATAACACGCTGCCGCTGGCGTGGGAACGGCTGCAACGGCTGGACCAGCCGAATATCGGTTTGGTGGTCGATCTGTTCCACATCTGCGCGTTAGGCGGCGACGCATCGCAGCTGGACGGCATTCCTGCCGATCGTATCTACGAAGTGCAACTGTGTGACATGGCCGACATGCCGCCGCAGGATAAGCAGCCGCTCAGTGAGTACGCGCGTCATCAGCGCCTGTTGCCGGGCGATGGCATCATCGAAGTGGAACGCTTTGTCGATAAGCTGAAAAGTGCCGGTTACAGCGGGCCGGTCGGCATTGAAGTGTTTAACGATAAGTTGAAAGCGCAGCCAGCAGAGGTGGCTGCGCACAAGGCGTGGCAGGCGTTAAATCGCTACTGGCCTTAATCCTGCAAACATTGCGCAATAAAACCGGCGGCATCCATCGCACCCTGCGATGAAATGGTGTGGCCGGTGGCCGCTTCATAGCGCGCTTCCACCGTCACGCCAGCCTGTTGCAAACGCTGCTCCGCCGATGCGCTTTCGCTAAACGGAATCACATCATCGGCTTTGCCGTGAATCAGCAGCGCGGGCGTATACGGCTGCGGTGTTAACGCGCCATCAAACGCCAGACGACCGGAAAATGCCACCACGCCCGCCAGCGGATAACGGCCCGACGCCAGCGCATCCAGCGCCATTATCGAACCCTGCGAAAAGCCCACCAGAATCACTTTGTCCCACGCATCCGCCATGCCGTGTTGCGCCATCAACTGTTGCAGTGTGTCATCAAAGGCAGCGCGCGCTTCACGCACCCGCGCCGGACGGTTTTCGGGTGTGATGCCGGTCAAACTAAACCACTGATATCCCATCGCATGTTCAAAGGGATAGGGCGCATTCGGCGAGGCAAACGCCACATCTGGCAGCAGGCGCGCCCAATGTTCGCCGAGCACCGCGAGGTCGTCGCCGTTGCTGCCGACGCCATGTAAAAAAATCACTAACGCTTTTGCCATCGCACTGCTCCTTAAAAACCGTAGGCCGCCATATCCGGGCCAACCGGCACAATGCCGTTGGGATTCAGCGCTTTAATCGAATAATAGCCCTGCTTAATATGGTCGATATTCACCGTCTGACGCACGCCAGAAACCGACAGCATACTCTTGAGATAACGATCGAGCAGCGGATAGTCGCGCAGGCGGCGCAGGTTGCATTTAAACAGGCCGTGATAGGCGGCGTCAAAGCGCACCAGCGTGACGAACAGGCGAATATCCGCTTCGGTTAAGCGCTCGCCGAGCAGGAAGGTGCGGCCATCCTGCAAACGCAGCTCCAGCTCATCCAGCTGGCTGAACACATCGTTAAACGCCTGCTGATAGCTGATCTGCGTGGTGGCGAAGCCGGTGCGATACACGCCGTTATTCAGGCGTGGATAGATCGATTCGTTCAGCGTGTCGATCTCTGCGCGCAGATCCTCGGGATAAAGATCAATACGATCGTCCGCCAGCGCGCCAAAGCCGCTGTTCAGCATGCGCAGGATATCGGCCGACTCGTTATTGACGATGGTTTGCGTCTTTTTGTCCCACAGCACCGGCACAGTGGCGCGGCCGGTGAAATCGGCATCGGCGCGGGTATAAAGCTCGTGGATGTATTCGGCTTTATTCAGCCAGTCGCGATCCGCACCGGGATAATCACCGAAGCGCCAGCCTTGCGCGCCAAGCTGCGGTTCCACCACCGACACGCTGATCACTTTCTCCAGCCCTTTCAGAGTGCGTGCCAGCAGCGTGCGCGAAGCCCACGGACAAATCAGTGCCACATAGAGGTGATAGCGATCCGGCTCGGCAGCAAATTCGCTGGAACCATCTGCGGTGATCCAGTGACGAAAACTGGATGTCTGGCGCACAAATCCGCCTTGTTTATCGGTGGCTTGCACCGGATGCCACTCTGCACTCCACTTACCGTTTACCAGCATCGCCTTCTCTCCTCAGTGTTGATGGAGTGAGCATACAGCGCTGCTGGTTGGGTGATAATCCGGGAAAAATGGCTTTCATTGCTTCCAAATTGGAAGGAATCAGCCGGGCGGATGGTGCCGGAAATGGGCGGCGAGGAAATCGATCAGCAGCCGGGTTTTCTGCGCCAGATGACGCGCCGGCGGATAGAGCGCGAACAAGCCGAGCGGCGGTGTGGCGAACGCCTCTAATATCGAGACGATTTCACCGCGCTGCAAAGCGGGCGCGGCAATAAAACCCGGCAGCCGCGCAATGCCCAATCCGGCAATCGCCGCCTGCAAACAGGCTTCGGTGTTTGAGAAACAGAGACGACCACGAATCGGCATGCTAACGCTGTCGCCGCACGGCGTGACAAACGGCCAGTGCCAGGGATCGCGAAAGTTGGTATCGCTGATGCACTGATGTGCCGCCAAATCGCGCCAGTGCTGCGGCGTGCCGTGTTGCAGCAGATAACTGGAGGAGGCCGCCACGCGGATTGGCACATCGCCGAGGCGGCGCGCAATCAGGCTACTGTCGTCGAGTTTGCCGATGCGGATGGCCATATCGAAGCCTTCATCTACGATGTTGACTGCACGATCGGAGAAGTTCACGTCGAGTTCGATCTGCGGATAATGGCGCGCGAACTCCACCAGCACGCTGGCTAACACCGCCGTACCAAAGGTGCCGGGCGCGCTGATTTTCAGGCGGCCGGTCGGCGTGGTGGCGCTGTCGCGCACGGTGGCATCCAGCGTATCAAAGGCTTCCAGCAGCGTTTTTACCCGCTCGTAATAGGCGCGACCGACTTCGGTGGGCGAGAGCGCACGCGTGCTGCGTTTAAACAGCTGGACGCCAAGTTCCTGCTCCAGCCGGGAGACCAGCTTCGACGCCTGGCCGCTGCTGGTGCCAAGGCGCTCGGCCGCACCGGCAAAGCTGCCGACTTCCAGCACGGCGACAAACATGCGGTCACAATCGAGTCGATCCATGGCGTTTCCTGTTAGTTCAGCGTTTTATGTTAATCGGTCGCCATGAATGGCGACCCTACGTCGTAGGTTGCGCATTAATGCGCATCGGGTCAAATCTGCTGATTACACATTCAGTGCGCTGCACCTTTTCCCACGCGGGAAAACCTGTTGAACTAGGCGCCTGCTTTCATCTGGCCGGGAGCCGTGAATGTCTTTGCTACATCTGTCATCGCTGGCGGAGATCTCCGCCGTCGAATGGGATGCGCTGTTACCTGACGATCAACCGTTTTTGCGCCATGCCTTTCTTCTTTCTCTCGAAGAGAGCGGCAGCGTGCGGCCCGAAAACGGCTGGCAGACGGATCACCTGCTGTGGCGCGAAAACGGCACGCTGCGTGCGGCGCTGCCGGGCTATCGCAAACGCCATTCGCGCGGTGAATATGTGTTCGACCATGCGTGGGCGGATGCCTGTCAGCGCGCCGGTATTCCTTACTATCCGAAATGGCTGGGCGCGATTCCGTTCAGTCCGGTGACTGGCGCACGCCTGCTGGGCGATGAAGAAGCGGTGCTGAAACTGCTCAGCGTGCTGCCGGATAACCTCTATCAACACGGTCTGAGCGGCGCGCACATCAACTTCACCACGCCGTTCGCCAACCACATCATGCAGCAGCAGCCAGACTGGCTGGAACGCCTCGGCTTGCAGTATCACTGGCATAACAAAGGCTACCGCGATTTTAAGGATTTCCTCGACACGCTGATGTCGCGCAAGCGCAAACAGCTGCGCAAAGAGCGTGAGCAGGTGATGAGCAGCGGCTTTGAATTCAGCTGGTATCGCGGCGATGAGCTGCGCGAAGATCAGTGGGATTTCGTCTACACCTGCTACGCCAACACCTATGCGGTGCGCGGCCAGCGACCGTATTTGACGCGCCACTTCTTTAGCCTGCTGGCGGAGCGCATGCCGCGTTCGATTCGCGTGGTGATTTCCTCGCTACAAGGGCAACCGGCAGCGATGGCATTCTGCTTAATGGACGGCAACACGCTGTACGGCCGCTATTGGGGCTGTCTGGCGGAGTTTGATCGGCTGCATTTCGAAACCTGCTTCTATCAGGGCATGGACTTCGCCATCGCGGAAGGTTTGCAGCGTTTTGATGCGGGCGCGCAGGGCGAGCATAAGCTGGTGCGCGGCTTTGAACCGCATATCACGCACTCGTGGCACTATCTGTGTCATCCCGGTTTGCGCGATGCGGTGGGGGATTTTCTGCTGCAGGAACGGGAAGGCGTGCGCGGCTGGGCAATTGAAGCGCGCGACGCCTTACCGTATCGGCGTGGTGATTAATCCGCGCCGACAAAACCGCCGGTCTGATGCTGCCACAGGCGCGCGTAAAGTCCGCCGTGCGCCAGCAGCTCGCGGTGGTTGCCCATCTCGACAATCTCACCTTGCTCCAGCACCACCAGACGATCCATTTTGGCGATAGTGGAAAGACGGTGGGCGATAGCAATCACCGTTTTGCCCTGCATCAGCGTTTCCAGGCTCTCCTGAATCGCCGCTTCCACCTCGGAATCCAGCGCGGAAGTGGCTTCGTCCATGATCAGAATCGGCGCGTCTTTCAGCAGCACGCGCGCGATGGCAATACGCTGACGTTGGCCGCCCGACAGCTTCACGCCGCGCTCGCCCACGTGCGCATCCAGGCCGGTGCGGCCTTGCGGATCGGAGAGCAGCGGAATGAACTCGTCGGCGCGTGCGCGGATAATCGCCGCCTGCAGCTCCTCTTCCGTCGCGTCCGGACGACCATACAGCAAGTTTTCGCGAATCGAACGGTGCAGCAACGACGTGTCCTGGGTGATCATGCCGATTTGTCCGCGTAGGCTCTCTTGCGTCACTTCGGCGATGTTTTGATCGTCAATCACAATGCGACCGCTGTTGATGTCATACAGCCGCAGCAGCAGATTCACCAGGGTGGATTTACCGGCGCCGGACGGCCCAATCAACCCGATTTTCTCGCCCGGTTTGATATTGAGGTTGAGGCGATTAATCACCTGACGACTGCCGCCATAATCAAAGCGCACATCCTCAAAACGAATCTGACCGCGCGTCACCTGCATGTTTTTCGCATTCGGCTGATCCTGCACGCTCAGCGGCTGCGCGATGGTGTTCAGGCCATCCTGCACCATGCCGATGTTCTCGAAGATGCCGTTCACCACCCACATGATCCAGCCGGACATGTTCACCAGACGGATTACCAAACCGGTCGCCAGCGCAATCGCGCCAACGCTGATCAGCGACTGGCTCCACAACCACAGCGCCAGGCCGGAGGTGCTGACAATCAGCAAGCCATTGAGCGTCGAGAGCGTGATATCCATGGTGGTGACCATGCGGCTGGCGTGCTGGGTTTTGTCGGTTTGCTCCTGAATCGCCTCACGCGCGTAACGCTTCTCCAGATCGTTGTGCGAGAACAGTTTGATGGTGGCGATGTTGGTGTAGCCATCGACGATGGTGCCCATTAATTTTGAGCGCGCTTCCGATGACACCACCGAACGCTGTTTAACGCGCGGCACGAAGAAGCTCAGCGACACGCTGTACGCCACAATCCAGATCACCAGCGGAATCATCAGGCGCCAGTCCGCTTCGGCAAACAGCACCAGCGAGGTCACCGCATAAATCACCACGTGCCAGATGGCGTCCACCAGCTGTACTGCCGAATCACGCAGTGAGTTACCGGTTTGCATGATGCGCTGGGCAATGCGCCCGGCAAAATCGTTCTGGAAGAAGTTCAGGCTCTGGCGCAGCACGTAGTTGTGATGCTGCCAGCGGATCATGCTGGTCATGCTCGGGTTAATACTTTGATGTACCAGCATATCGTGCGCAGCAATCACCACCGGCCGCAGAATCAGCGCGACAAAACCCATCCACAGCAATATTTGCCAGTTATCGCTGAACAGCGAAGCGGGCGTCGAGTGATTAACCAGGTCAATGATGCGGCTGAGATAGCTGAACAGCGCCACTTCGATCAGCGCCTGCGCCAGCCCGACAATCAGCAGCGCGACAAAGCTCGGCCACACCTGACGCAGATAGTAGAAGTAGAACGGCCAGACGCTGGCGGGTGGGGAATCGGTTGGCGCATCCTGGAAAATATTGATAAAACGTTCAAAACGGCGATACAACATAGAATCACTCTTCCCGAAATGGTGAGAGTTAACAGCTTAGTGCATGTGAAAAGGGATTACCGACATGGATTTACACATTCGCGGTCGTGAGCCGGGCGATGCCGCCGCTTACCAATGCCTATACAGCCATCCTGACGTTTATCGCTGGACCACGCAGTTGCCGTGTCCGAGCATAGCGACCTGGCAGAAAAAATTCGAAAAGATGGATGAGCTGGGATACATCGGCTTTGTTGCGGAGATCGATGGCGCGATGGTCGGCGAGCTGACGCTGTTTGTCGAGCAGCGTCCGCGCACGCGTCACAGCATCAGTTTTGGTATCAGCGTCGATCCAGCGTTTGGCGGGCGCGGCATTGGTGAAAAGCTGATCCGCAACGCGATGGATTACGCCTTTAACTGGCTCGGCATTATGCGCATCGAGCTGGAAGTGTTTCACGATAACGAACGCGCGCTGCGCCTGTATCAGAAGCTGGGCTTCGAGCGCGAAGGCGTGAAACGCAAAGCCTGCCTGCGCGACGGCGAGTATCACGATATCGTGCAGATGGCGATATTACGTTAACCGTAAGGTCGCCATTCATGGCGACCTTGTCGATAACCGCACTAAACCTGCGTTACGGTCGCCATAAATGGCGACCCTACAATTGGCGGTAATTATTGTGATTTATCAACGTACTTCTGCATATTCTCTTTGGTTACCAGCTCGAACGGGATCCACACGTGTGAATCGACTTTCTCGCCTTTAATCAGCTTCTGCGCCACATCCACCGACGTTTTGCCCTGGCCGACCGCATCCTGGAACACCGTGACCTGAATTTTGTCCTGCGCCAGCGCTTTCAGGCCATCTGGCGTAGCATCGATGCCGCCAACCAGCACCTTTTTATTGCCCTTGGCCAGAGCCATCGCCGCGCCAATCGCCATCTCATCGTTGTTGGCCGCAACGATATCAATTGCTTCATCGTTGCCCAGCCAGTTATTCATTAAATCCATGCCTTCATTGCGCGCGTAGTTGGCGGGCTGTTTCTGCACTACTTTCATGCCGGGATATTTCGCCACCACTTGCTCAACGTCTTTAGTGCGTTGCAGCGCACCGGCATCGGTCAGGTTACCGATCATGATCGCCACATTGCCTTTGTAGTTAGCCATTTTCGCCAGCGCTTCCATCTGCAAGGTGCCGGATTCACGCTCGTCGGAGCCGACAAACACCACGCCGGCCGGCAGCGATTTATCGCCCGGCGTGCGGTTTACGTACACTAGCGGAATTTTTGCCTGCTGCGCGAGCTTGGTGAGCTGCGGCGTGCTGGCAGAATCGACCGGATCGACAATGATCGCATCCACGCCCGCGCCGATAAAACTCTGCACCTGATCGGTCTGACGTCCGACGTCACCGCGTGCATCTTCAAACTGAATATCGAGTCCACGCGCTTTGGCTTCTTTATCAATCGACTGGCGAATAATGGTGAGGAAGTTTTGATCGAAGTAAGCCATTGACACGCCAATTTTTTCCGCCAGTGCCGAGGCTGATGTCGAGAGCAGGCCGAGCAACACAATTGCCTTGAAGGTTTTCATCGCAGACTCCAGAGTAAGCTTGTTATTAGAATGAATGTTTCATCAAGTTCAAAAATGGCTCAATGAAATCATTTTCAGCCTACGAGCCCGCTACGCAACTGACAATCAGCACGGTTGGATTTTGCAGCCAGGCGCACACTTTGCTCTCGGGTGCGTCTTTGCTTTGCGCGCTCATAGTTGCGCTGCGAAGTATTTTCTTAGAGCTGGCGCACATTGCGGCGCAAAGGCGCGCGGATCTTTAAGGTTCTGTGCAGCGCCGCACCTCGCTTTGTGCCAGCTGCTAAATCTGGCGCTCATTAGCACCGTCGATTCCGTCATTCGCACAATGTCCACGCCTGAAACCGCTTCCTATAGTTGCTGCACAGGGGAAATAAAGCGGTATTCCAGTGTGTTTCATTTGAGGAATTCAGCCCATGCTAAAAGCCAATAATCGTCCACAGAACAGCCACGTACGCGTTTGGATCCTTTGCCTGATCCTGTTTCTTTCCGTGGTGGCGTATGCCGACCGCTCGATCCTGTCGATCTCGGGATCGGCGATCAAAGATGAGTTTGGACTTTCGGCGATCCAGCTTGGCCTGATCCTCTCGGCGTTTAGCTGGGCCTATGTGATCGGCCAGATCCCCGGCGGCCTGTTCCTTGATCGCTTCGGCACAAAAAAAGTGTATGGCGTGACGCTGGGGTTGTGGTCGATCTCCACGCTGCTGATGGGCTTTGTCGGCGAGTTCTCCAGCGGCATGACCATGGCACTGACATTGATGTTTGCGCTGCGTTTCGCGCTGGGCCTGATTGAAGCCCCGAGTTTTCCCGCCAATGCCCGTGCGGTGATCATGTGGTTCCCCAGCGCCGAACGCGGCCGCGCCTCTTCACTCTTCGCCTCGGCGCAATATTTTGCCGTCGCTATCTTCTCGCCGCTCTCCGGCTGGCTGGTGTCGCGTTTCGGCTGGGAATGGCCGTTCTTCGTACTGGGCGGCATTGGCGTGCTGGCGGTGTTTGTCTGGATGGGCTTTATGCGCAGTCCGCGCCATCATCCGCGAGTATCGGAAAATGAGCTGCGCTACATCGAGCAGGGCGGCGCGCTGGTCGATATTGATTCGGCGCAAACGCTAAAAGCGCGTCCGCCGTTGAGCAAAGCGATGTTCAAAAAGTTGCTCAGCAATCGCATGCTGTGGTGCGCCTACATCGGCCAATATTGCATCATCGCGCTCAGCTACTTCTTTATCACCTGGTTCCCGATTTATCTGGTGCAGGCGCGTGGCATGAACATTCTCGACGCCGGTTTTGCCACCATCGCACCGGCGGTGTTTGGCTTCCTCGGCGGCATCAGCGGCGGCTATATCTCCGACAAACTGCTGGCAAACGGCTGGAGTTTATCCTGGGCGCGTAAAACGCCGTACATCGTCGGCATGCTGATGGCAGCGTCGCTGGTTCTGGCGGCGATGATCCCCAGCAACGTCGGCATTATCGCCATTATGTCGTTCGCCTTCTTTGGCAAAGGCGTGGCGGCGGGCGCTGGAACCTGGACGATTGTCAGCGATACCGCACCAAAAGAAGCGGTTGGCCTGGCGGGCGCGATCTTCAATGGCATCGGCAATATGGCGGGTTTTATCACGCCGCTGCTGTTCGGCATCATCGTCGGCTTAACCGGCAGCTACAGCATTGGGCTGGTGTTTGTCGGCGCGCACTGCGTGGTTGCTGCTTTGCTGTTCCTGCTGGTGATGGGACCGATTGAACGCGTTGGCGAGGAGCAGGAGATTTCAAGCCAGGTCGCCATGAATGGCGACCCTACGACGTAATGTGCGCATTAATGCGCACCCATCTCGCAAACCTCACCGATCGCACAAATCACTCCTGAAGATTTTTTGCTCAGCTGCCGATACCTCCTTACCACCCACTGATATTAAGGAGCGATATCGTGATAAAGCTGATTAACGTTGACGAACTGCGGCAGGGAATGTTTATCCACAAACTTGAGGTTTGGTGGGTCAAAGATAAGCGCATTCGCAACCAAATGCTGATCACTGATAAACGCCAGATCGCGATGATCCGCAATGAGGGGATCCTGCAGTTATGGATCGATCTCGATAAATCGGTTCAGGCGCCCGCTGCGCCCGCGCCAAAAAAAGATATTCCTCAAACCCCGTTTTTCCAGGAGATGGATCAGGCGCAAAGCATCTTCAATCAGGGGAAACCGCAGGTGCTGGCGATGTTTAACGAGGCGCGTATGGGGCAAGGCCTCGACCTCGATTACACCCTTGATCTGGTGGATCAAATAGCCGGTTCGATCACCCGCGAACCGACTGCACTGCTGAGTGTGGCGCGCCTGAAGAATCACGACGATTACACCTATCTGCACTCGATGGCGGTGTGCGGCTTAATGATCTCGCTCGGCAAAAAAATGGGCCTCGATGAGCACCAGCTGCGCCGCGTTGGTATGGGCGGTTTGCTGCACGATGTGGGTAAAGCGGCGGTGCCGCTGGAGATTCTCAACAAGCCCGGCAAGCTCAGCGATGAAGAGTTTACCGTGATGCGCCAGCACCCGATTGTCGGTGCGCAGATGTTAATGGAAGCTAACGCCGGTGAAGATCTGCTGGATATCGCGCTGCATCACCATGAAAAATACGACGGCAACGGTTATCCGCACGGTCTGAAAGGCGAGGAGATCTCACTGTATGCGCGCATGGCATCGGTGTGCGACGTCTACGATGCCGTCACCTCGAATCGTCCTTATCGTAAAGGCTGGACGCCTGCCGAAGCGATGCACAACATGTTGAGCTGGCGTGGCCACTTCGATAACTCGCTGCTGCACGCCTTCGTGCGCACCATCGGCATCTATCCGGTGGGATCGCTGGTGCGACTGGCTTCCGGGCGCGTGGCGCTAGTGGTGCAGGCGGGCGAAAAATCGTTGCTCAAGCCCAAAGTGCATGTGTTCTGGTCGCTGCACGCGCAGCGCGAAGTAAAACCGGAAGAGCTCGATCTTGGCGACAGCTTCTGCACCGACAGCATCACCGGCGCGGAAGACAGCGGCTTGTGGCAGAACATCGATCTGAACCGCATCTGGGCGTTAGAAAGCGCTTAATTCTTCACCATTTTTATACTTTATTTACGCCCGCCTCCCGCCTTTTTACCTCTTCTTTATGCCGCGCCGCGCATGCTTGCAGCACTACCAAAATCCTCTGGAGGTTGCTGTGAGCGTGGGCGTGATAGCCGGCATCGTGCTGGTGTTTGTTCTTCTGGGCTACCTGATTTATGCCCTGCTTAATGCGGAGGCATTCTGATGGCTGCGAATGCATTCATGCTAATTGCGGTATTCCTGCTGGTACTGATGGTGCTGGCACAACCGCTGGGACGTTATCTCGCCCTGTTTGTGGCTGACAAGCCGCTGCTGCCGCGTACCGAACGCGCGCTGTGGCGACTGGCCGGTGCCGACGGCGACGCCATGCGCTGGCCGCACTATTTGCTGGCGATTCTGCTGTTTAACGCGCTGGGTTTTGCCTTGCTGCTGCTGATGTTGATGACGCAGGCCGCGCTGCCGCTGAACCCGCAGCATCTGCCTAATCTGAGCTGGGATCTGGCGCTCAATACCGCCATCAGCTTCGTCACCAACACCAACTGGCAATCCTACGCCGGGGAAAGCACGCTGAGCTATTTCAGTCAGATGGCGGGCCTCACGGTGCAGAACTTCCTGTCGGCGGCGACCGGTATCGCCGTGGCGTTTGCGCTGATTCGTGGTTTTGCCAACCGTTCGTTGGCGACGCTCGGCAACGCGTGGCGCGATCTCACGCGCATTACCGTTTACGTGCTGCTGCCAATCAGCCTGCTGATGGCGCTGTTCTTCGTCAGCCAGGGCAGCATTCAAACCTTCGAACCTTACCATGCGCTCACCACGCTGGAAGGCGCGCAGCAGACGCTGCCACTCGGTCCGGTGGCGTCGCAGGAAGCGATCAAAATGCTCGGCACCAACGGCGGCGGTTTCTTCAACGTCAACTCGGCGCATCCGTTCGAAAACCCGACGGCGCTGACCAACTTCGTGCAGATGCTGAGCATCTTCCTGATTCCGGCTGCGCTCTGTTTCACCTTTGGCCAGCATCTGGGCGATCGTCGTCAGGGCCACATGCTGCTGTGGGCGATGACCATCATGTTCGTGCTGGCGGTGATCACCGTGATGTGGGCCGAACTGCGTGGCAATCCGCACTTCCTCGCGCTCGGCGCGGACAGCGCCATCAACATGGAAGGCAAGGAGACGCGCTTCGGCATTCTCAACTCCAGCTTGTTTGCGGTGATCACCACGGCGGCGTCGTGTGGTGCGGTCAACGCCATGCATGACTCTTTCACCGCGCTCGGCGGCATGGTGCCGATGTGGTTGATGCAGTTGGGTGAAGTGGTGTTTGGCGGCGTCGGTGCTGGCCTGTACGGCATGCTGCTGTTCGTGCTGCTCGGCGTGTTTATCGCCGGGTTGATGATCGGTCGCACGCCAGAATACATGGGTAAAAAAATCGACGTGTGGGAGATGAAGATGACCGCGCTGGCGATTCTGGTGACGCCAACGCTGGTGCTGCTTGGCAGCGCGCTGGCGATGATGACCGATGCCGGTCGCGCCGGGATGGCCAATCCCGGCATTCATGGCTTCAGCGAAGTACTGTATGCAGTGTCATCGGCCTCTAACAACAACGGCAGCGCCTTTGCCGGATTGAGCGCCAACACGCCGTTCTGGAACCTGCTGCTCGGCTTCTGCATGTTGGTGGGCCGCTTCGGCATCATCATTCCGGTGCTGGCGATTGCCGGTTCGCTGGCAGCGAAGAAAATTCAGCCGGTGGGCAACGGTACGCTGCCAACCCACGGCCCGCTATTTATCGCGCTGCTGATTGGCACCGTCTTGCTGGTGGGCGCATTGACGTTCATCCCCGCGCTGGCATTAGGCCCGGTCGCGGAACATCTGCAACTTATTCAGGGATAACGGAATCATGAGTCGTCAACAACTGGCGCTGTTTGATGCGGCGCTCACCCGCGTTGCCATGCTGGATGCGCTGAAAAAACTCGATCCGCGCGTGCAGTTCCGCAACCCGGTGATGTTTTTGGTGTGGATTGGCAGCGTGCTGACCTCGGTATTGGCGGTGGGCATGGCCAGCGGCACGCTCAGCGGCAACGCGGGCTTTACCGCCGGCGTCGCCATCTGGCTGTGGTTCACCGTGCTGTTCGCCAACTTCGCCGAAGCGCTGGCGGAAGGGCGCAGCAAGGCGCAGGCCAACAGCCTGAAAGGCATCAGCAAAACCAGCGATGCAAAAAAACTGGCCGAAGCGCGTTATGGCGCAGCGTGGCAAAGCGTGGCGGCCGATACGCTGCGCAAAGGCGATGTGGTGCTGGTGGAAGCCGGTGACATCATTCCATGCGACGGCGAAGTGCTGGAAGGCGGCGCGTCGGTGGATGAGAGCGCCATTACCGGTGAATCCGCGCCGGTGATTCGTGAATCGGGCGGTGACTTCTCCTCCGTGACCGGCGGTACGCGCATTCTGTCCGACTGGCTGGTGATTCAGTGCAGCGTCAATCCGGGTGAAACCTTCCTCGATCGCATGATTGCGATGGTGGAAGGCGCAAAACGCCGTAAAACGCCGAACGAAGTGGCACTGACTATTCTGCTGGTGTCGCTGACGATAGTGTTCCTGTTGGCGACCGCCACGCTGTGGCCATTCTCGGCGTATGGCGGCACGCCAGTCAGCATCACGGTGCTGGTGGCGCTGCTGGTGTGTCTGATTCCTACCACCATCGGCGGCCTGCTGTCGGCCATCGGTGTGGCGGGCATGAGCCGCATGTTGGGCGCGAACGTGATTGCCACCAGCGGCCGTGCGGTGGAAGCGGCAGGCGACGTCGATGTGCTGATGCTGGATAAAACCGGCACCATCACGCTCGGTAACCGTCAGGCGACGCAGTTCCTGCCTGCGCCGGGCGTCAGCGAACAGCAACTGGCTGATGCGGCGCAATTGGCGTCGCTGGCCGATGAAACGCCAGAAGGGCGCAGCATCGTGGTGCTGGCGAAGCAGAAATTTAACCTGCGCGAGCGCGATCTCAGCAGCATGGGCGCGAGCTTTATTCCGTTCTCGGCGCAAACGCGTATGAGCGGCGTCAACGTGCAGGATCGTCTGATCCGCAAAGGTGCGGTCGATGCGGTTCGTCGCCACATCGAAGCCAATCATGGCCGTTTCCCGCTGGAAGTGAATGCCGCAGTGGAAGAGGTGGCGCGCGCGGGCGGCACGCCGCTGGTGGTCTCGGAAGGCGCGCAGGTGCTGGGCGTGGTGGCGCTGAAAGATATCGTTAAAGGCGGCATCAAAGAGCGCTTTGCCGAGCTGCGTAAGATGGGCATTAAAACGGTAATGATCACCGGCGATAACCCGTTAACGGCGGCGGCGATTGCGGCGGAAGCGGGCGTCGATGATTTCCTGTCGGAAGCGACGCCGGAAGCCAAGCTGGCGCTGATTCGCCAGTATCAGGCCGAAGGGCGTTTAGTGGCGATGACCGGCGACGGCACCAACGACGCACCGGCGCTGGCGCAGGCCGACGTGGCGGTGGCGATGAACTCAGGTACTCAGGCGGCGAAAGAGGCCGGCAACATGGTCGATCTCGACTCGAATCCGACCAAGCTGTTGGAAGTGGTGCACATCGGTAAACAGATGCTGATGACGCGCGGTTCGCTGACCACCTTCAGTATCGCCAACGACGTGGCGAAATATTTCGCCATTATTCCGGCCGCGTTTGCCGCCACCTATCCGCAGCTCAATATGCTGAATGTGATGGGGCTGCATTCGCCGAATTCGGCAATTCTGTCTGCGGTGATTTTTAACGCGCTGGTGATTGTGTTCCTGATTCCGCTGGCGCTGAAAGGCGTGAGTTATCGCCCGCTGAGCGCGGCGGCGCTGCTGCGTCGCAACCTGTGGATTTACGGTGCGGGCGGATTGGTGGTGCCGTTTATAGGTATTAAAGCCATCGACCTGCTGCTGACGCTGCTTGGTCTGGCTTAAGGAGAAGAGAAATGAGTCAGTTACGTCCAGCTATTGTATTGTTATTAGTGCTTACGCTGCTCACTGGTGCGGTCTATCCGCTGCTCACTACCGGTCTGGCGCAATGGTGGTTCCCATCACAGGCCAACGGTTCGCTGATTGAGCAGGATGGCGCGGTACGCGGTTCCGAGCAGATCGGCCAGGCATTTAATCAGCCGGGCCACTTTTGGGGCCGACCTTCCGCAACCGGTGATGCGCCTTATAATGCGCTGGCCTCGAGCGGCAGCAATCTGGCAGGCAGCAATCCGGCACTGGACAGAGCGGTGGCAGAACGCGTCGCTGCGCTGCGTGCGGCGAATCCGCAAGCACCCAAAGCGGTGCCGGTGGAGTTAGTGACGGCATCGGCGAGCGGATTAGACCCGGACATTTCGCCGGAAGCCGCGTTGTGGCAGGCACCGCGTATTGCCGCCGCACGCAACATGGCGCTGAAAGATGTTGAGGCGCTGATTGTGCGCCACACCGAGCGCCCGCTGCTGCCGTTTGTCGGCGAAGAGACAGTTAACGTGCTGCGCCTCAATCTGGCGCTGGATGATTTGCAATAAACCCGTAGGGTCGCCATTGATGGCGACCGTTTTCATGGCCGCACGGAACCTCGATTAATCGGACGGATTCTTTGAACGACCTACATGATGAACTGCCCCGCCCCGATCCCGATGCGCTATTGCTGAACCACAGCGACAGCCATCGCGGTAAGCTGAAAATCTACTTCGGCGCCTGCGCGGGCGTGGGAAAAACCTTCGCCATGCTGCAGGAGGCGCAGCGCCTGCGCGCACAAGGTCTCGACGTGCTTGCGGGCGTGGTGGAAACCCACGATCGCGCAGAGACCGCCGCGCTGCTCAACGGGCTGGCGCTGTTGCCCCGTCGTGCCACCGGGCGTTCACGCCACGCCGAATTCGACCTCGATGCGGCATTAGCGCGTCATCCGGCGGTGATCCTGATGGATGAACTGGCGCACACCAACGTGCAGGGTTCGCGCCATCCCAAGCGCTGGCAGGACATTGAAGAGCTGCTCGAAGCGGGCATCGACGTCATCACCACCGTTAACGTCCAGCATCTGGAAAGCCTGAATGATGTGGTCGGCGGCGTCACCGGTATTCAGGTGCGCGAAACCGTGCCCGATCCCTTCTTTGACAGTGCCGACGAAGTGGTGCTGGTGGATCTGCCGCCGGACGATCTGCGTCAGCGGCTGAAAGAGGGCAAAGTCTACGTCGGCGACCGCGCCGAACGCGCCATCGAAAACTTCTTCCGTAAAGGCAATCTGTTCGCGCTGCGCGAGCTGGCGCTGCGCCGCACCGCCGATCGCGTGGATGACCAGATGCGCGCCTGGCGCGATCAGCAAGGCCGCGACAAAGTGTGGCATACGCGTGACGCCATTCTGCTGTGCATCGGTGACGATACCGGCAGCGAGAAGCTGGTGCGCACCGCCGCACGTTTAGCGGCGCGGCTTGGCAGCGAATGGCACGCGGTGTATGTCGAAACGCCGCGCCTCAATCGGCTGCCGGAAGCGCGCCGTCGCGCCATCCTGCGCACGCTGCAGCTGGCGCAGGAACTTGGTGCGGAAACCGCCACGCTCTCCGATCCCGATGAAGCGCGCGCGGTGTTGCGCTACGCGCGCGAGCATAATCTCGGCAAAATCGTAACCGGTCGCCAGCCGCAACGGCGCTGGCGGCGCGACAGCTTTGCCCAGCGCCTCGGCGAACTCGGCCCGGATCTCGATTTGCTGGTGGTGGCATTGGATGAACCGGTGCGCGATGCACCGCATCCGCTCAGCGGCCAGCGCGCCAACAGCGAAAAATGGCGGCTCTATCTGCGCGGCTGCTTGATGGCGCTGCTGCTGTGTATTTTGGTCACCGGCGTTGGGCGCTGGCTGTTAGTTGAGTTTGATCCCGCCAACAGCGTGATGATTTATCTGCTGGCGGTAGTGCTGGTGGCACTGCGCTATGGCCGCTGGCCGTCGGTGTTCGCCACGGTGATCAACATCATCGCCTTCGACCTGTTCTTTGTCGCGCCGACCGGCACCGTTGCGGTGTCAGATTTGCAGTATCTGGTGACCTTCGCGGTGATGCTGGCAGTGGGCGTGATTGTCGGGAATCTCACCGCTGGCGTGCGCTATCAGGCCAAAGTGGCGCGCTATCGAGAACAGCGCGCGCGGCATCTGTATGAGATGGCGAAAGCGCTCGGCAGCGACCTGACGCCGCAGGATATCGCCAGCACCAGCCAGCGCATCATCGATGTCACCTTGCAGGCGCGCAGTTTGCTGCTGCTGCCGGATGAGCAGGGCGAGCTGCAAACCGTGGGCGATACCGCGATTGGCACGCCGCCGGATCTGGCTATCGCCAAGTGGAGTTACAGCAAAGGTCAACCGGCGGGCGCGGGCACCGATACCTTGCCTGCGGTGCCGTACCAGATTCTGCCGCTGAAAAGCGGCAATCACTGTCGCGGCTTGCTGGTAGTAGAACCGGAAAACCTGCGCCAGCTGATGATTCCCGAGCAGCAGCGTTTACTGGAAACTTTCACCGTGCTGATTGCCAACGCGCTGGAACGCATGGCGCTGTCGCACAGTGAGGCGGCGTCGCGGCTGTCCGCAGAACGCGAGCAGCTGCGCAATGCGCTGCTGTCAGCGCTGTCGCACGACCTGCGTACGCCGCTGACGGTGCTGTTTGGTCAGGCGGAGATGCTGATGCTCGATCTCGCCAGTGAAGAGTCGAAGTACGTCGGCCAGGCCAATCAGATTCGCGAACAGACGCTAAGCACCATTCGGCTGGTGAGTAACATGCTGGATATGGCGCGCATTCAGTCTGGCGGGCTCAATCTGCGTGAAGAGTGGGTAGCGCTGGATGAGGTGATTGGCGGTGCGCTGAGCAGCATGGGCCCGTCGCTGAAGGGCCATGAATTTATGCTCGAATTGCCCGAGATGGTGCTGATCAAAGGCGACAGCGCCATGCTGGAACGGGTGTTTACCAATCTGATCGAAAACAGCCTGAAATACGCCGGCAACGCCGCGCAGCACGGTATTCGGGCGTGGCGCGATCGCGATCGGCTGGAGATTGCGGTGTGGGACAGCGGTCCCGGCATCGCGCCGGAGAACCTGGCGCGTATTTTTGACAAGTTTGCGCGCGGCGATAAAGAGTCAGCGGTGCCGGGCGTCGGATTGGGGTTGGCGATCGGTAAAACCATTATCGAATCCCATCGCGGGCGTATCTGGGCGGAGAATCGGCCAGAAGGCGGCGCGGTGTTCCGTTTGTCATTGCCGCTGCCCGCCGCGCCTGAAATTTCTGAAGAAGGGCTGAAATAACTTCACATAAGTTCGGTTATACTCGCCCACTTGTCTGTTGATTAATGGGAACTTATGGAACGTTTTATCGAAAACCTGATGTATTCATCGCGCTGGCTGCTGGCTCCGGTTTACATGGGACTTTCGTTGGGCCTGCTGGCGCTGACCATCAAATTCTTCCAGGAAATTTTTCACCTGTTGCCGCACGTCTTCACCATCGCGGAGAACGATTTGATTCTGTTGCTGCTGTCGCTGGTGGATATGACGCTGGTCGGCGGTTTGCTGGTGATGGTGATGCTCTCGGGTTACGAGAACTTTGTCTCCAAGCTGGATATTGATGAGCACAGAGAGAAGCTGAGCTGGCTCGGTAAAATGGACTCCGGCTCGTTGAAAAACAAAGTGGCGGCCTCGATTGTGGCGATTTCATCGATTCACCTGCTGCGTATTTTTATGGATGCGCGCAACATCGAGAATGAAAAGCTGATGTGGTACGTGATTATCCACCTGACGTTTGTGCTGTCGGCCTTTGTGATGGGCTGGCTGGATAATATGTCGAAGGGGGATAAGAAAGCGGTGAAGATGTAGTTGGGTGCGCGCTGGCCCTCACCCCAGCCCTCTCCCGCAAGCGGGCGAGGGGGCTGACCGTGCTACCATCGGTTCCCTCTCCCTTTGGGAGAGGGTTAGGGTGAGGGAAAAACGCTACCGCGTCGGCGGCTGTGCTCCCGCTAACTTCGGCATCACTTCGCGAATCATGGCGAAAAACTTCTGTAATCGCGCCGGATAATAGCTCGCCCACGGATAAGTCAGCCATACCGGCAGCGGCGGCGCTTGCCACTCCGGCAGCAGCTGAATCAAATCGCCTTTCGCCAAATCCTCCTGCACCACCCACGACGACACCACCGCCGCGCCCATGCCCGCAATGGCGGCTTTGCGCACCGCGTACAAACTGTCGCTGGCGAGGCGCGGCGCAATCGCCAGATTCAGCGGCTGACCATCGCTAATACGTTGCAAGGCGATTTCGTTGCGATAAAAGCTGGTCAGCGCCAGCCACGGCAGATGAGTGAGCTGCGACACCTCATCCACTGGCGGATGCGCGGCCAGCAGCGACGGTGCCGCCACCACAAAGCGCGGCACCTCCGCCAATAACACCGCCACGATAGAGGCATCGCTGGGCGCACCGACCTGAATCGCGCAGTCGATGTTTTCGCTGATGAAGTCTGGCGTGCGGTCATTCAGCGTCCACTCCACGTTTAAGCGTGGATAGCGATGCAGATAATCAATCAGCGGTTCAATCAGCTGATCCTGGCCAAACGCATGCGGCGCCCGCACGCGCAAGGTGCCAATCGGATCATCGCTGGCGCCGGTGAGATCATCCTCCAGCGCGTGCCAGGTCGCCACCAGCTGACGCGCCTGTGCATAACAGCGCTCGCCATCATCGGTAAGTTTCAGCGCATGCGTGGTGCGCATAATCAGTTTGAGGCCAAGCCGCTGCTCGAGCGCCTGCAGACGACGGCTGATGGTGGGCTGCGTGGTACCGAGTTGGGTGGCGGCGGCTGACAGCGATCCGCTCTCGACGATGCGGATAAAGGTTTGCATCAGTTCGATGCGATCCAGGCTGGAGATGTTGTTCATACGCACCACGCATAACAGTTCTGTGTTTGAGCAGTCTACCGCGTATGGCGGCGACGCGCTTTAATAAGCGCACTTTCACGGGGGAATCCACTATGTCAGCCATCTCAACGTCAGCCATGCCAGCTGAAAAACTGCCCGCGCCGCTGGTCTTCACGCTCGCGGCCGGAGCCGGACTCAGCGTCGCATCGATTTACTACAGCCAGCCGATGCTGGATATCATCAGCAAACAGTTCAACGTCGGGATCGGCAGCGTCGGCATGGTGCCGATGTTGACGCAAGCCGGTTACGCGCTGGGGATTCTGCTGCTGGCCCCACTCGGTGACCGTCACGATCGTCGCACCATTATTCTGATTAAAGGTTTGCTGCTGGTTGCTGCGCTGCTGCTGTGTGGCTTCTCGGGCGGATTAAATGCCTTGCTGGTCGCCAGCTTCGTCACCGGTTTAACCGCCACCGTGGCGCAGGACATCGTGCCAGCGTCAGCGGCGTTAGCGCCGGAGCGCAGTCGAGGCAAAACCGTCGGCACGGTGATGACGGGATTGCTGGTGGGGATTTTGCTGTCACGCGTGGTGAGCGGCGTGGTGGCAGAGTATTTCGGCTGGCGCACCATGTACATGATTGCGGCGGTAGCGGTGTTGCTGATTAGCGTTGCGCTGTGGCGCGTGCTGCCGCGCTTTACGCCGGGTACCTCGGTGAGCTATCCGCGTCTGCTGCTGTCGCTGGCGCATCTGTGGCAGCACCATCAAACGCTGCGCCGTGCCGCGCTGGCGCAAGGATTGTTGTCGGTGGGCTTTAGCGCCTTCTGGTCAACGCTGGCGTTGATGCTGAGTCAAAACTTCCATCTGGACAGCGCGGTCGCTGGCGCATTCGGCCTTGCGGGTGCCGCAGGCGCTCTGGCCGCGCCGTTAGCTGGCAGCGTGGCGGATCGCATCGGTCCAGCGCGTGTTACGCAGTACGGTGCCACGCTGGTTATGGTGTCGTTCGCGCTGATGTTCTTGTTGCCGCTGCTGCCGATGCCGGCTCAGCTGGGTCTGATTATTATCAGCACCATCGGTTTTGATTTAGGTGTGCAGGCCACGCTGGTGGCGCATCAGACGCTGGTTTACAGCCTGGCACCAGAAGCACGCAGCCGCCTTAACGCCCTGATGTTTACCGTGGTGTTTATCGGCATGGCGACCGGTGCGGCGCTGGGAAGCCTGGCGCTGGCGCATTGGGGCTGGACCGGCGTAGTCGCACTCGCAACGTTGGCCGCTGCGCTTGCCCTGATGATTCGCCTCGCCAGCCGTCATCTGAAAAACTGATCGCTTAACATGTGCCAGGCTTAAAGGAGAATGTCATTTAAAAACGGAGCGTTATGAATTTCCTGGCCTGGACCGCCGCCACCGGCGGTCTTTTACTCCTTATGTCACTGGCTTCCGGGTGGATTCACCGTGGGCCAGTGACCTCATTTGGTCTCTACCTGTTCGCGGGCATCCTGTGTGGTCCGTGGATGCTCAATCTGCTGCAAGTCGACATCATCGGTCACGCCAATCTCGCCGCGCATCTCACCGAAATCGCCATGGCGGCCTCGCTGTTTATCACCGGGCTGAAACTGCGTTTGCCGCTCAACGCGCATGCGTGGCGGCTTGGCGTCAGGCTGGCGTTTCCGGCGATGCTGCTTACCGTCGGCGGCATGACGCTGCTGGTGCACTGGATCACTGGCTTCGATTGGGCGATGTCGCTGGCGTTTGGTGCCATTGTTGCGCCGACCGATCCGGTGCTCGCCAGCCTGATTTCCGTGAACGATGCGCGTGATGACGATGCCCTGCGCGTGGCGCTCTCCAGCGAAGCGGGCATGAACGACGGTTCCGCGCTGCCGCTGCTGATGCTGGCGATTTTGCTGTTGCAGCCGGGCGAATTGAGCACCGCTGCGCTGGGCGAGTGGTTTGCCAAAGATGCGCTGTGGGCGATTGGCGGCGGACTGGGAATTGGCTTTGCGCTGGGTTGGCTGATCGGTCAGCTGGCGACGCATTTACGTACCGCCAATCAGGATGTGGCACCCAACGATCTGTTCGCACTGGCGCTGATTGCGTTGAGCTATGCTGCCGCGCAGTCGGTTGATGCGTCGGGCTTCCTCGCCACCTTTGCGGCCGGCGTCGGGTTACGTCGCGCGGAATTGCGCGTGGTGAAGCACTATCCGCAAGATGAGATGTCTGAAGAGGAGCGCTTCTTACCGGCAGAAGCGCGCGTCAATACCGGTCAGCGGATGGCGCAGGGCAGCAGCGGCATGGTCAAATCGGTGGGTTTGGTGATCGGCGATGCACTCTCCTTTGGTGATACTATCGAGCGTTTGCTGGCGGCGGGCATGATGGTGGTGCTGGGCATTACGCTCGCGCAGCACTGGAATCTCACCGGTATCGGCCTCGCGCTGCTGCTGTTTGTGGTGGTGCGTCCGCTGGCGGTATGGATCACCACATGGCGCTGCGATATTCCGCTGATGCGACGTTTGCTGATTGGCTGGCTGGGTATTCGCGGCATCGGCAGTATCAATTATATTGCCTATGCATGGGTGCACGGCATGCGTGGACCGCAGGCGGAACAGATGGTGGATATGGCGCTGACGTTAGTGGTGTGCAGCATTGTGTTGCACGGCATCACGGTCACGCCGTTGTTAAACTGGCGTGCTGCCCGTCAGGCCGCACGCGCCGAACAAAACGAAAACTGATTTATTGGAAATTATTGGAGCCTATTATGAAAGCGTTATTACTCGCCCTCGTTGGGCTGTCGCTGTCAGCCGGTGCCCTGGCTGCCGACGGTGAAAATAATCAGGAAGAGAATGTTTATGCCAGCCAGCTGTGTCATCTGGTGAGCAGTGAAAAGAAGACCAGCGATTTGGATGGCTACACGGAGAAGCTGAAGTCACAACTCGCGGCCAGCCAGTCTTCGTCGTCTATGCAGCAGCCTGAATTTAATGAAGAAATCGCGCAGGAAGTGATTAGCGCGTGGCTGGAGTTGGGCGAGGATGAGCGCGGCAAACTGCGTCATGACCAATCGCAATGTGAACAAACGGTGATGACGCAGTTCCAGCAACAGGACTAATACCCGTCATACTTCAAGCTGCAGGTGCGTTGGCTGCGTGTGTTCACCCCAGTCACTTACTTTTGTAAGCTCCTGGGGATTCACACCCTTGCCGCCTTCCTGCAGCTCGAATTATTTAGGGTATTCGAAAAAGCTCGCGCCTTTTTAGGCGCGTTTTTTATGGCTTTTTTGTACGATTTACGTACATAATCGCCAACGTCGAAATCAGACATGCGTCACATAATGAGATTCAGCTGTTGAAGCTGGCATTTTTTGCATACTGGCACTGGGCAAGATGATTACACGTCGTCACTTTTTGTTGGCTACTGGAGCAACCGTTCTCTCGATGACCACGGGCAAACTCTTTGCTCGCGATGATGTCATTCCGTTGTGGCCCGACGATCCGCCCGGCGGCGGCGGCCCTTCAGGCTTGCTCAAAGTCGATCGCCACGGCTCCTGGACCAATATCGTTTCACCCGCGATTCAACGTTTCCGCCCGGAAAGTCCCAACGGCGAAGCGGTGATTGTGGCGGCGGGCGGCGGCTATCGTTTTATCGGTATGGGCCGCGAAGCCTGGCCGGTGGCGCGCTGGCTGAATGGCAGCGGCTATACGGTGTATGTGCTTAGCTACCGTTTACCGGGTGAGAAGTGGCAGGCGGGCAATCTGGCACCGCTGCAGGATGCGCAACGTGCCATTCGTCTGGTGCGTTCGATGGAGCGCAAAGTGCATGTGTTGGGCTTCTCCGCCGGTGGCCATCTGCTCGGCATGGCGGCGGCGCGTCCGGATTTTGAATCCTATCCGGCGCAGGATCCGCTGGATCAGGTCAGGCCAATTGTGGATAGCGTTGGGCTGATTTATCCGGTGATCACCCTTGAAGCGCCGTATCAGCGCACCAACACGCATCTGATGATGGTGGGCCAAAACGCCACGCCGACCCAGGAAGCCAACTGGTCAGTGCAAAACTACGTCACGCGGCAATATCCGCCAACTTTTCTCGCCCAGGCCGAGGACGATCACACCTCCAACCCCCACAATACAGAAATGATGCGTGACGCTTGTCGCCGCATGCGCGTGCCGGTTGAGCTGATAGAACTCAGCAGCGGCGGGCATGGTTTTGGTCTCGGCAAAGCGGGCACGCCAGCCGCATTATGGGATCAGGCGTATGTGCGTTGGTTGGATAATCAGGGTTAATTACGTCAAATTAAAATTCGCATCCGGCTGCAGCGGTTCCGGCAGCGGCGTATCGCCATTCATCGCTTTCAAATTGCGTTCGATATTGACGCACAGCGCATCAAGCGGCAGATGATTCGGTGCGGTGCCAAACGGATGTTCCAGCTCCTCCGCCAGCGCTTCCAGCGACAAAAAGGTGTAGGAGATAAACATCGATACCAGCGGCGTCATCAGGTGTAAATCCGCCACCAGCGCAAACGGCAGCAGCGTACAGAACAGGTAAACCGTGCGATGCAGAATCAGGCTGTAGGCGAATGGAATCGGTGTGCTGGCAATGCGATCGCAACCGCCCAGAATCGCCGATAGCTGGTTAAGATTTACATCAATGCTCTGCCAGACAATATCCGACACCAACCCTTCATCACGGCGCTGCGCCAGCCATTCACTCAGACATAATAAAATCTGCGACGTTGGCATCGGATGATGCAGCACTTTGCTGTGCCAGCTGGCTGGCAGCAAACGCTGTAAATCGACCTGCACATCAGTTTTACGCAGGCGATGTTTCAGGCTCCAGCAGAACGCCAGCAGCAAGCCGGTAAATTCCTGTACCTGTTCTTCACTCAGGCCACGAATGCTTTTGATCTGCCGCAGCAGCGAGCGTTGGGTGATATGCAGGCTGCCCCACAAGGTGCGAGCTTCGATAAAACGCGCATAGCTGGCGTTATTACGAAAGCCGAGAAAGATAGCGATCGACACACCGACCAAACTAAAAGGCGCGGTGGTGAGGTGAATGCCGAAAGTGGAGTACCACGGGTAACCAAAGATGGCGATCAGCGACATCAGCAGATTGAGCGACAGGCGGAACACGATGTTGCTGAGCACCGAGCCATGCCAGTCAAACAGCCGGAGAAACCAGTGTTGATGAGGACGTACGATCATTTTGCGATGGTGTATTTTTTAGGTTTTGTGAAGATAGGTTACGCCGCCGGGCATGAAGAGAGCAACGCCGTTGCTGAAGGTTTTAAGACTGAAACCGTGTTTCTCGACCTCACGCGTAGTGAGGCAGGCTGACTTTCAGGGCATCGATAAACAGCCGCAGCGCCATGGATTGATGTCGGTTGGGCGGGAACCACAGCGCAATCCCCGCCGATTGCACCCGCCACTCGGCCAGCAGCTCCACCAGCTGGCCGCTGCGCAGTTCTTTCTCCACATACAGCGATGGCACATACGCAATGCCCAAACCGGCGAGAGCGGCCTGCGCCATCAGCGCGTTGCTGTCTAACGTCAGCGTGCCTGGCACGTCAATCTCATGCTTTTCGCCCGCCTGCGCATATTCCCACTGATATCGTTTACCGCTTGGCAAGCGCTGGCGAATGCACTGCTGTTGCAGCAGATCGCGCGGATGAAGAATCGACGCGTTTCTTGTCAGATAAGCGGGCGCGGCGACGGTGACAAACGTCAGCGGGCCGCCAAGCGGAACGGCCACCATATCCTGCGGTACATCCTCAATCAGCCGAATGCCGGCATCAAAACCGGCGGCGGTGATATCCACTAACGCACCTTGCGCGGCGAAATCGAGCTGAATATCGGGATAGCGCGCGCTAAAGTCCGCCACTACGTGATCCAGCAGCAAACCGATCGAGGCATCGCTGGCGCTGATGCGCAGCGTGCCGTAATGCTGATGACGACTGGCGGAGATGTCGTGCAGCACATCATCCATCTGGTTCAGCAGCGGCGAAAGCCGATCCAGCAGTTGCTGCCCGGCATCGGTGAGCGACACGCTGCGCGTGGTGCGTTGAAACAGCTGTACGCCAAGATTGTGCTCCAGCGTTTTCACCAGATGGCTGAGCGAAGAGCGCTTTAAGCCGAGCATTTCAGCGGCACGGCGAAAGCTGCGCTGCTCGCCCAGCGTTTTGATGGCCTGCAGTTCGTGCCAGGAAGGACGTCTCATTGGTGGTTTTTCCTCACCGGGTCATGCGCGATTAGGTGGATTATCTCCACCAGTAAAGCGATCTACCATCAGGTTTTCAATATGAGGAGCACAACATGAAAACCTGGTTAATTACCGGTGCCAGCAGCGGGCTGGGCCGATTGATGAGTGAACGTTTACTGGCGCGCGGCGATCGCGTATTGGCAACGGTGCGACGTGAGCAGGCGATGGCCGATCTGCAGCAAACCTACGGCGAACAGCTGCAGATTATTGCGCTGGATTTGGCGCACACCGCCAGCATTGCACCCGCGATTAAACGCGCTTTTGCCGCCATCGATCGCATTGATGTGGTGGTGAGCAACGCAGCTTACGGCCTGTTTGGCGCGGCTGAAGAGTTGAGCGATGCGCAGATTGAGCGCCAGATCGTCACCAATCTTACCGGTTCAATCCAGCTGATTCGCGCGGTGATCCCTTTCCTGCGCCAGCAGGGCGGCGGGCGCATCGCGCAGGTTTCTTCGGAAGGCGGCCAGGTCGCGTATCCCAACTTCAGCCTGTATCACGCCACGAAATGGGGCATTGAAGGGTTTGTCGAAGCGGTGCGTCAGGAAGTCGCCAGCTTCGGTGTTGATTTCCTGCTGGTGGAACCCGGCCCGACCGCAACCCATTTTGGTGCGGGTCTGGATGTGGCCGATGCGCTGGCGGTTTATCGCGATAACGCCGCAGGCCAGTTGCGTCAGGCGATTTTTTCGGGCGATTTCACTATTGCCGGCGATGCCAGGAAATGCGTCACGGCGATGATCGCCACGCTGGATCAGCCCAGCATGCCGCTGCGATTAGCGCTCGGCAGCACGGCGTATCAGAATATCGAAACGGCGCTGGAAAGCCGGCTGGCAGAGCTGCGCGGGCAACGGGATGTGGCGTTTGGCGCGGATGTGTAAATCTGTAGGGTCGCCATTCATGGCGACCAAGCCGCAAATCAATAATAATCGCCGTGGCGGTAATCCCATGAAGGGAAGATCTCGGACAGCAGCGCCATAATTTTATCCACATCCAACCCTTTACGAATCAGCACCGGGCACGGCGTGATTTTGCGCTCGCCATTTTGCTGTGGAATCAGACGACCTTCGCTATCGACCATCGACACCATAACGCCTTGTTCATAGCGCACTTTATTGGCATCGTTAGGCTGAATGGATTTCACATAAGCATTGGCTTCGATAATTAAATCGGCGCGGGCTTCAATGCGCTCGCCAATACCTTCAACCAAACCGCGATTTCCCTGCCCAGATGGATTGGCTGAGCTGGCAAAGGAGAATTTCCCGTGAGTATCCCATAATGCTTTTGCGATATTTTCGCCTGGCTTGCCGAATTTAATCACGAAGCAGCTGGTTTGACGGCCATCCATCATCAGCTCTTTTGAGCCATCATCGGGAATACGCGACAGCGCATCGTCGCGCCACGGAAGAATACAGCCCAGCAGAATATCTTCATCCCAGTGACGCTGATAAAGCTGGTTGATTTCTGGCGTGAGCTGCGCCAGCGAACGCAGCTGTTCCAGCGAGCCGCACAGCACCACGCCAGGCTTGTTGCGCTTGCGCTGCTTGGCTTCGAACTTACGCTCCAGTCCGGCTTTATCGGAGGTCATGATGATGTAGCCCACTTTGGTTGGGCTAACGATCATGCCGCCATCTTTCGCCAGAATATCGATGGCTTCCGGTTGTAATCCGCCATTCCAGGTTATCTTCTTAGCGCTCATGGAGTACCCTGTCTGCAAAAAAAGGATATACAGGAATATTACCTGCAATGAAGTTAAGGGCTTGGTAAATTAACCCGATATTTAATCAGGATTAATTTTATAGTTGAACTATCTGTTGCGATAATAGTACTAAAAATATCACTAATGCAATGGGTGAAAATAACGATGAAATGAATAGGGCTAATAATAAATAATGCCTGTGAATTGTAATGTTATTTACTAAATGGCGCTGAAAAGCGTATTCAGCGCCAGCAATAATCAGAACAGGATGGCGTGCACCATCGCTCGCAGCGCAATACCGAGCATGATGCCGGGCACGGCAAAGCGGAACAGGCGCGGGAATCGGCTCGACAGGCCAAGGTAGATCCCGATGCCGGGCAGATCGAAGGTTTGAATCAGCAATCCCGCCGACGCGTTGATGTTGTGCGCGCTGTATAAGCCTTTCTCCACCAATCCTGCCACCACGCCGTAATAGGCGGTGCCGCCTGCCAGACATTTAGTCAGCGCCGGAAGAATATAGACTTCGGAAATATTCAGCTTATCCAGCAGCGGCGACACCAGACGCGTCAGCATTTCAATCCCGCCTGCTTCCTTCAAAATGCCGACCACCGATAACGAGATAATCAGCATCGGCAGCGAACCCAGCGCCAGACGAATCGCATCGGATCCGGCGCTATTAATGATGCCAATCAGCCCCATTTTATTTTCGCTGCTGGTGACGGCTTCATCTTCATTTAATAGCGCTGCATCAGAGAGTTTGCGGCCAAACAGGTGATAAGTTGCCGCCGCCGCTACTACGCCGCCGCAGATCGAAATAATTAGCGCCGTGCTCCAGTGTAATCCCGCCGGAATCAGCGGATAAAAGGTGCTGGCCTGGCCCATGGCAAACAGCATCGCCAGCGTGGCCGCCATATGACGATCGGACGTACCGCGCTTTTCCATAATGGCGAGCGCCGCCAGCGGGGCCGCAAAGCTGACGAAATTAAGCTGAATCATGGCAAAAAATGCCAGCCCGGTAATACCGAAAGGTTTTAATAACGGCGTGGCATGACGCACAACAAAATCCAGTAGACCTTTGACCTCCAGATATTTCATGATGAATAACATCACCACCATAATCGGAATCAACGTGTAGAGGGCCACGTCTACCGAGGCTTTGCCTGCGGACATAATGATATCGATAATATTCATGCCCGCTTCCGACCTTTGTTCACACCGTTCTCCCCGTAAAAATATTTAAACTGGTAATGCCATTGAATTTTCAGTGCGCATTAATGGCGACCGCCAACAAAGAAATAAATCTTATCCTGTGCATGCATTATTGAGTAGTGAAGAAAACGGAATGTAAATTACAGCCATAAAAAAACCAGCCATGAATAAATGGCTGGTTTTTCATTTCCGACAGGAAATATTAACGCATCGTCACAAACTCTTCCGCCGCCGTTGGGTGAATCGCTACGGTGTTATCGAAGTCTTTCTTGGTCGCGCCCATTTTCAGCGCCACCGCGAAGCCTTGCAGCATCTCATCCATACCGTTGCCGATACCGTGAATGCCGACAATCTTCTCTTCCGGGCCAACGCACACCAGCTTCATGCGGCAAGGCTGGCGATGCTGGGTAACGGCGGTGTACATCGCGGTGAAGGAGGATTTGTACACTTTCACCTGATCGTCGCCGTACTGTTCGCGCGCCTGCGGTTCGGTCAGTCCCACGGTACCAATTGGCGGATGGCTGAACACCACAGTCGGCACGTTGCTGTAATCCAGATGCTCGTCCGGTTTGTTGTTAAACAGACGCTCGGAGAGACGACGGCCTGCGGCAACGGCCACTGGCGTCAGTTCCACCGCGCCGGTGTTATCGCCCACCGCGTAGATGCCTTTCACGTTGGTGTTCTGGAATTTATCGACGTTGATGTAGCCTTTGTCGTTCAGCGCCACGCCGGTTGCCGCCAGATTGAGGTTGTCGGTTGCTGGTTCACGGCCAATCGCCCACACCAGGCAATCGACGGTTTGCTCGTGGCCGCTTTCCAGCTGCAGCGTCAGGCTGCCGTCGGCGTTTTTGATCACGGCTTTCGGAATCGATTCGGTGTGCAGCATTGGGCCTTCGGCTTGCATCACTTCTACCAACGTATCGACGATCAGCGGATCGAAACTTCGCAGCGGCGCATGCTTACGCACGAACAGATGCGTTTCTGCACCCAGCGCATTGACCACGCCCGCCAGTTCCACCGCGATATAGCCTGCGCCCACGACCGCCACGCGTTTTGGCAGGGCATCGAGCTCAAAGAAACCGTCAGAGTCGATACCGTATTCCGCGCCCGGCACGTTGGGATGGCTTGGGCGTCCGCCGGTGGCGATCAGAATATGATCGGCAGTAATGGTTTCACCGTTCACTTCCACGGTATTAGCATCGATAAAGCGCGCGAAGCCTTTGATCACTTCAACCTTGTTTTTACCCAGCACGTTGTCGTACGAGCTGTGAATGCGGTCGATGTAGGCGCTACGGTTTTTCACCAGAATTGACCAGTCAAAACGGTTTACCGTGGTGTCGAAGCCATAATCTGGCCCATAAAGATGAATAGCTTCAGCGATTTGCGCCGCATGCCACATGACCTTTTTCGGTACGCAGCCGACGTTGACACAGGTGCCGCCCAGCTCTTTGGCTTCAATCAGCGCGCACTTCTGGCCATGCATCGCGGCACGGTTAATCGAGGCGATACCGCCGCTGCCGCCGCCGATGGCGAGGTAGTCAAAATGTCTGGTCATCCGTTGTGTCCATCTGTTGGAAGAAAATTGGCATAGAGTTTAACGCTACGATAGCGAGACGCGCAAAGATTGCGCCTATGTTTATGATAGGGTCAAATTCAGGTTCCGCTTACAGGGAAGAATATTATGCAACTGACATTCCTCGGCACCGGCGGCGGTGCGCCCAGCCTGCAACGTAACGTCACCGCGATAGCGCTGACGCTGTCGAAACGCGGCGATACCTGGCTGTTTGACTGCGGCGAGGCGACGCAGCATCAATACATGCGTTCTGCGCTAAAGCCGGGCAAGCTGGAGAAAATCTTCATCACCCATCTGCACGGCGACCACATCTTTGGGCTGCCGGGCTTGCTTACCAGCCGCTCGATGGCCGGTATACCCGAACCAATGACTATTTACGGACCAAAAGGTATTCGCCAGTTTATCGAGACGGCGCTCAGTTTGAGTGGCTCGTACACCTCTTATCCGCTGGAAATTGTCGAGATCGAAGCCGGTTTGGTGCTGGATGACGGCGAAGTGCGCGTGACGGCCTGGCCGATGAATCATGTGATTGAGTGTTATGGCTATCGCATCGAGCAGCACGATAAACCGGGCTTCCTTGATGCGCCGCGCCTGAAAGCAGAAGGTGTACCGCGCGGGCCGTGGTACCAGGATTTGAAAGCGGGTAAGCGCATCCAGCTGGAAGATGGTCGAGAGATCAACGGCGCCGATTATCTTGGCCCGGCAACCAAAGGCAAAGTGCTGGCGATATTTGGTGATACCGCGCCAACCGAGGTGGCGCTGCAGCTGGCCGCGAATGCCGATGTGATGGTGCATGAAACCACGCTGGAGGCGGCGCTGCAGGATAAAGCCAATGGACGCGGCCACTCAACCACCCTTCAGGCCGCCGAAGTGGCGAAACAGTCGGGGGCGAAGAGGATGATCGCCACCCATTTCAGCTCGCGCTATTTGTCTAAGGATCGGGAGAAACTGCTGGCGGAGTGCCAGTCGGTGTTTGCGGCGACCGAGCTGGCACATGATTTCGCGGTGTTCGAGGTTTAGTGCTGTAGCGCCGGATAGGTGAAAAACAGCAGATGCGTCATGTTGAACAGGAAATGGATGCCGGTGGCGACCCACAGGCGTCCGCTCCACTGCCATGCGAGGCCGTAAATCAGCCCGGCGAAGGTGGCAAACACCATCAGCAGCGGCCCGCCGGGAAAATGCGACACGCCAAACAGCAGCGAAGTCAGTAACAGCGCGGCAACGGGGCCGCCTTTCTGGCGCAGGCGCTGTTGCAGATAGCCGCGAAAGAACGCTTCTTCCGCCAGAGACACGAAGAACAGATTCGCCAGCATAAAACTGCCTAACCATTCCGGCCAGTGTGGTTCAACGGCCAGGCCACCTAACTCAACCGCGACATACAGCAGCAGCGGAATCGCCGCCAGCAGCGCCAGCCACAAGATTTTGCATCGCGGCGGCGCGGATTTAGTGCGGAACAGCTGCGGCAAGCAGATGAGCAACACAAACGGAATCAGCGCTTTATCGAAGTTATACGAGAAGCTAAAGGGTAGGCTGAGCGGCCCGGCTTGCACATCTTCCACCTGACGCGGATTTTTGAAACCGGGGAAAAAGTGCACAAACAGGCCGATAGCGATGGCAACCAGCGCGGCTTCACTCACCAGCTGAATCCAGCGTGCGTTATTTTCCACGCGAATCCAGGCGATGACGGCAATCGCGCCGAGCAGCACCATCGCTGGCCAATCCAGCACATCTTCGAACAGCCCCAAAATAGTGGCGAGCGTGAGCAGCAGTACCGAAAAACGTTTAGCGGGCGACAGCACAGCAAGTGCGCCAGCCAGAATGATCCACATGATAATTGTCCTGATAGGCTGGCGACGTAGTCAGCGAACTTACTCTGGCACGATCTGCGTGACGCTGAAGTGACCGGTTCCGGCGGGCACCAATTTCTGATGCAGCCAGGGCAGCAGCTCTTCCATCTGCGCTTTCAGCTTCCACGGCGGGTTAATCACGATCATGCCGGAGGCCGTCATGCCGCGCTGATCGCTGTCCGGACGGACCGCTAGCTCAATCTGCAGAATGTTGCGGATATTGGTGGCCTGCAGATCTTTAACCATATGCTTGATCTGCTGACGCATCACCACCGGATACCACAGCGCAAACACGCCGGTGGCGAAACGCTTGTGACCTTCCTGAATGCCTTTCACCACATCCTGATAATCGCTTTTCATCTCATACGGCGGATCGATCAGAATCAGGCCGCGACGGCTCAGCGGCGGCAGCTTGGCTTTCAGCTGCTGGTAGCCATCGCCACGCGCCACGCGCGCGCGGGAATCTTTGCTGAACTCGGTGCGCAGCAGCGGATAATCGCTGGAGTGCAGCTCGGTCAGCTCCATTTTGTCCTCTTCACGCAGCAGGAAGCGGGCAATCAACGGCGAACCCGGATAATACTTTAAGGTGCCGTGCGGATTGAGATTACGCACCGCCGAGAGATACGGCTTGAGCAACTCCGGCACATCCGGCTGCTGCCAGATGCGGCCAATGCCTTCCAGATATTCACCGGTACGCTCGGCGTGCTCTCCGCTCAGCAGGTAACGTCCGGCACCGGCGTGGGTATCCAGATAGAGGAAAGGTTTTTCCTTCTCCATCAGAGCGGTGAGGATCAGGCTTTCAACGGTGTGTTTCAGCACGTCGGCATGGTTGCCGGCATGAAAACTGTGGCGATAACTCAGCATAAAAAAAGGGGGTCCGCGGTTGCATCAAAGGGAGTGAAAACATCGTGTGTGGCGCAATTATAGCCGCGCTGCATAAAAATTGCTGACGTTTTGGCTGCCGCTTAAGTTTTGCGCCCATGCGCCGCTATAGCCCGGTGCGATCAGACTTCTTGTCGGTAAATTTGCTACGGAATGACGTGATACTCGAAATTTCATTACGGATTAAATAAGTTAGTTTCCGGTAGCGAAACGGTCGCGAGCGAAATGCCAGGTGTTTCTGGCAGGAAACTTTTCGGTTAAAGCCGTATAATTTTTTGCTTAAAGCATCTCAAACAACTCCTGGTGACAATAATGAAAAAAATGACTGGTGTCGCGGTGGCAACCCTGTTGGTACTGACTGGCTGCGCGAAACAACAACCCACTCATAGCTTGGTTACGCCGCCGATCGCGGAAGAGCAGCCTGCAGCGCAAAACGCGCCAGAGCAACAAGGTACGCCATTTGTGGCTTCAGCTCCGGCTCAGCCAGCGACCGCTTCATTCAGTGACGACCGTTCGAGCAATATTCAGCAGTGCCGCAAAGAGCTGGACGCGATGCGCCTTTATAGCCAGGCTTCTTATGCCAGCTATCAAGCCGAATTCCAGAAAATCGGTGCGCAGACCAATAAATATCTGCAAATTAAAGATTCAATTGGTGCGGATATTAACGATTTAGTGATGCCGCGTTATCAATTCCAGATTCGTGAATTGTGCTTCCGCATTAAGACACGTCTGTCGCAGCTGATTATTCGCCAGGCCGGTTAAACCACGCGTTTTTAACCACACTCGTTAAGTAACAGCGCGAAATTTCGCGCTGTTGATGGGCTTCATTTCTATTTAGATAATAGGGATGAGGCCTTTTGTGTTCTTAGGGCTGTTACAGGAGATTGTGATGACACAGCGTCATCTGCCGTTTGTCCTTTTCTGCACTGCATTATTATTACCTGCGTTGGCCTCTGCGGCCTCGGAAGAGGAAATGCTGCACGCCTTTGGCGATGCGGCGCGCACGCTACCTTCTGTACCAGTTCAAACGCCAAAACCGCAGCCAAAACCGGTTGCACCAAAAATAATTCAAAAACCTGCCGCTCAGCCGGAACTCCAGACGCAGCTCAACCATCTGCGCGCGCGCGTTATCGAACTGGAAAAGCAGAAAGCCGCTCTGCAATTGAAGAACGAACAGCAGGAAAAGAGGCTACAAGCGAGCAGCGATAAACTCACCGCAGAACTTGAAACAGCGAAAAAGCAGCCCGTTGTTGCGGCGGCACCGCTCACGGATCCCAAAAGTGATGCTGAGCGCGATGGTTATATGTTGGGGCAATCCATCGCCAGCAACGCGGTGGTACAACTGCAGATGGTGAAAGATACCGGCCTCACCATCAGTCTTGAACAGCTCATTGCGGGATTTAGCACACAACTGCAAACCGGCACTTCGGTTATGAACAGTGAAGAGATGTCGCGTCGATATGCGGCAATGCAGGAAGCCATCAATAAAAATATGGGCTCGCTGATCGAGAAAGGCTACGCGCGGTTGAACAAGCAGCTCGATAAGCGCAAAAGCCTGTTAACGCAGAATGGCGTGCACTGGTTTACGGTTAAATCAGTTAATGCAAAGCTGATCCCTGAACAGCAAGTGCAGGTGAGTGTGAAAGTCAGTACGTTGAGCGGCAAAGTGATTAACGATTTTGCCGACGATAAGGTGGTGTTTGATAATACGCTGCCACCTTTACTGTATGAAGGGATGTCGTTAACGGGGACCGGCGGCGCTGTGGAAGGCTGGGCGCTGGCGAAAGATATCTTCGAGCGCGAGCCGTTGCCGCCGTGGGTGGCGCCTTACGATGTGATTCACTACCAACTCGCGATTAAATAATCTTCAGCCCGCCTTCTGGCGGGCTTTTCTTCGTTGGTCCAGGCTTAGTGGCATTGATTTTCATGCCATCAAGCCGCATGTTAGTAAAATGCGTCGCGCGAAAGTTCGCGCCACTACTTCATCATGAAAGGACTGCGCTTATGACCAATCCGTTACTCACGCCTTTTTCGCTGCCTCCGTTTTCTGCCATCAAACCTGAACATGTGGTGCCTGCGGTTACCGAAGCGCTAAATGACTGCCGCGCAGCGGTGGAACGCGTTGTGGCACAAGGCGCGCCTTATACCTGGGAAAATCTGGTGCAGCCGCTGGCTGAAGTCGACGATCGCTTAGGTCGCCTGTTCTCGCCGGTCAGTCATTTGAACTCGGTGAAAAACAGCCCGGAGCTGCGTGAAGCCTACGAGCAAACGCTGCCGTTGCTGTCCGAATACAGCACCTGGGTTGGCCAGAATGAAGGTTTGTACCAGGCGTATCGCAACCTGAAAGAGGGCGATAGCTACGCGGCGCTGGATACCGCGCAGAAGAAAGCGGTGGATAACAGCCTGCGTGATTTTGAGCTGTCCGGTATCGGCCTCGATAAAGAGAAGCAGAAGCGCTACGGCGAAATCGCGGCGCGTCTTTCTGAACTGGGTTCGACATACAGCAACAACGTGCTCGACGCCACCATGGGCTGGAGCAAGCTGGTAACCGATGAAGCGGAACTGGCGGGCATGCCTGAAAGTGCGCTGGCCGCCGCCAAAGCACAGGCCGAAGCCAAAGAGCAACAAGGCTGGCTGCTGACGCTGGATATCCCAAGCTATCTGCCGGTCATGACGTATTGCGACAACGCCGCACTGCGTGAAGAGCTGTATCGCGCGTATTCAACGCGTGCTTCCGAACAGGGCCCGAATGCGGGCAAATGGGACAACGGTCCGGTGATGGCGGAAGAGCTGGCGCTGCGCCATGAACTGGCTCAGCTGCTGGGCTTCGACTCTTACGCTGACAAATCGCTGGCGACCAAAATGGCGGAAAATCCGGCGCAGGTGATCGACTTCCTGACCGATCTGGCGAAACGCGCTCGTCCACAAGGCGAAAAAGAGCTGGCTCAGCTGCGCGCCTTCGCGAAGAAAGAGTACGGCGTCGACGAGATGAATCCGTGGGATCTCACCTATTACGGCGAAAAACAGAAACAGCATCTCTACACCATCAGCGACGAGCAGCTGCGTCCGTACTTCCCGGAAGCGCGCGCGGTGAGTGGTTTGTTCGAGGTGGTTAAACGCATTTATGGCATCACCGCCAAAGAGCGCAAAGACGTCGATGTTTACCATCCAGACGTGCGCTTCTTCGACCTGTTCGACGAAAGTGGTGAACTGCGCGGCAGCTTCTATCTCGATCTCTATGCGCGCGAACACAAGCGTGGCGGCGCGTGGATGGACGATTGCGTCGGCCAGATGCGTAAAGCCGACGGCAGCCTGCAAAAGCCGGTGGCCTATCTCACCTGTAACTTTAACCGTCCGCTGCAGGGCAAACCGGCGCTGTTCACGCACGATGAAGTGATCACGCTGTTCCATGAATTCGGTCACGGTCTGCACCATATGCTGACGCGCATCGAAACGCCGGGCGTATCCGGTATCAGCGGTGTGCCGTGGGATGCCGTCGAGCTGCCAAGCCAGTTTATGGAAAACTGGTGCTGGGAGCCGGAAGCGCTGGCGTTTATCTCAGGCCACTACGAAACCGGCGAGCCGTTGCCGAAAGAACTGCTGGATAAAATGCTGGCGGCGAAAAACTATCAGGCGGCGCTGTTTATCCTGCGTCAGCTGGAGTTCGGCCTGTTCGATTTCCGTCTGCATACCGAGTTCGATCCTGCGCAAGGCGCACGCATCCTCGAAACCCTGCGTGAAGTGAAGAAGCAGGTTGCCGTGGTGCCAAGCCCGGAATGGGGCCGTTTCCCGCACGCTTTCAGCCATGTGTTTGCTGGTGGTTATGCGGCCGGTTATTACAGCTATCTGTGGGCCGACGTGCTGGCTGCCGATGCCTATTCGCGCTTCGAAGAAGAGGGCATTTTCAACCGTCAGACCGGTCAGTCGTTCCTCGATAACATCCTGACGCGTGGCGGTTCCGAAGAGCCAATGGAGCTGTTCAAACGCTTCCGTGGCCGTGAGCCGCAGCTTGATGCGATGCTGGAACACTACGGAATTCAGGGATAAGCCGGCTTGTGAAAATTGGTTTAATCGATGAAACAGGCGCCGGAGACGGCGCCTTATTACATTTAGCCGAGCGCTGGGGTTTGCAGCAGGACGATCAGGCAACGATGGCGCTGGTGTTAACCGCCGAGCACCTTGAGCTGCGTAAGCTGGATGAGCCGAAACTCGGCGGCATCTTCGTGGATTTCGTTTCGGGTGCGATGGCGCATCGGCGCAAGTTTGGCGGCGGTCGCGGCGAAGCGGTGGCGAAAGCGGTCGGCATCAAAAGCGGTTATCTGCCAGATGTGGTTGATGCGACGGCCGGTTTGGGGCGCGATGCGTTTGTGCTGGCGGCGCTGGGCTGTCGCGTGCGCATGCTGGAACGTCATCCGGTGGTCGCGGCCTTGCTGGACGATGGTTTGCGTCGCGGTTATCAGGATGCGGAGATTGGCGGCTGGCTGCGCGATCGGCTTACGTTGCTGCACGCCGTTAGCCAGCAAGCGCTGAGCGATATCACGCCAGCGCCGGATGTGGTTTATCTCGATCCGATGTATCCACATCGCCAGAAAAGCGCGATGGTGAAGAAAGAGATGCGCGTGTTTCAGTCTTTGGTCGGTGCGGATGGCGATGCGGATGCGTTGCTGGAACCGGCGCGTCGGCTGGCGAAGAAGCGCATTGTGGTGAAGCGTCCGGATTATGCGCCGCCGTTAGCGGGCGTGGTGACGCAGGATGCAGTGGTGACCAAAAGCCATCGTTTTGATATTTATCCGCCGCTGGGGTAGAGCGAGTGGTTTTGAGGAAGGTCGCCATGAATGGCGACCCTACGGTTACTCTTCGTCTTCGTCGCGCAGCGGAACAATTAACATGTCGATATGCACGGTGTTAATCAACTGGCGCGCCGATGACATCAGCTTGCTCCAGAAGTCCTGATGGTGACCACACACCACCAAATCCACATCATATTTCTTAATCGCATCCACCAGCACCTGGCCAAGATCGCCGCTGCCGCTCAGGGTTTCACTGATCGGATAACCGGCGTTAATTGACAGATCTTTCAGCGCGGTGTGCGTCTCTTCAGAAATACGCTTCTGCATGTCGCCCAGATTGACATCAATCAGCCCGGTGTAGAGGTCTGAATAGTTCACATCAACGTGGATCAGCGAGATTTTTGCATCATAAGGACGGGCCAGCGAAACGGCTTTATCAACCAGCAACTGGCTTTCCGGGGAAAGGTCTACTGCAATCAGGATGTGTTTATAAGCCATGATAAAACTCCTTTCTCAAGATTCGGGGCAATCTTCCTGCTTTCACGGTCGGCGATTCCTTTGCGCGAGACGGCGATGAAGCGCCACCAACCAACTATTTCAGCCTTGCAGGCGGTTTTTGTTATGTCCTGAGTATAGCCAGAGTTGTTAACAAATGCTGCAAGCGCAAGTTCGCTTGTGAGGGAGATCAAGCGTTATCGGCTTTTTCACTCGCCCTGAACGAAAATCATCGCTGGAAAAAAATTCAACAGATCTCCTACACTGAAAATAAGTGCCACTGCCATATGCGTTGCGCACTCAGGTTCGCATAACAACAATGCAATCGACATCATTCAATGGCTGGTTTATTTCCCGTGCGGCGTCTACAGCAATTCCCCGCTGCGTTCGACGTCGTTGCGGCTCCAGCCGGGAGGGGAACATGATCAGCACTATCGCGCTTTTTTGGGCTCTGTGTGTGGTTTGTCTGGTTAATATGGCGCGCTATTTCTCTTCTTTGCGCTCACTTTTGGCCGTTTTGCGCGGTTGCGATCCGCTGTTATATCAATACGTGGATGGTGCGGGTTTCTTCACGTCGCACGGGCAGCCAAGTAAGCAGGTGCGGCTGGTGCGCTATATCTGGGAGAGGCGCTATCACGATCATCATGACGACGAGTTCATTCGCCGCTGTGAGCGCGTGCGCGGACAGTTTGTGCTGACCAGCGGGCTCTGTTTTTTGGTGGTGGTGAGTTTGATTGCGATGGCGATCTGGCAATAAAAAAGGGCGACATCGCGTCGCCCTCGAATATTTCTGCGCTTTGCTTAGATCAGTTTCAGTGCAATCCAGTAGAGCGAACCCGACAGCAAAATACATACCGGCAAGGTGAACACCCACGCCATAGCGATATTTTTGATGGTGCGACTCTGCAATCCACCGCCATCGACCAGCATAGTACCGGCCACCGACGACGACAGAATGTGCGTGGTCGAAACCGGCATACCGGTGTAACTGGCCACGCCAATCGATACTGCGGCTGTCACCTGCGCCGACATCCCTTGCGCATACGTCATGCCTTTCTTACCGATTTTCTCACCAATGGTGGTGGCAACACGACGCCAGCCAATCATGGTACCGATGCCGAGCGCCAGCGCCACAGCCACAATAATCCAGATCGGAGCGTACTCAACGGTGCCCAGCAAATCGCTTTTCAGCTTGTTGAGGAAGCGCTTATCTTCCGCGCTGGTTTCCGGCAGCTTGGCCACTTTATCCACGGTATCGGAAACGCACAGCAGCAGACGACGCATCTGGCTGCGTTGATCAACCGTCAGCTGATCATAGCTCTGCAGGTTGTTAAGCAGCAGCTGCGCACGATCGATAGCCTGCAGCGCACGGCTGCTGTCGCAATGAAACTCCTGCGGACCGCCAAGCGATTCATCCGGAGTAGGCACCACAGGCGGCGCCAGCTGCATCATGTGCGTCAGCGACTCGTTGTGCTGCTGATAATACTGCTCCAGATGATTGACGGCATCGCGGGTGCGGGTGATGTCATAACCGGATGCATTCAGGTTCACCACAAATCCCGCCGGCGCGACGCCGATCAGCACCAGCATAATCAGGCCGATGCCTTTCTGACCATCGTTAGCGCCGTGAGAGTAGCTCACGCCAATCGCGGAAACGATCAGGGCAATGCGCGTCCAGAACGGAGGCTTTTTCTTGCCATCAATCTTTTCACGGTCAGCAGGCGTCATATGGATGCGGGAACGTTTGGTGGTTCCGCTCCAGTAGCGACGCAGGACAAAGATCAGACCGCCTGCAATCACCAGACCTACAATCGGTGAAAGAATCAGGGACATGAAGATATTGATGACTTTCGGCAGGTTGAGCGCATCAACCACCGAGGTGCCGGTCATCAGGGCGTTGGTGAGACCAATACCGATGATAGCGCCAATCAATGTGTGAGAACTGGAGGCGGGCAAACCCAAATACCAGGTGCCGAGGTTCCAGATAATCGCGGCCAGCAGCATGGAGAAGACCATAGCCAGGCCGTGGGCCGAACCGACATTCAACAGTAAATCGGTCGGAAGCATGTGAACGATGGCGTACGCCACGCTCAATCCACCAAGCAAAACACCTAAGAAGTTGAAAACACCCGCCATGACAACCGCCAGTTGCGCCCGCATCGCACGGGTATAAATGACAGTCGCGACCGCGTTAGCAGTGTCGTGAAAACCGTTGATTGCTTCGTAAAACAATACAAACAGCAGAGCAAGAATCAGTAACAGGCTGGTACTGAGGTCGAGACCAGCAAACAGATGTAGCATAAACGTTACGCCATTTTGGGAGGACATGAACGCGGCGCATTATCTGCGACAACGTGCGCGATATGAAAGAAAAATATAGCTCTTTATTGTCTTAAAATTGTAATGCAGCGTATAGATTTAGCTGAAAACGGCTAAAAATTAGTGAGTTACATTATGACACATTTACGGCATTTTTTTGAAGCTGGCGCTAAAAGCCGCAAATCCCTACAATCAGCGCCTTTCAGGCAAGGCGGATAAAAGCAGTGGAAAAGTTTGACGTTATCATTATTGGTGCAGGCGCAGCCGGCATGTTCTGCGCGGCGCAGGCGGGACAATTGGGTCGTCGCGTATTGCTGCTGGATAACGGCAAAAAAGCCGGTCGCAAGATATTGATGTCGGGTGGCGGTCGCTGCAACTTCACCAACATGCATACCGAGCCCGCTGCGTACCTGTCGCACAACCCGCATTTCTGTAAATCGGCGCTGGCGCGTTACAACCAGTGGGATTTCATCGATCTGGTCAATCGTCACGGCATTGCGTATCACGAGAAAACGCTGGGACAATTATTCTGCGATGACTCCGCGCAGCAGATTGTCGATTTGCTACTGAAAGAGTGTGATGCCGGGCAAGTGACGCTGCGACTGCGCAGTGAAGTGCTGAGCGTCGAGCGCGACGACCGCGGCTATACCTTACAGCTGAACGGTACTTTGGTGCAGGCCGAAAAACTGGTGATCGCCAGCGGCGGGCTCTCGATGCCGGGCCTCGGCGCCACGCCGTTTGGCTACAAAGTGGCGGATCAGTTCGGCCTGAAAGTGTTCCCGACGCGCGCGGCATTGGTGCCGTTCACGCTGCATAAACCGCTGCTGGAACAGCTCAACACGCTGTCGGGCGTCGCGCTGCCCACCACCATCACCGCGCAGGATGGCACCTTATTTAAAGAGGCGATGCTGTTTACCCATCGCGGCTTATCGGGCCCTGCGGTGCTGCAAATCTCCAGCTACTGGCAGCCGGGCGAATTCGTCACCATTGATTTATCACCCGCCACCTCGCTGGATGATTTCATTCATGTGCAGCGCGAAGCGCATCCCAACCTTAGCCTGAAAAACAGCCTGGCGAAAATTCTGCCAAAACGTTTGGTTGAGGTGCTGCAGGAGCTGAAGCAGATTCCTGACGTCACGCTGAAGCAGCTGAACAGCAAGCAGCAGGGCGAGCTGGTTAATATGCTGCATCAGTGGCGCGTACAGCCGAACGGCACTGAAGGTTATCGCACTGCCGAAGTGACGTTGGGCGGCGTTGACACCACCCAGCTGTCATCAAAAACCATGGAAGCGCGCGATGTGCCTGGCTTATTCTTTATCGGCGAAGTGGTGGACGTTACCGGCTGGCTGGGCGGTTACAACTTCCAGTGGGCATGGAGCTCTGCCTGGGCGTGCGCGCAAGCACTTTAATTCACGTCGCTATCATGGCGCGCTTCACTCTTCAGCGGATAAACCTATTCATGTTAAAACTCAAATACATTGTGCCTTTGCTGATCGTCATCAGTGCTGTGGTTTGGTGGCTGATGCCGCACTACAGCGATGAGGATAAAGGTTATTACATCGCCATGTTCTGTACGCTGACTCACGATGGGCGCGGCAATGCTCCGCAAGATATGCAGCAGATTATTGAAGGCAGTAATTCCGATTACGCATTGCAGAAGGTGCATTTCCAGCAAGGCCTGGCAGAGCATCTGCAAACGGTTTGGCAGGATTTGTCGCCGCAACAGCAGCAGCAAGCGCGGCAGGAAAGTTTATCCTGCCGCCGGTTGATGTCTGAGAAATTGCTACCGGGCCAGCCGGTTCAGTGATCATTGCACTGGCAGCGTAAGCCTCTACAGCTTTGCTGCCATTTCAAGAAGCAACTCAACACCTCCCCGCTGCAATATCGCAAAACTTTTCGCGGCAGATCCTGACGTCAATTTTGCGAGATGCCCGCATCCGTCTGAACGTTACTTGTTGTACTAATTGATATTTTTCGCAATGCCGCGCAAAATATCAACACTTACATGGCGCAACAATCGCTCGCTGAGCAAGATGTCGGCTTATGCCTCACCTCAAATCAAGAGCTTCACGGATGACACTCGCGATGATGAATACACACAAAGCTTTTAAAGCACTGCAGCTGGCCGGCGTCAGCGATCAGCAAGCCGAAGCCATGGTCGAGATCTTTACCGAAATGCAGCAGGACAATGCGTTATCTCGTGCCGATTTGATTAAGGCCGGAGAAGGCATTACAGGGAGTATTAAAGAACTGGATGTTCGACTTACTGGTGCGATTAAAGAGCTAGATGACCGGCTAAGTAGCGATATTAAAGAACTGGATGTTCGACTTACTGGTGCGATTAAAGAGCTAGATGACCGGCTAAGTAGCGATATTAGGGAACTGGATGTTCGACTTACTGGTGCGATTAAAGAGCTAGATGACCGGCTAGGTGGCGCTATTAGGGAGCTGGATAATCGGCTTAGTGGTGCTATCAGGGAGCTTGATGTTCGGCTTACTGGTGCTATTAAAGATCTCGATTTTCGCTTAAGTGGCGCGATTAAGGACATTGACGAACTAAAAGCTGACGTCAAACAACTCAAAGCGGATGTTGCCGCGCTGAAAATCGATATGCGCTGGATAAAGCGTTTGTTAATGGTGATGACCACTACGATGGTGATTGCAGCGATCAAATACATTTTCTCTTAAATTCTTGATTCTGCGCTGCGAGTACAGTCGGCTGTACTTGCAGCGCGGCGCGATTCACATTCCCGCACACGCGTAGCCGCCAGACGCACTGTGCGCCACGTAATTTGAAGCGGCGCACACTTCTCAAGGGTTAAAACCACAACACTGCGCTCCAGATCATCAGACTGGAGTCCAGCATGTTGGAAATTACGCCTGTCCCTGCGCTGACGCGCGCCATTGCGATTCTCGACTTTATTGCCCAGCACGGACCGTGCAGTGCCGCCGAGATAATTGAAACGCTGGCGCTTCCCAAAAGCAGCGCCTATCTGCTGTTCGCTGAACTGAAAAAACAGCGTCTGATCACCATTGATCGCAACAACAACTACTGCTTGTGGACGCGGCTGGTGGAATTTGCCGGTCACGCGTTGCAGCACATGGATATCCGCGATATCGCGCGTCCACGTCTGACGCGCTTAATGCAGCACACCAATCTGTTGTGCCACCTCGGCATCCTCGATGGTGGTCATGCCTGCTACATCCTCAAGCTCGAATCTGCCGCCACCATCAGCGTGCGATCGCACGAAGGGAAAAGCCTGTCGCTCTATCGCTCGGGCATTGGCAAGTGTCTGCTGGCCTGGCAGCAACCTGAAGAACAGGAACGCATCATCAGCGGCCTGCGCTTTGTGGCGGTGACGCCAACCTCGCTGCGCAACGCCGACGCGCTGCGCACTGAGCTGGCACGCATTCGCCGTCAGGGCTGGAGCTTTGATAACGGCGAAGATTATCCCGATGTGCGCTGCGTTGCCGCGCCGATTTTCAATGCCCGCCAGCAGTTAGTCGCTGCCATTTCTCTGGTGGGTACCCGACTCGAGATTGACGACGACAAACGCGATTACCTTGCTGGTCAGGTGATTGCCTGCGCCCGCGATATTTCCCGTCTGCTGGGCTGGCGTAGCCCGGCGGAAAAGCACGCCTCATAACCAGGAGAAGAGCATGTCCCTACCTAAAATTAAAACTGTCCGCGCCTACTTTGCCGGTGGCGCTACCGCTGATAAAGCGGCGGCTGGCGGCGATTATCACGATCAAGGTGCCAATCACTGGATTGACGACCACGTCGCCACGCCAATGAGCAAATACAAACAGTATGAGCAGTCGCGTCAATCCTTTGGCATCAACGTGTTAGGCACGCTGATCGTGGAAGTTGAAGCCGATAACGGTCAAACCGGTTTCGCCATTACCACCGGTGGCGAAATGGGCTGTTTCATCGTGGAAAAGCATCTCAATCGTTTCCTCGAAGGGCGCTGCGTCAGCGACATCAAGCTGATTCACGACCAGATGATGAACGCCACCATGTACTACGCCGGATCGGGTGGGTTGGTGATGAACACCATTTCATGTGTCGATTTGGCGCTGTGGGATCTGTTTGGCAAAGTCACCGATCTGCCGGTCTACAAACTGCTGGGCGGCGCGGTGCGCGATGAACTGCAGTTCTATGCCACCGGCGCGCGTCCGGATCTGGCGCAGAAGATGGGCTTTATCGGCGGCAAAATGGCGGTGCAGTGGGGACCGCATGATGGCGATGAAGGCATCCGTAAAGAGGTGGCACGCATCGCTCACTATCGCGAAACCTGCGGCCCGGATTTCTGGCTGATGCTCGATTGCTGGATGAGTCAGGACGTCAATTTCGCCACCAAACTGGCGCACGCCTGCGCACCTTATAACGTCAAGTGGCTGGAAGAGTGTTTGCCGCCGCAACAGTTCGAAGGTTACGCACAGCTGAAACAGCAAGCGCCGCAGGGCATGTTAATCACCAGCGGCGAACATCACGGCACGCTGCAATCGTTCCGCACGCTGGCAGAAACCGGCATCGATATTCTGCAGCCGGATGTGGGTTGGTGCGGCGGCCTGACAACGCTGGTTGAGGTAGCGGCGCTGGCGAAATCACGCGGCCAGCTGGTGGTGCCGCATGGCTCTTCGGTTTACTCGCATCATGCGGTGATCACCTTCACCAACAGCCCTTTCAGTGAATTCCTGATGACCAGCCCGGATTGCAGCACGCTGCGTCCACAGTTTGATCCGCTACTGATCAACGAACCGGTGCCGGTTAACGGTCGTATGCACAAATCGGTACTGGATAAACCGGGCTTCGGCGTGGAACTGAATCGCGATGGACTGAAGCGTCCTTATCAACACTAATCGCAGCGGCTGCGGCGACGCGTCGCAGCCGTGCGTGAGGGTTTTACCATGGATAATCTGGTGTTAAGCGCGGTTAAAAAGAACCGCGCACGTCTTATTCCTTTCATGTTGATGCTCTACGTGCTGGCGTTTCTGGATCGCGCCAACATCGGTTTTGCCAAAGAGGCGTATCAACTGGATACCGGCCTGAGTAATGAAGCTTACGCGTTAGGTGCCGGAATCTTCTTTGTGGTGTACGCGCTACTTGGCGTACCGGCTAATTTGTTAATGAAGCGATTCGGTGCACGCAGCTGGATTGGCGGCACCACGCTGCTGTGGGGATTTCTTTCTGCGGCGATGGCATTTGCAGATACCGAAGCCAAATTCCTGCTGGTGCGCACCTTGCTCGGCGCTGCTGAGGCGGGTTTCTTTCCCGGCATGATTTATCTCACCTCGCTGTGGTTCCCGCAGCAGCAGCGCGCCAGCGTTATGGGGCTGTTTTATATGGGTGCGCCGCTGGCGTTGACGCTGGGTTCACCGCTTTCTGGCGCACTGCTGGAAATGCACGGCGTGCTGGGCCATCCCGGCTGGTTCTGGATGTTTATCATTGAAGGATTGCTGGCGGTAGCGGCCGGTGTTTTCACCTTCAGCTATATCGACGATACGCCGGCAACAGCGCGTTTTCTCAGCGCCGAGGAGAAACAGGCGCTGCAACGTCAGCTGGAGAGCGAAGAGCAGCAAAAGCCGACGTCACATCTGCGTGATGCGCTGCGCAATGGTCGCGTCTGGCAACTCGCCATCATCTACATGACCATCCAGATTGCGGTATATGGACTGATCTTCTTCCTGCCATCGCAAGTGGCGGCGCTGTTGGGCACCAAAGTCGGTTTCCTCGCCTCGCTAGTGGCGGCGATTCCGTGGGTTGCCGCGCTGTTTGGCACCTGGCTGATTCCACGCTACTCCGACCGCAGCGGCGAGCGTCGCCGGGTGGCGGCGTTCACCTTGCTGGCGGCGGCGGCTGGGATTGGTTTGTCCGGATTGGTTTCACCGCTGTTGGCCATCATTGCGCTTAGCGTCGCGGCGGTGGGGTTTATTGCCGTGCAGCCGGTGTTCTGGACCATGCCGACGCAGCTGCTTTCTGGTACCGCGCTGGCGGCTGGCATCGGCTTCGTCAACTTGTTTGGCGCCGTGGGTGGCTTCCTCGCGCCGCTGATTCGCGTAAATGCCGAGATGCAATTTAACAGCAGCGCCGCCGGATTGCTGGCGCTGGCGCTGATTGCCGCCATCGGTTCACTCATTATCCTCAGCCTGAAAGTGGAGCGTCAGTTGCCGCACTCTCAGCAGGCAAGTCATTGAGTTAGGAGAAGCTATGCAGGACCCATTAAAAAATCCTTTCAAAGCCGGATTGGCCCAAGGTGAAACGCAGATAGGCTTGTGGCTGAGCAGCACCTCGTCGTATCTGGCCGAAATTGCTGCCACCAGCGGCTACGACTGGCTACTGATTGATGGCGAACACGCCCCGAATACCGTGCAGGATCTCTATCATCAATTGCAGGCGGTCGCGCCTTATCGCAGCCAGCCGGTGATTCGTCCGATTGAATTCCAGACCGCATTGATTAAGCAGGTGCTGGATATCGGTGCGCGCACCTTGTTGGTACCGATGATCGATAGCGCCGAGCAGGCAAAAGCGCTGGTGCAGGCGACGCGTTATCCGCCTTACGGTACGCGCGGCGTCGGCGCTGGCGTGGCGCGGGCGGCACGCTGGGGGCGCGTGGAAAATTATATGGCACGCGCCAATGAAGAGTTGTGCCTGTTGATTCAGGCCGAAAGCAAAACGGCGATTGATAATCTGGATGCGTTACTGGAAGTCGAAGGCGTTGACGGGATATTTATTGGCCCGGCAGATTTATCCGCCTCATTAGGTTATCCCGATAATGCAGCGCATCCTGAAGTGCAGAAGGTGATTGAGCACAGTATTAAACGCATCCGCAGCGCGGGAAAAGCGGCCGGTTTTCTGGCGGTGAATCTTGAAATGGCAGAACGCGCCATCAGTTGGGGAGCAAACTTTGTTGCCGTTGGTGTGGATACCATGCTGTATACCGATGCGCTGGATAATCGGCTCGCGCATTTTAAAAAGCGTGTAATCGCGCCAAATAAATCGAATTACTAAATGAATAAACGGATGGTGCGCCATCCGTTTTTCATTGGTGAAATAGAGCATTTAATTGAAATGAATAAGTCTGTTGATGTCAAAAGGCGTTAATAAAAGATCGGTTATTTATCAACGCATCACACAACCGATTCGGGGTGGAAATCTATCGTTGCGCGCTAGCGGCGTAACAATATCTTTAGCACGTTCTGTGGCATCAAAACCCGCTTGACGACACAGCATGCAGGGATCGTTGCTTTCACGCATTGCTTGTTTGGTTTCATCATCGAGCTGGCGCTTGCGGCAATACAGCGGTGTGCAGCCTAATACATGCTTAAACGACCGGGTAAAGGATTGCTGACTTTCGAAATGGTATTTAACCGCCAGACTGATAATTGGCACGTTGCTGGCTTTTAAGTCATTGATACATTGAACCAGTTTCTTTTTGCGGATGTAGCGTGCCAGCGTTTCATTGTGATAGCGGGCGAAGAGTTTCTGCAAATACCATTTAGAATAGCCGGACTTTAGTGCGATATCATCGATGCTTAAACGTTGATCCAGATTAGCCACAATCCATTCGGTTACCGAATCAATTACCCCTTCATTGTATTTTTGCTGTGTCATCATAGTCCTCCATTAACACGCACAGAGTGTAATTTAATTAATCTTTCCAATCTGCAATTAATGTAAAGTTTTCTGATTATTGAGCTATTTTGTTATTTGTCATCAAGACCGGTCTTGGTTTTAGTGAATTTACAGGTTTTCTTGTTGTGATGGTGTTGAATATTTACCGTAATAACGGGCGTTATTATTAACTCAAATTTTTCATGGCGTTGTGATGCTTAATAGTAAAAGGCGTGTTTTTTTGGCGGCACACTTCATCAATACTTAACGCGAATTAACGTGCCAGACTGAAGGTTTTCACTCTTGAGGAATGGCGCTATGGATTTTCGTTTCAAGCCAAAACAGTCACTTGCCGTTATTCTGGCATCAATCGCGCTCTGCGTTACCGCCCCGGCGCTCGCTGCCAATGTGTATGGCGAGCAGTTGGAGGGCTTCAACTATCCCTATCCTCTGCAGCACTTTAATTTCACCTCGCAGCAGCAAGCGCTGAGTATGGGCTATATGGATGTCAAACCTACGCAGCAGGCCAACGGCAAAACCGTGGTGCTGATGCACGGCAAGAACTTCTGTGGCGCAACCTGGGACGACACCATCAAAGCGCTGAGCCAGAAAGGTTATCGGGTGATTGCGCCGGATCAGATTGGCTTCTGCAGCTCAACCAAACCCGCTAACTATCAATACACTTTCCAGCAGCTGGCGCAGAACACCCATCAGCTGTTGCAGCAGCTGGGTATCGACAACGCCATTATTGTTGGGCATTCCACCGGCGGCATGCTGGCGACGCGCTATGCGCTGATGTACCCACAGCAAACGCAGAAGCTGGTGCTGGTCAATCCCATCGGTTTAGAAGACTGGAAAGCCAAAGGCGCGCCGTGGCGCTCGGTGGATCAGTGGTATCAACGTGAACTCAAGCTGGATGCGGCGGGTATCAAGAAGTATGAACAGCAGACTTATTACAGCGGCCAGTGGAAGCCGGAGTATGACAAATGGGTCGATATGCTGGCCGGATTGAACAGCGGACCGGGCCACAAAAAAGTGGCGTGGAACTCGGCGTTAATCTACGACATGATTTTCACACAGCCGGTTTATTACGAATTTAAAGATCTGCGCGTGCCAACCACCTTAATGATCGGGACCGCTGATACTACGGCGATTGGCAGCGATATCGCGCCGCCGGACGTGAAAGCAAAACTCGGTCATTACAACGTGCTGGGCAAGCAGGTGGCGCAGCTGATTCCCGGCGCACGGTTAATCGAATTCCCCGGCATGGGCCACGCGCCGCAAATGGAAGAGCCGCAGAAGTTTAATCAGACATTAATCGCCGATTTAGCTGGCAATTAACCGCAGGGTCGCCATTCATGGCGGCCAACATCAACTTAGCTTCTTTTTCCCATTTTTAGCGGCGTACATCCGTTCGTCGCTACCTTCCAGCAATTGTTCCAGCGATTGCGGATGGTCAGGATCGAACTCAACAATGCCCGATGAGAAGTGCAGGGCGTAACGCCGCTCCAGATTCTGGGTTTGCTGTTGCAGGAAACCATCAAAGCGCGCCAACACGCCTTCGGCATCGGCGAGCTGTAAGCCGTTAAACAGCACCACAAACTCATCGCCGCCCAAACGGGCAAAGATATCCGCGTGGCGGAAACTCACTTTCATGGCATCGGCAAAATCCATCAGCGCGCGGTCGCCTTCGCGATGGCCGAGCGTATCGTTAATGGCTTTAAAGCGATCGAGATCGAGGAATGTCAGGCTGGCGGGTAACTGCTTCACCTGGCACTCATTCAGCGCCAGCTGGCCGAGCGTCATAAAGCCACGGCGATTGGTGATTTGCGTCAATTCATCGGAGGTCGCGGTCTGGAAAGCCACCAGCTCCGCTTCCGCCATCGCAGCCAAATCGCGCAGGGTGTGGATATCGTCTGCATCGAACTGGCGCGCATGGTGATCGATAATGCACAGCGTGCCGACTTTAGCACCGGCAGGCGTACGCAACGGGCAACCGGCGTAGAAACGCACCGGATTATCGCTGTTATTTACCAGGGGATTATCGTGGAAGCGTTCATCTTCGAGGGCATTCTCCACCACCATCACATCATCCTGCAGCACGGCGTGGCCGCAGAAAGAGGTATTGCGCGGTGCGGTGGTAGCAGCGTAACCGGCCGCCGATTTGAACCACTGATGGTCCTCTTCCAGCAGGCTGACTAGCGCGACGGGCACGCCAAACAAACGACGGGCAAGGCGGGTTAATCGGTCGAAACGCTCTTCTGCCGGCGTGTGCAGAATGTTGAGCGCACGTAACTGGGCCAGACGATGTGACTCGTCCGCAGGCAGTGCAGGTGCTTTCATCGCGTGACTCTTATTAATTATGGAATGACTGAAACACTGGTGTTGGTGCCATAAAGGCTGAAAGCGCCTGGCAGCGGGATGCGATGTCCGATGCCAGGCGTAATGATAATCAGAGCACTTTTTGCTCGGCGAGATCAAGGGCAAAATAGCTGAAAATGAGATCGGCGCCGGCACGTTTAATCGCGCCCAGGCTTTCCAGAACCACATTACGTTCGTCGATGGCACCCGCCTGTGCGGCGAATTTGATCATCGCGTACTCGCCGCTCACCTGGTACGCCGCCAGCGGCAACGTGGTGCGTTCGCGAATATCGCGCAGGATATCGAGGTAGGCACCCGCCGGTTTCACCATCAGTGAATCTGCGCCTTCCGCTTCATCAAGCAGCGACTCGCGCAGCGCTTCACGGCGGTTCATTGGATTCATCTGATAAGTCTTACGATCGCCTTTCAGCGCGGTACCTGCGGCTTCACGGAACGGGCCGTAGAAGGAGGAGGCGAACTTCGTCGAATACGACATGATGGCGGTATCGGTGAAGCCGGCGGCGTCGAGCGCCTGGCGGATGGCTTTCACCTGGCCATCCATCGCGGCAGAAGGGGCGATAAAGTCGGCACCGGCTTGTGCAGCCACCACGGCTTGCTTACCGAGGTTAATCAGCGTTTGGTCGTTATCAACGCCGTGATCGCACAGTACGCCACAATGGCCGTGGCTGGTGTATTCGCAGAAACAGGTATCAGACATCACGATCATTTCTGGCACGGTGTCTTTGCAGATACGCGACATACGGGCCACCAAACCGTTTTCGTTCCAGGCATCGCTGCCGGTGGCATCGGTGTGATGGGAAATGCCGAAGGTCATCACTGAACGGATACCCGCTTTGGCGATACGTTCGATCTCATACGCCAAACGTTTCTCGGGAATACGCATCACGCCCGGCATGGCATTTATCGGCACGTAATCGTCCACGCCTTCTTCAACGAAGATAGGCAGCGCCAGATCGTTGATGCTGAGGTTAGATTCCTGGAACATTTCGCGCATTGACGCGCTTTTGCGCAGCCTTCTTGGGCGCTGGATCAGATTAAATTCAGACATACTCTACAACTTATGCAGGTTAAAAAAGTGGCAATAGTTTACCCCTTTTCGGCACTGAGCATGAAGGATTGTGTGCGGAAACGAAAACTCCCGCCGGGCGGCGGGAGTGGGGAAGATTACTCGTTGATGTCCGGATGCTGCTGCACCAGGTTTTTGCGTTTCGCCTCAAGCTTGGCGATCTCGTCATCAATATCTTCGATTTTCTGCTCGATGTTGTCGTGATGCTCCTGCAGGATTTCACGTGCTTCATCCATGTCCGACGCGGCTGGCGTGGCACCGCGCAGCGGCTTGTTGGCGGTCTCTTTCATGTAGATACCGGTAATCAAACCAATCACCGCGACAACCATCAGGTAGTAAGCCGGCATGTACAGATTGTTGGTGGCTTCTACTAAATAAGCGGCGAATGTCGGTGTTAAACCGGCAATCAGCACCGAAATATTGAAGGCACTTGCCAATGCGCTGTAGCGAATGTGGGTTGGGAACATCGCAGGTAGCGATGATGCCATTACACCGGTAAAGGCGTTTAAGATCACGGCCATTAGCAACAGACCGGCAAAAATCAGACCCAGCACGCCGCTGTTAATCAACATGAAGGCCGGAATCGCGAAGGCAAACAGTGCGATACTGCCGATGATGACAAACGGACGACGGCCAAAGCGGTCACTAAGCATGCCCATTACTGGCTGCACAAACAGCATACCCATCATGATGGCGATAATAATCAACACGCCGTGATCTTCCGAGTAGTGCAGATTATGCGACAGATAACTCGGCATGTAGGTCAGTAGCATGTAGTAGGTCACGTTGGTGGCAATCACCAGACCAATACAGGCCAACAGGCTTTTCCAGTGTTTGGTCGCGATCTCTTTAAACGACACTTTCGGGCCATCGCGCAGACCTTCACGGTCGCCCTGTTCCAGTTTATCAACGTGCTGCTGGAACGCCGGCGTTTCTTCCAGCGCATGACGCAGATACAAGCCAATGATGCCCAGCGGCAGCGCGATAAAGAACGGAATGCGCCAGCCCCACTCGAGGAACTTCTCTTCACCAATGATGGTGGAGATCAGGACTACAACCCCCGCACCCAGCACGAAGCCGGCAATTGAACCGAAGTCGAGCCAGCTGCCCATAAAGCCGCGCTTACGGTCAGGCGAATACTCGGCGACGAAGATCGATGCGCCAGTATATTCACCGCCGACCGAGAAGCCCTGCGCCATTTTTGCCAGCAGCAGCAGGATCGGTGCCCAGATGCCAATGGAGGCATATGAGGGTATCAAGCCAATACAGAAGGTACTGATCGACATGATGACAATGGTGATAGAGAGAATTTTCTGGCGACCATATTTGTCGCCCAACATGCCGAAGAACAAACCACCGAGTGGACGAATCAGGAACGGAACTGAGAACGTACCCAGTGCAGCAATCATCTGTACACTTGGTGAAGCATCCGGGAAGAACACCTTACCCAGCGCATAAGCCACAAAGCCATAAACACCAAAATCAAACCATTCCATCGCGTTGCCCAGCGAGGCTGCGGTAATGGCTTTACGTAAACGGGAGTCATCGATAATCGTGACATCATCAATCCCGATAGGTTTTACACGCTTCCTACGTAGTTTCATGCAGATACCCTGTATTGGAATTCGAAAAATCCTCAACGCTGCGGACTCAATAAATGCCAACAGTCCGCGGCGTTGAGAAAATTAAAGCATAGCCGGGAAATAACGTTTTTCCCTGGCCTGCCGGGCAATTATTAGGGGGGTAATGATTGCCAACCGCGACAGAGTATACCGATTTAGTGTGATATTTGTCATGTTTCCCCCATTAACTGGCTATTTTTTAGCTAATGCTGTGGCGTAAACGCGCCTAAAAAAGGGGATTAAATCACGTATCAATCAGTGGTAAACGTGCGCCCTTTGTTGAAACTACATATACTTGCGTAAGTTGCTTTTTTGGAAATCAGGTTACATATGGCGCGCTTTGTTTTATTTGCCAAAAGTCTCTGTTTTGATGCCGATCAACAGGTGTTTTATCCGCTCAATTCTCCTGCACAACGCGTGGCGCTAAGTCCACTGCAAAGCGCAGTGTTACGTCGCGTGTTAAATGCACAAGGAAAATTGGTACGCAATCAGGCGCTGCATGTCCTGTTTCAGCGCGAACCCTCAGATACTCCCTTTGCCGATCGGCTAACCCATTCAATTACCGAGATTAACCGTCTTGCGCAGCAGGCTCATGCGCCGGGCGCCGTCATTCATCAGGTGCCGCTGATTGGCTGTGTGCTGGCAGAACAGGTGGATGTGGAATCCTGCAGTGATGTTGCAGCGCCTGCGGCTGAAGTTGAAAAGCCGCTCACGCCGCAGCCTGAACCTGTTATAAAAGCGGCCGCCGTGAAGAAAAAATCATGGCTGTTACGCGGAATAGTGTTGGCAGTATTACTGATCAATGCGGTGCTGGCGCTGGTGGCACGCCAGGAGTTTGCTCCAACCAAGCATGCAGGCACGCAATACAAATTTTATGGTCAGGAGGCGCAAACGCAGATCTTTATCGCTGAAGGCCTTTCCGCGAACTCTTTTATCGTTAGAGATGCTCTGCAACGTTTCAAAGAGTTAAAGCCTCATCTAGCGAATGGCGCGACGGCGCCCTTACTCTATATTAATCAGAGCCGCACCCGGGTTAATACCAGCGCTTTTCTCTGCGCCAGACCGATCGCGCAAAAGGATAATGAGTGCATATCGTGGATGGTGTTTGTTCAGGAGCTTCCGGATGCGTAAACTATTGCTGAGTTTGGCTGTTATTGTTGCATTCATCCTTCCCTGGGCGTTGGTGCTATTGGTTCGTCCAGTTGAACCTGTGCCAGAATGGTGTGAAGTCCCATATCGCATTGATAATCAAGGAAAACCATCGGGTATGATTAATGCTGTTATGCATACTCGTTTTAAAGAGGATGGTAGTGGTTCATCAATGCTGATGGGAACGGTCATGGTGCAAGATCGCCAATATCGGCTGAACCGCGTTTCTGTCAGCAGCTGGCATCGTCAGGGGGATTTCATGTTGGTGAATACCCGTAAAGTGCAGGTAATGGCTGATGACACGGTGCCCGAGGCACTTGCAGTGCAGATACTTTTCACCTCTGCGCGAGAGTCACACAATGATTATTATCAGATGTATCAACTCCCGAACGGCGATCAAATAATCAATTATTCTGGCATGCCGCGGCTTTATTGCCATACCTGATTGCTGCGCAAATAAATAAGAAAAACTTATCATTAAGTGAGGCGGTAAGCACCGCTTGCCAGTTTGTAAGCATTCAGTAATACTCTGCCGCCGTGCTTTGGTGGAGTGTTCATGTCGAGGAAAAACGCCCAGTCTTTTAAGAATCCCTGGCTGTCGATGATCGACAGTGTAGAAATGAATCTTATCAATCTTGTGCCTGCGGCACCGCGTACGGCTGCCGTTTCCAGTACCTCGATTGAGTGGATTAACTGTGGCGAACGTGCCGATGCGCAGCTGGCATTATTGGCGCAACAACCCGATGAACTGCTGCAACGCCTGAAAACCTGGCGTCAGGCCGGATTACTCTCCAGCCAGGCGATGGAGAGTTTACGTCAGCTGCAACGGCTGACACAAACCAGCATCGCACGTAACCAACCCATCACGCAGCTTGATGAATATCAGCAATTAGTGGGCCAGTTAACGCCGACGCTGGAGCGCATTAATCAACGTCTTAACGCCCATCGCGATTTGCCGAATGGCGCGCTGGCGGAAGATAGCCTCGAAGTCGCGCTGCGTATTGCTGAAAAACGTCGCGCAGGCCGTTTAGAGTAACGAGCGCAGCGGCGCACCGGTCAACCATCCCTGAATATCTTCCACCGCCTGCGTAAAGTAGGTGCGGTAATTGCTGTCGGCAACATAGCCGAGATGCGGCGTCGCCAGCACATTCGGCAGCAGACGCAACGGATGATCCGCAGGAAGCGGCTCCTGTTCAAACACATCCAACCCCGCACCGGCTAACTGGCCTGATTGCAGCGCAGCGATCATCGCCTGTTGATCAACAATCCCGGCTCGCGAGGTATTAATCAGTAGCGCGCCAGGCTTCATCTGCGCCAGCGCCGCCGCATCGACCAAATGGCGTGAGCGCTCGCTTAACACCAGATGAATCGACACCACATCGCTGCTGTTGAGCAGTGCTTCCAGCGAAAGCGAGCGCTCAACGCCACACTCGGCGGCGCGTTCAGCGGTTAAATTCTGGCTCCACGCACACACGCGCATGCCAAACGCCTGCGCCACTTTTGCCATCTCGCCGCCAATTTTACCCAGTCCGAGCAATCCCAGCGTTTTGCCCTGCAGACTCATGCCTAAGGTGTGCTGCCACGCGCCGTTGCTGCGCAGGGCCAGATTCTCAGGCACGATATGGCGCGCCAGCCCAAGCAGCAATCCCCACGTCAGTTCCAGCGGGGCCGCGCTGCTGCTGGCGGTGCCACATACCGCGATATAGCGTTCTGCGCAGGCATCTAAATCAATAGAGGCATTACGCATGCCGGAAGTGACCACCATTTTCAGATTAGGCAAACGGCCAATCAGCTCGGCGCTGAGCGGCGTGCGTTCACGCATCACCACCAGAATGTCGGCGTGGGCGATGTGCTTAACCAGTTGATCCTGGTCGGCGACATGTTCAGTCAGGGAAGTGGTGTTAACCAGTGGGGCGAGAGACGCCCAATCGGCAAGCGACTGGGCGATGTTCTGGTAATCATCAAGAATGATGCAGTTCAGGCTCATGATGTTCCTCAGCGAGAAGTGGCTTGTGTCCTTGCTCGCTGAGCCAGGCACGCAGCCGGTCATTATCCAGCGGACGGGCATAATAGTAGCCCTGAATAAATATCACACCACGCTGCCGTAAGTACTCAAATTGCGTTGCGGTCTCTATGCCTTCGCCGAGTACATCCAGTTCCAGCTTGTGAGACAGATTAATAATCGCATCCAGTACCGGCGTTTCGACGTCGAGGCCTTCGATGGCGTTAATAAAGCCGCGATCGATTTTCAGATAATCCAGCGGGAAGGTGAGCAGATAGGTCAGCGAGCAGTGGCCGGTGCCGAAATCATCGATTGCGACTTTCATGCCCTGCGCGCGCAAATGACGCAGCTTACGCGCCACCATTTCACCATCTTCAATCAGGCTACGTTCGGTCAGCTCAAGCGTGATACACAGCTGTTTATCTTTGATGCGCTCAGCAAACAGCTCGATATCTGCCACGAAATCGGCATGTTGCAGATGTTCTGCTGCCAGATTCAGCCCGATGTGGAAACCGGGTTCGACCTGCCAGCTCTGAATATCTTCAGCCATCAGCTCCAGCAGATGCTGCGTCAGCGGCACAATCATGCCTTCGGCTTCAGCGGCGCTGATAAAGATATCCGGGCGAATCATGTCGCCGTTTGGCCGCTGCCAGCGCAGCAAGGCTTCGGCGCCGGCGCAGGCTTGTAATGTATTGCTGTAAACCGGTTGATAGTGCACCGAGAACTGGCGAGCGCGGATGGCGCGGCCAATCTCATCGTGCCAGGAGATACGGCGACGCAGCCAGTTAGCGGTGAGAATCATCAGCAGAATCGAAAAAATCGCCGCCATCGGCAGGAAGATGAACAGCGCCTGACGCCAGGCTTTCAGCAACTCAGAAGCCGGAACGGTCACATTAACGGTGATGGGATAGCGGCTGGAGTCGGCCTGAAAAGCTTCACTATTCATGTACAGCATAGGCCGCGTGTCAGTCGGTCCGCTGGCGATCACCGCACCGCCGCTAAATTGCAGGCTCATGTGGTAGCCACGCGATCCGCCGATAGCGTTCATAAAGTCCATCAAATATTGGCCATCGATGACCGCCCAAAAACCGCTGGTATCGGGGAGCTCGCGCACAAACACCACGGCGGGACGATTCTGGACGCCGTTGGTGCCGAGCACCGAGATGCTCCACCAGGCTTTGCCGGTAATCGGCGGCGGCTGCAGCATCATTTCAGTTAATGTGCCGTGTTGCAGGCCAAAGGCGGACGAGCAGCTGATGTCGCCGCCTTTCAGCATACCAATGGATCGGAAATAGGGATTGAGCGTGCCGGCGCGCTGCAGCTGATCTTCGATTTTTGCGCAAGGTTGATAGTGATACTGACGCAGCTCAGTGATCATATCCCATGCGTTATCACTCATCTTTTCAGCCTGAGTGAGCAAGGTATTGGCGGTGGAAATCTGCTGTTGGTGGACGGTGTGGCGCGCTTCGATGGCGGTACAAAGGATGCCGAGCACCAAGGGTAACAACCCGGCGCAGACGATTAAGAGCCAGCCAAAATCGTGATGTCGTTTTTTCAGTGGCACCAGACAATCCTCGGTGGGTTTACGCCGTGCATAAGCTGCGGTTGCGGCGTCAGCAGCATACCATTTTCACAGGGCTGTGTAGGGTAGCGATTTAAGAATAAACCGGTCTGATACAGGTCAATGATCAATCTCACTTTGCGTTTACTGACAATGTTTTGCCGTTATTGGCATTTCCCAGCGGCAAAAACGCTATGCCACGATGTTAGGTAAGCACATTGACCTGAAATGAGGAGTGGAAATGAGCACTGAAACCCTGGATGTTACATCGTTACGGCAGCGCATCAGCGAAGGCGAATGGCAGGCGCGCACCAAGCTAGCACAGGCTTACCATCTGGCGGCGAAGCTGCGCTGGACCGACCATATTTACACCCATTTTTCCCTGCGCGTACCGGGCCATCAGCCGCACTTCCTTATCAACGCTTTCGGTCAAACCTTCGATGAAATTCAGGCGGAAACGCTGGTGAAAATCGACATCGACGGCAATATTATTGACGACCCAACCGGGCTGGGAATTAACCTCGCTGGTTTTGTTATTCACAGTGCGATTCACCGCGCACGTCCCGATGCGCACGCCGTGTTGCACACTCATACCGCCGCAGGCATTGGCGTCTCGGCACAGCGAAACGGCCTGCTGATGATTTCGCAACACAGCACCCGTTTCCATAATCGCCTCGGTTATCACGATTACGAAGGTATCGCGCTGGATCTCGACGAGCAGCAGCGTATCGTTGCCGATCTTGGCGATCTCAACGCGCTGATTCTGCGCAATCACGGTCTGTTAACCAGCGGCGGCAGCATCGAAGAAGCCTTCTACAACCTCTATTACCTTGAGCGCGCCTGCCAAGCCCAGCTGGCGGCACAATCGGGCGGCGCGGATCTGATCATCCTGCCAGATGCCGTTGCCGAGAAAGCCGCGCAGGCGTTTGATAACAGCATTCGCCAGCGCAAATATCAGCTGCACTGGGATGCTTACATCCGTCAGCTCAACCGCAACGCACTTTGAGAATCTCCCAATGAAATGGCTGAAACCGGTAGTTTCTGCGCTGCTGCTGTGCGCGGCGTTTGGCAGTCAGGCGGCGCCTGATTTGAGTAAAGTTACGCTGGTGCTGGGCGATCAGGCGCGCAATCTGCGTTCGCTGATCGAAGCGGCAGATGTGATGAAAGACGCGCCTTATCAATATCGCTGGGCGAATTTCCAGGGAGCGGCACCGCTGTTTGAAGCGCAGCGTGCCGGTGCGGTGGACACCTCGTACGCGGGTGATTTGCCGGTACTGATGGCGGCGTCGGGTGGCGTACCGCTGAAGATTATCGCTACCAATGTGGGAGATGCCGGCTCGAATGGGCTGATTGTGCCCGCTAACTCGCCGATCCACAGCGTGAGGGATCTGGCCGGCAAGCAGGTCGTCGTCTCGTCGGCGCGCGGCAGTATTTCGCAGCACTTGCTGTATGAGGCGCTGGAAGAGGCGAAAGTGCCGCGTGATACGGTGCCGGTGCGTTTTGTGTTGCCGACCGACGCCAGCGCGGCGTTCAACTCAGGACAGATTGCCGCGTGGGCGACCTTCGATCCCTATTTAGGCATTGCCGAAAAGCATGGCGCGCGTCTGCTGCGTGACGGCAAAGGGTTGACGACCGCGCTGTCGTTTGTCACCGCCACGCAAAGCTCGCTCGACGATCCCGCCAAGCGCGCGGCGATTGCGGATTTCACTCATCGTTTGGCCAAAGCGCGTGAATGGGCGCTGGCGCATCCGCAGCAGTATAACGAGGTTTATGCGCAGTTAACGCGCCTGCAACCGGCGGACGCGCAGCAGATTACTGCGCGTATTTCCCACGGCGTGCGTGGCGTGACGCCAGATGATGTGGCGAAGGTGCAGAAGGTGTCGGACTTGTTCAGCGAGCTGAATATCCTGCCAAACAAAGTCGATGTGCAGGCAATTACCGATAACAGCGTGTTTCAATAAGCGGCGTAGGGTCGCCATTTATGGCGACCTGGCTGTTATCGCGCCCGTTTACCCGGCCGCCCATTACCCAACATAATCGCCAATCGGCTGCCGCCCGGCGTGGTTTCCATCAAAATCTTGGTCACGCTGGTGAGCGGCACCGACAGCAACATGCCGACCGGGCCCAGCAACCAGCCCCAGAAAATCAACGACAGAAACACCACCAGCGTCGACAATCCCAGCCCGCGTCCCATTAATCTTGGCTCCAGCATATTGCCGAACACCATGTGAATCGCGCTGAACAGCGCCGCCACCAGCATGGCGTCATAAATATTATTCAGCACCAGCGCCTGAATAAACGGCGGGATGCCGGCGATGATCGGGCCGATATTGGGGATGAAATTAAGGATGAACGCCACCACACCCCAGAACAGCGCGAACTTCACGCCGAGCAGCAGCAGCGACAGCCAAACGGCGACGCCGGTAATCAAACTCACCAACGTTTTCAGTGCCAGATAGTGCGTCACGCCTTTCAGCGCACGGTGCAGACCGGCGATGCGGATCTGCGGATTGACCATCGCGTTACGCATTTTATACGGCAGATGGCGCACCTCAAACAGCATAAATACCACGGTAAGAATCAGCAGCAGCACGTTGGTCATCGCGCCGGACAGCTGTTTCAACACCGATGTGGCCATGTCCATCACCACGTTGGGATCGAGGCGTGCCGCCAGCGCTTCGGTAGAGATGTTGATATGAAAACGCGCGGCAAAATGTTGCACTACGGCCAGCTTTTGCTCCAGCATGGTGCGGATTTGCGGATAGGTATCACTGAAATCACTGGCCGAACTGGCAAGTACAGCAATAAGTAACAGCACGACGATAAAAATCACGCTGATCACCAAGGTAATCGCCAGGCCACGTTTGACGCCGCGCCGCATCAGCATTGTGACCAGCGGATTGAGCACGATTGCCAGGAAGCTGGCCAGTAAGAAGGGCACCAGAATGTCCGAGGCGGCGCGAATGCCCGCCAGAATAATCACCAGCATCGCCAGTTTTACCAGGATGTTCTGGCCAATTTTTTCCTGTAGCAGGTTGTTCATTCTCTCTCCTGAGACGGTTTTTGCTCAGGAGAGTGTAGTTGATGGAAATTAACCATCTGTTTTTTAAGATAAAGAGAAATCCGGATCGCCGTGCCGTAGGGGCGCCATTTATGGCGACCGCCATTATTATCATCACCGGGCCTGACGCCTCATCAATACCGTCGCAGCCAACATCAAACTCAAACTGGCGAATAGCGTCAGCGTGGCCATCGCCATGCCTTGCCCGACCGAACCTTGTTCGAACTGACGCCAGATAAAGATCGCCACGGTTTGCGTGCCTGCCGGCGCCAGCAGCAGCGAGGTCACCAGCTCGCGCGACGCAACGGCAAACACCATCATCATCGCCGCCAGCAAGCTGGGTGCGACCAGCGGCAGCACAACCAGCCGCAGCGCCTGCAAACGTGATGCGCCGTGCACGCGCGCCGCCGGTTCCAGCGTTGGGGCCAGCTGACGCAGCGCGCTACTGACATAGCGCACCGGCCACGGCAGCAGCAAACAGCTGTACGACAACAGCAGAATAAACATGGTGTTATAGGGCGAAACCGGCCAGAAACCACGATTCCACAGTAGAATCAAACCCACGCCAACCACCACGCCGGGCATCGCCGCAGGCAGTAGCGCCAGGCCATCCATCATTGCCAGCAAACGGGTTTTTCCTTCCGACACGCGCCAGGCAATGAGAAAGCCCAGCGCACCGGTCAGCAGCGCCGCGCCAAGCGCCAGGCCAATGCTGGTGGAGAAGGCCGCCAGCGCATCGCCTTGCTGGCTGAACAACGCACCGAAGTGGCGTAGCGTCAGATTGCTGAGATGCAATCCACCGGAGAGCGTATTCAGTAAGCCGCTCAAGGTCATCGCGCCTAGCGGCAGCACCACCGCCAGCAGCACGGTGACAGCAAAAGGCAGCAGCATCAGGTTTTGTAAGCGTCCGGCATGCGCCAGTTCCTGAGTAACAGGTTTACCGCCAACCGCCGTGACATCGCTGCTGCCGGTCAGTTTGCGCTGCAGCAGCCACGCCGTGAGCGCCACCAGGCTCAACATTAGTGACAGCGATGCCGCGCCGGGCAGATCGATCGGCCAGTCGGCGAGTTTGGTTTCAATGCCAACGGTCATCAGCGTCAGCTTTGCCTGGGCACCCAGCGCTGCGGGCACGCCGTACTCCTCAATCGCCAGCGTAAACGCCAGCAGCACGCCGCCTGCCAATGCCGGTAAGGTCAGCGGTAAGGTAATGTACCAGAAGCCGCGCCACGCCGATGCGCCATGCACGCGCGCTACCCAGGCGAGACGTTGTCCGCTCGCCAGCAGCGAACGCGACACCGCAAAATAGACCACCGGGAAGATGTTCAGCGTCATCACGCCAATCATGCCGCTGCTGCTAAACAGCAGGCTGTCGAAGTTGATGCCGGTGAGTTGTTCGATATAACCGTTGCGTTGCAGCGCCAGCGTCCATGACAGCGCCACAATATAGGGCGGCGTCAGAAACGGGATCAGAAACAGCAGATCCCACAACGCCGCGCCCGGCAGGCGGAACAGGCCGCGCAGTGCGCCGAGCGGTAAGCCCAGCAGCAAACTGCACAGCGCCACGCCGCCGCCGATTTTCAGCGTGCCCAGCCACATCGATGCCAGCTGCGGATCGTCCAGCAGCGCCGGGAAAGCGCTAAAAGCGCCGCGCCAGCTGCCTTCACCGAAGTAGGGAAACAGCGCTTGCAGCACGATAAACAGCAGCGGCAGCGCCACCAGCAGCAATAACGCCAGCAGAATAAAGCCATTCAGGGCACGCGACATCGTTTACTGTCCGAACAAGGCGCCAAAGCGCTTCAGCACCGCCGAGCGCTCACTGCTGCCATCCTGATTGGTCGGCAACAATTTGATCTCGGTGAACAGCGGACGTTGCGCTTTGATATCGGTACGCGCTGGCATTAGCCAGGCTTTCGCCACTTGTTCCTGACCTTCATCGGACAGCACGTAATCGACGAATTTCTTCGCATCATCTGCGTGCTGGCTGCTTTTCAGGATCATCATCGGACGCGGCGCGACCACGGTGCCGTTTTCCGGGAAGATCACCTTCACGCTTTCGCCCTGCGCGATGTTGTTATAGGTGACGTAGTCGACCGCGCCAAACACCGCCGCTTTCGCGCCTTGCAGCACCGGCGTCACCGCCTGCGCATTGGGTCCGCTCATCACCATGCCGTTGGCTTTCAACTGGTCAAAAAGCTGCCAGGCTTTTTCTCCTTCGCTGTTTTGCAGGCCAATCAGCAGATCGAGTGATGCGCCAGACAGCGCCGGATCAGGCGTGGTGACTTTATCTTTAAAGGCGGGCGCGGTGAGATCCTGCCAGGTTTTCGGCTCTGGCGTGTTGCTTTGCGTATTCCACACGATGCCAAGCGCGGAAATACCCTGCGCGACATAGTTGGCGGTTTTGAACTGATCCGGCACCTTCGCTGCATTAGCACTTTCGAAAGGTTGCAGCCAGCCGCGCTGTTGCAGATCTTCGGCGGTATCCCACGAAGCCGAGATCAGCACATCGGCCTGCGGATTGGCCTGTTCCGCTTCCAGACGCGCCATCACTTTGCCGGTGGTGGCCTGGAAAATATTCACTTTGATGCCGGTCTGTTTTTCAAATCCGGCGGCAAGACTTTTCGACAGCGAACCCGGACCGGCGGTGTACACCGTCAGCGCCTGGGCATCGTTGATCATGATGGCGGAAGTCAAAATCATCGCGCTGATGGCTCCTGTTTTAACTGACTTGAGAGATGGCATTGCGGTCCCCTGAGAGGTGAGTAACGGAAACAATCTGGCCCTGCGCCAGGTGAATGATGCGGTCGGCCAGCGTGTTGGCTTCCTCGCGATCGTGCGTAACGTAAACAGCGGTGATACCCGCCGCGCGCAGCAAATCCGCCATGGTGTGAACCAGGGTTTCACGCAGGTCGCGGTCGAGGTTGGAGAGCGGTTCGTCGAACAGCAGAATGGCCGGTTTCGCCACCAGCGCGCGCGCCAGCGCCACGCGCTGCTGCTGGCCGCCGGAGAGCAACGCCGGTTTGCGATCGCCAAAATCAGCGAGGCCAACCTGAGCCAGGGCGGCATCGGCCTGTTGTCGCGCGGCGGCTTTCTTCATGCCGCGCATGCGCAGCGGAAAGGCGACGTTTTGCGCCACTGATATGTGCGGCCACAGCGCGTAATCCTGAAACACCATGCCGAGGTTGCGCTGCTCCGGCGCATCGCAGTGGCGCGGCGAGGCCACGCAGCGTTCACCAATCCACAGTTCGCCTGAGGTTGGCTGCAGCAAACCCGCCAGCAGTTTCAAAAGCGTGCTTTTGCCACAGCCGCTCGGGCCGAGCAGCGCGAGGATTTCGCCTGCGGGAATGGTCAGGGAGAGATCGTGCAGAATAGTCAGGTTACCCACCGACCATCTGAGATTTTTCAATTCAATAGGCAGCGCCGCATGCGTCATCGGCCACCTCCCGCGAAGGAGTCAGCGTTACGCACGCGCGCCTGAGAAATCAGGGGCGTCATCAGATTGTTATCCTCTTTGGGATTTGATTGAGGGCGAGTCTACGAGCGCGATATGACGAAATGATGACCGTAAAACTGGGCATTTCACTGATGCGGATAACACCAAATGGCGTATAGTTATCCTCTTGTTATAAAAATTCCGTCACCCACGAGCGCAATCACTCATGCCTGACTCGCCTGCCGCCGCACCTGAACACGGTCGTTTTCGCCTCAATTTACTGATCCTTTCCATCGTGAAGTTTAACTTTGCCAGCTATCTCACCATCGGCTTGCCGCTGGCGGTGCTGCCCGGCTTTGTCCATGACGGGCTGGGCTATAACGCCTTCTGGGCCGGATTGGTGATCAGCCTGCAATACATCGCCACGCTGCTCAGCCGTCCGCACGCCGGACGCTATGCGGATCTGTGGGGGCCGAAAAAAGTGGTGGTGCTGGGGCTGGTGGGCTGTTTGTTGAGCGGCATCTGTATTCTGCTCTCGGCGCTCAGCGATGGGCAGGGCGTGCTGAGTCTGGTGTTGCTGTGTCTGGGGCGCGTGATTCTCGGCGTGGGGCAAAGCTTCTCTGGCACCGGCACCTCGCTGTGGGGCGTGGCGCGCGTCGGTTCGCTGCATATTGGCCGGGTGATTTCGTGGAACGGCATTGTCACCTACGGCGCGATGGCGATTGGTGCGCCGCTCGGCGTGGTGATTTTCCGCAGTGGCGGCTTGCTGCTGCTCTCCAGCATCATCATCGCTATTTGCGTGCTGGCGATTGCGCTGGCGCTGCCGCGTGCGCCGGTGAAAGGCAGCAAAGCCAAGCCGCTGCCGTTCCGTGACGTGCTGAGCAAGGTGTACGGTTTCGGCCTGATTCTGGCGATGGGTTCCGCCGGATTTGGCGTAATCGCCACCTTCATCACGCTGTTTTATCAGGATAAAGGTTGGGACGGTGCCGCCTTCGCGTTGACCATGTTTAGCGCCGCGTTCGTCGGCACGCGCCTGCTGTTCCCGAATGCCATCAATAAGCTTGGCGGTTTGCGCGTGGCGAGTATTTGCTTCGCGGTAGAAGCGGTTGGTCTGTTTCTGGTGGCCGGTTCGTTCGATCCCTGGATGGCGAAGATGGGCGCATTCCTCACCGGCGCGGGTTTCTCGCTGGTATTCCCAGCGATTGGCGTGGTGGCGGTGAAAGTGGTGCCGCAGCAGAATCAGGGCAGTGCGCTCGCCACCTATACCGCGTTTATGGATTTGTCGCTGGGTATCACCGGGCCGATTGCCGGTTTCATCATGAGTTATGCCGGCGTGTCGCTGGTCTATTTCCTCACCGCGCTGCTGGTGTGTTTAGCGCTGTTCTGCACGCTGCGGATGATTAAGCGCATGCCGGAAGATCCGGTGGTGGAGGTTAAAGAGAACGCGTAGTTTTGCTATTTAACTCAGGCATACCCTAAATAGTTTAAGTCAGAGCAAGGCGGCAAGCGTGAGAATCCCCAGGAGCTTACGCCCGTAAGTGACTGGGGTGAGCATGCGCAGCCAACGCAGCTATGGCTTAAAATATGACGGGTATGAAAAAAAAGGCCTCCGACCGAGGCCCAACACTAACAAAAAGTGTCTTGTTTTAGACACAGATAAGGGTTCTTTTAGGCTTGCAGCAACTCAATGCTGTAGCGAATTTGGCGTTCAATCTCAGCGATATTCCACGTCTCAAGTTCCGACGAAAACGGCTCAAACGCGTAAACGCCTTTGTAACCCAGCATCTCCAGACGTTTCACCTGCGCCACGCTGTTTAGCACATCGCGGTCGCTGAGCATGATGCGTTCTTCATCGGTCAGTTGCGCCGTCGGGCGGGTATCTTCCACACCAGACAAATGCACCAGCCCAATATGGTTGATATCAATCTCCTGCGGAAACTCGTTTTCGGCGTTTTCATACAGATGATGATGGAACGTATCGAGCAGCACTTTGAACGGTACTTTTGCCTGCTGAATCAGCTTTTGCGTTTGCACCGCCGAGCGTAGCGAACTGACCGGGAAGCCCAGCGGTTCCACCAGCCCCTGAATGCCATATTGCTCAAAGCGCGGTGCCAGCACCTGCAGCGCTTCCAGCGTCTGCTGGTGCGAGATTTCAATCCCTTCATTCAGTGGACACATCACCAGCGCTTTTGCGCCGATGGCTTGAGCTTCCTGCAGCAGCGCGTCGGCTTTTGCCAGCAACGCCTCATCAGCACGATTAAACGGATAGAGCGCGTTAATCGTCACGATTTCAATGTGGTACTTATCCGTTAGCGCTCGCAGCTGCGCCACGCTGAGATCATCGGTGACCTTGCCGCTCTGCATGTCATTACGCAGTTCAACCTTGCTCAATCCCAGACGCTGCACCAGCTGAAAGAAAGCTTCCAGCGACAGCCTGGGCGCAATTTTACGGTTAATACAGAAACGGGTTGGATCGATGGCCATAGGCGGCTCCTGTAAACGGATACGGATGAGGTGCTGCAAAGAAAACATTTATTTCATTATTATTGAATTATGAAATGCCAGATATTGGATCTGCCTCGCAAAAATTTCATATTTCGTTTCGCGTTACATGTTGAAGCTGGATTTCAGACACAAATTCTGTGCGCGCAACGGCTTAGCAGTGATGCAGTTTGGCAGGCCTATAGCGCCAGCAGGGAAGCGCTACGGGCGGATTTGCACCCGGCTGTCAGCACAAGCGGAAAAAATGCGATCCATGCCGCTAAAAGGAAATTTTCCAAAAAGAAGTATTTGAAAAATTCATTTCATTACTATAGCTTCATAGCACGCTTTAAGTATTGCCTGCACACGCAGCGTCGCGGTTCGAACGGGCTATCTGCAGGGAACTTCACATCTAAGAGGCAACGACATGACTATCGTAGGAAACTTTATCGACGGCAAAATTACCCACAGCGCCAGCAATGAAACCATTCCCGTGTACGATCCGGCGACCGGCAAAGTCGTGCGTGAACTGACGCAGAGCACCGCTGCTGAAGTAGAGCAGGCGATTGAAGTCGCTCATGCCGCGTTCCCGGAATGGTCGAAAACCGCGCCGTTGCGTCGTGCCCGTGTGATGTTCAACTTTAAAGCGCTGATGGAAAAACATCGCGAAGAGCTGGCGGCACTGATCGTGTCTGAGCACGGCAAAGTGTGGTCCGATGCGCTGGGTGAACTGACGCGCGGTATCGAAGTGATCGAGTATGCCTGCGGTATTCCACATCTGATTAAAGGTGAAAACTCACCAAGCGTGGGCACCGGCGTTGATAGCTACTCGCTGATGCAGCCGGTCGGCGTTGTGGCGGGTATCACACCGTTCAACTTCCCGGCGATGGTGCCTCTGTGGATGTTCCCCATCGCGCTGGCGTGCGGTAACACCTTTATCCTCAAGCCACCGGCGCTGGATCCATCCGCTTCTGTGCGCATGGCCGAACTGCTGAAAGAAGCCGGTCTGCCGGATGGCGTATTCAACGTGGTGCATTCCTCTAACGAAGATGCCGAGCAGCTGTACAAAGATCCGCGCATCGCCGCAGTCAGCTTCGTCGGTTCTTCCGGCGTGGCGGAGCACATCTACAAAACTGCCAGCGCCCACGGTAAACGTGTGCAGGCGTTCGGCGCAGCGAAAAACCACGCCATCGTGATGCCCGATGCCGATCTTGATGCCACCGTGAACGCCATTATGGGCGGCGCGTTTGGTTCAGCCGGTGAACGCTGCATGGCGCTGCCCGTTGTTGTTGCCGTTGGTGACGACACCGCGGACAAATTGATTGCGCGTCTGACGCCGCTGATCAAGGCGCTGCGCGTCGGTCCTGGCATCCAGAAAGGTGCCGAAGAGAATGAAATGGGGCCGGTGGTTTCTGCTGCGCACCAGAAGAAAGTGCTGGGCTACATCGACAAAGGTGAGCAGGAAGGCGCGAAGCTGGTGGTTGATGGCCGCGGCATCCAGGTTGCTGGCCATGCAGAAGGTTACTACGTTGGCGGCACGCTGTTCGACAATGTGACGTCGGATATGACTATCTGGCGCGAAGAGATCTTCGGGCCGGTGCTGAGCATCATGCGTTCCAGCGATTACGACAGTGCACTGCAGCTGGTTAACAGCCACGAATTCGGTAACGGTAGCGCCATCTTCACCAGCAACGGCCACACCGCGCGTGAGTTCGTGCAGAACGTCGAAGCTGGCATGGTTGGCGTCAACGTGCCGGTTCCGGTTCCGATGGCGTTCCACAGCTTCGGCGGCTGGAAGCGTTCGGTATTTGGTGCGCTGAACGTGCACGGTCCAGACGGCGTGCGTTTCTACACCCGCATGAAAACCGCCACCGTGCGTTGGCCGAGCGGCCAGCAGACCGTCTCTGAGTTCAGCATGCCGACGCTGGGCTAATTTCGCTCAACAAGGAGGAACAGGATGTCTCTGATTTCGAAAGCGCAAAAACCCGACAGCAACGGCCGTATCCAGCATGTCACGCCGGAAAGCGCGGGCTGGGAATACGTTGGCTTCGACGCTTATCTGCTGAAAAAAGGGCAGAGCCTGAAGCTGAGCAGTGGCGACAAAGAGTTGTGTCTGGTGCTGGTGGCGGGCTTTGCGTCGGTGAAAACCCGTCACGCCGAGTTCCCCAATCTCGGTAAGCGTCTGTCGCCGTTTGAACGCATTCCACCTTACTCGGTGTACGTTCCGCATAACGATGAAGTTGAAGTGTATGCGGATAGCGATCTGGAGCTGGCGGTGTGTAATGCACCGAGCCGCGGCAACCTGCCGGCGCGACTGATTGCACCGGAAGATGTTGGCGTTGAGCAGCGTGGTAAAGGGCGTAACCAGCGTCTGGTGCACAACATTCTGCCGGACAACAAAGAGGCCGACAGCCTGCTGGTGGTGGAAGTGTACACCGACGAAGGTGCGACCAGTTCGTACCCCAGCCACAAGCACGACCAGAAAGACAGCCCGGACGAAACCTATCTGGAAGAGACGTATTATCACCGTTTCGATCCTGAACCGGGTTTCGCCATGCAGCGCGTGTATACCGACGACCGTTCACTCGACGAGTGTATGGCGCCGTATAACCGCGATGTGGTGACGGTGCCGCGTGGCTATCATCCGGTGGCGACCATTGCCGGTTACGATAACTACTATCTCAACGTGATGGCGGGTCCAAAACGTCTGTGGAAATTTACCTGGGAGAAAGATCACGCCTGGGTGAACAGCGACCAGTATCCGCGTTCGTAACATGCGCACCAACGTCAAAAAGGGCAGCCAGGTGGCTGCCCTTTTTGTTGGATGGTCGCCATGAATGGCGACCCTACGAGAGTTATTCGCTGGTGACGTTGTTGTTCAGTGCTAACGATACGGCGAGCGTCTGTGCCAGACACAGCGACGCCACCTGCGAACGGAAGCCATCCACCTGCGCTTCACGCACCACAAAGCACACATCACTGAAGGCGGCCAGTGGGCTGACCTGGCTGTCGGTGATGGCGATCAGATGCGCACCACGCTTAGCGCCTAGCTCAACCAACTCCACCGCTTCACGCGCGTACGGCGAGTAGCTGATGGCGATCACCACGTCTTTCGGGTTCACCATGCTCAGCTGTTCGGTGAACATGCCGCCGAGGCCGTCGATCAGGAACGCACGACGCTCCAGATGGCGTAGCGCATACACCAGATACGATGCCACGCTGAATGAGCGACGCAGGCCGATGATGTAGATGTTCTCGGCTTCATCGAGCATTTTCACCGCGCGGTTGAGCTGGTCTGGATTGACCTGCATTGCCAGCTGTTGCAGCGCCTGGCTGTTGACCATGGTGAAGACGTTGAGGATTTCGGCCGGGCTCTCAGGTGAGGTGGCGCTGTCGTCGGTGGCGGTCTGGCGGAACAGACGTGCGCGCTCGGTGTAGTTCACGGTCTCTTCCATCAGGTGCTGACGGAAAACCTGTTTCATTTCGTTGAAGCCGCTGAAGCCAAACGCGTTGGCAAAGCGGATCAGTGTGGAAGGTGGTACATCCGCATGTTGCGCGATAGAGGCAACGGTATCGAAAGCGATGCTGTTACTGTTATCAAGGATATAACGAGCCACCTGCTTCAGGCGTTTGCTCAGCGTCTCATAGCGACGACGGATCTCGTCCTGTAACAAGGTTAATTGCGTTGGATTATTGGTCATTACTTCGGCCCGCTAAAAAAGAAAATATGGCTGGATAATGAGCGCTATAGTACCAGATGGATGGAAAATTTCATTTGTTTGCCATCATCGTGACGCTTATTTCATCGGTTTATGAAATGCCTCACAAAATATGCAGGTTTTCCCTCACCCTAACCCTCTCCCGCAAGCGGGCGAGGGAACCGACCGCGTGAATGTTTTGTTGCTTACTCACATGTGGCTGCGTCTCCCTCTCCCTGTGGGAGAGGGCCGGGGTGAGGGCATCAGCCCGCAGAAGAAACAAAAAAAGCGGCCAAAGCCGCTTTTTCCAAGCCACAACACTTAACCGCGTACAGCGCGCCAGTAGCCGATCAACCGCAGGTAGTTGCCTTTCACGGTCTCAATCAGCGCCTTGTCATCCAGCTCGCCTTGCAGCCACTGGCGCGACGGCTGGCCGAAGATGGTGCGACCTACTGCGAAACCCTTCACCCACGGCGCTTGCGCGGCGGCGGCGAAACCGGCTTTCAGCGTCTCTTCTGGTGCATCAAGGCCCAGCAGCAGAATGCCGCGGCAGTGCGGATCGTTCTGCTCGATCAGCCCGCTGATCGCCTGCCAGCTCTCTGCAGACAGCGGCGGCAGTTTCCACCAATCCGGCTGAATGCCAAGGCTGTAGAAGTGGCTCAGCATGTCGTAATAGTAAGATTCGTTACGGTCAGGATTGCTCTCCGGCAGAATCAGTTCCAGCAGCAGTTCGTGCCCGCTCTTGTTACAGCCATTCCACACGTCGAGAACCAGATCATCCTGCTCTTTACGCAGTTCAGCGCTGTCGTGCGGATGGTAGAACACCAGGCATTTCACTACGTGCTCGGCTGGCCAGTCGACCAGCTGTGAGCCGATGTTGCCGTGCTCCAGGCGCAGCGGACGTGAACTTGGCAGCTCAATCGGACGTCCAATCCACCAGTTTTTACCGGTAATCGCGTTCAGCGCTTTCTGGCCGTAAGTGGTATCCGCGAGGATGCCGCTCTTCTCATTCAGACCGGCTTCATTCGCCGCTTCTTCTGCGGCACGCAGCAGCAGCAGTTTCAATTGTGGAATGCGTTCTTCGCTGACGCCCGCTTCGCGCGCCATATCAGCCAACTGCTTGCGATGGTCGAAGGCGAAGACATTCAGCTCCGGCCACTGCTGTTTACGCGTGGTGACGCGATGCAGGTGATTGAGACGCGCATCGAGATCCGGACGTTTCACGTCTTTATCGCGACTGAGGAAATCATCCAGCTCTTCTTTGGTTGGCATCGCCGGTGCGCAGCCGTGGCGCGACACCACCAATGCGCCACAGGCGTTGGCGTAACGGCACGCTTGCTCCCAGCTTTCATCGTTCAGCCAGCCGCGCAACAGGCCAGACATAAAGGCATCGCCCGCGCCCAGCACGTTCAGCACTTCTACACGCACGCCGCTCTGCAGTTTGGTCTGTTCCCAGCTATCCGGGATCTCGCCTTCAAACACCACGCAACCCAGCGGACCGCGTTTGCACACTAATGTGGCCTGGCTCGATTTACGCACATTTTTCAGCGCGGTCAGCGTATCGGTGCTGCCACCGGCGATATGGAACTCTTCTTCCGTTCCGACCACCAAATCGAAATAGTGCAGCACTTCCTGCAGCTGTTGCGTCACTTCACCCGATTCAATGAAACGCGTTTCACCGTCACCAAGCGAGGTGAGTCCCCACAGCACCGGACGATAATCGATATCCAGCGCGGTGCGCAGGCCGTTGCGTTTGGCGATATCCAGCGCTTTCAACACTGCGGCGCGCGTTTGTGGATGCGACAGGTGCGTACCGGTAACGGCGACCGCACGTGAGGAGGTGATGAATTCTTCGTTAATATCTTCCGGCACCAGCCCCATATCTGCGCAGTTGTCGCGGTAGAAGATCAGCGGGAAGCTCTCTTCATCTTTGATCCCGAGGATCACCAGCCCGGTCAGGCGATGCTTATCGGTAATCAGGCCATCGGTGTTGCAGCCTGCACGTTGCAGCTCTTCACGCAAAAAGCGGCCGTTATGTTCGTCACCCACACGCGCCAGCATCGCCGATTTCAGGCCCTGAATGGCCGTACCGTAGGCCACGTTGCCGGAAGATCCGCCGAGATATTTGTTGAAGCTGGTCATATCTTCCAGACGTGATCCAATTTGCTGACCGTAGAGGTCGACGGCGATGCGTCCGATACAAATCACATCAAGCCGCTTCTGTTGTGTACTCATACCTATTGTTTCCTTCTGTGATAAGCAGACACTGCGGGCGCTGCCGCCCAACGTCGAGCGCTTTGCTTCCGGGTTCTCAAGGTGCCTGATTGGCTTTGGTCGCAGTATGAGGAATAAAAATTCCAAATTCAATATGAAATGAAACATCCATCACGATTTTGTGAGCCAGGTAAAACTCTGACGAAGCCGCAAAGCGGCGTCGGAATCGTTGGGAGTTTCAGTGATAGTCAGGCTTGTGAGCCAGGTCTCAGGAAAGTGCTGGCGAATCAAGGAAGCTACTGAAGTGAAATGAAATTTCGTTATGACCGGCAAATGACCTTTTATTGTTCCACTTTTCCCCCTTTCGCGACTCGCGCAGCCCACGTTTCATTGCTGAATTTGATCTCCATCGCAAAATGAAATGTTTCTTCTGTAATCGTGTTTAATGAAAAAAATATTTGTTTATAATCGCCTCACGTTTCACTTAATCCGCGGGCGCCGTGAACGGCAGTTTTTACCCGAACCGCGATGTACCTCGCCGCAGGTACCAGCATGTAAAGGAAGAAGCATATGGGCACAATCAGACTCACCACGGCACAGGCGCTGGTAAAATTTCTCGATAACCAATACCTGAACGTTGACGGCGTTGAAACCAAATTTGTGAAAGGCATTTTTGCCATTTTCGGTCACGGCAACGTGCTGGGATTGGGACAGGCGCTGGAGCAGGACAGCGGCGATCTGGTGGTGCATCAGGGCCGTAACGAGCAGGGCATGGCGCACGCCGCCATTGGTTTTGCCAAGCAGTCGCTGCGTCGTCAGATTATCGCCTGTACTTCATCGGTCGGACCCGGCGCAGCCAACATGATTACCGCTGCCGCCACCGCGACTGCCAACCGCATTCCTTTATTGCTGCTGCCAGGCGATGTGTTCGCCACGCGCCAACCGGATCCGGTCTTGCAGCAGATCGAACAGAGCCACGATCTCAGCATCAGCACCAACGACGCGTTCCGCGCGGTGAGCAAATACTGGGATCGCGTTAGCCGTCCAGAGCAGCTGATGACCGCCTGCATCAACGCCTTGCGCGTGTTGACCGATCCCGCAGAAACCGGTGCGGTGACGATTGCGCTGCCGCAGGACGTGCAGGGCGAAGCCTGGGACTTCCCGGAATACTTCTTCCAGAAACGTGTGCACCGTCTGGATCGCCGTCTGCCAACTGCCGCGCAATTAGAAGATGCGCTGGCGCTGATTGCGCGCAAACACAAGCCGCTGATCATTGTTGGTGGCGGCCTGAAATATTCCGACGCGGGTAATGCGCTGCTGAAATTTGCCGAGCGCTTCAACATTCCGTTTGCCGAAACTCAGGCCGGTAAAGGCACCATCGTTTCCGATCACCCGCTGAATGTCGGCGGCGTAGGCGAAACCGGCTGTCTGGCGGCCAACCTGCTGGCGAAAGAGGCCGATCTGGTGATTGGTATCGGTACGCGTTACACCGACTTCACCACCGCGTCGAAATGGATTTTCCAGAATCCGGACGTCAGCTATCTGAACCTCAACGTTAGCAATTTCGACAGCTACAAGCTGGATGCGGTGCAGCTGCTGGCGGATGCGCGTGAAGGTTTAACCGCGCTGGAAAGTGGTCTGCAAGGTTTCGAAAACCATTGGGGCGGCCAGATTGAGCTGTCACAAAGCAAGCTGCTGAAAGAGACGCAGCGTGTCTATGCCGCGACCTATAACACCGACGATTTCATTCCGGAAATCGCCGACCACGCCGATCGCGAAGCGCTGTTTGCGGAGTTTGAGCGCCTGACGAAATCGGTGCTGACGCAGAGCAGCGTGTTGGGCACCTTAAACGAGCAGCTCCCAAAGGATGCAGTGATTGTCGCGGCAGCGGGCAGTCTGCCGGGCGACCTGCAGCGCGTGTGGCGCACCAAAGATTACAACTCGTACCACGTTGAGTACGGCTACTCCTGCATGGGTTATGAAGTGAATGCCGCGCTGGGCGTGAAGCTGGCGCAGCCGCAGCGTGAAGTCTACGTCATGGTCGGCGACGGCTCGTTCATGATGCTGCACTCCGAGCTGGTCACGTCGATTCAGGAAGGGGCAAAAATCAACGTGGTGCTGCTGGATAACATGACCAACGGTTGTATCAACAACCTGCAGATGGAACACGGCATGGACAGCTTCACCACCGAGTTCCGCTTCCGTAATCCGGAAGGCGGTAAGCTGGATGGCGGCTTTGTGCCGGTGGACTTCGCGGCAATCGCCGGCGGTTACGGCTGCAAAACCTACCGCATCACCACGCTGGAGCAGCTGGAAGCCGCGCTGATCGATGCGCAGAAGCAGACCGTTTCCGTGCTGTTCGACATCAAAGTGCTACCTAAAACCATGGTGCACAAATACTTCAGCTGGTGGCACGTCGGTGTGGCGCAAACCTCTACGTCAACGCGCACGCAAGAAGTGGCCGACAACCTTAACGTGCATATCGAACAAGCACGTAAGTACTAGCTCTTTTTTAGGCCGGCGCTCGTCGGCCTTGCTTAACCCTATACCCAAAATAATTCGAGATGCAGGAAGGCGGCCAACGAGAGAGTCCCGATGAGCTTACTTAAGTAAGTGATTCGGGTGAGCGAGAGCAGCCAACGCGCCTGCATCTTGAAGTATGAAGGGGATACTTATCCGACTCTACATCTACAGGTGTAACTATGACGCTCAAACTCGGTGTAATTGGTACCGGTGCAATTGGTCAGGAACACATTCGTCGCTGCAATAACGTTTTGCAGGGTGCGAAAGTGGTGGCGGTTTCTGATATCAACGTAGAAGGCGCGCGCGCTGCGCTGCAACGTCTGAATATCGAAGCCGAGGTCTATCAGGATGGTCATCAGGTGATCAACTCACCAGACGTTGACGCTGTGCTGGTGACGTCCTGGGATCCGACCCACGAAGAGTTCACGCTGGCGGCCATCGCGGCCGGCAAACCGGTGTTCTGTGAAAAGCCGCTGGCGCTGAGCGCTGAAGGTTGCCGACGCATTGTTGATGCCGAGATCAAACACGGTAAACGTCTGGTGCAGGTTGGCTTTATGCGCCCGTACGATACCGGCTATCGCGCGCTGAAAAAAGTGATTACCGACGGTGAAATCGGCGAGCCGCTGATGCTGCACTGCGCGCACCGCAACCAGAGCGTCGGTGAGAATTACACCACCGACATGGCGATCACCAACACCCTGATTCACGAGCTGGATGTGCTGCGCTGGCTGACGGAAGACGACTACAAAACCGTGCAGGTGGTGTTCCCGCGTACCACGTCGAAGTCTCACGCCAAGCTGAAAGATCCGCAAATCGTGCTGTTTGAAACGCAGAAAGGCATCCGTATTGACGTGGAGATCTTCGTTAACTGCGCGTACGGCTACGACATTCAGTGTGAAGTGGTGGGCGAAGAGGGCATCGCGAAGCTGCCGGAGCCTTCGGCGATCCAAACGCGCAAAAACGCGCGTCTCGGCGTGCCGCTGCTGACCGACTGGAAAGACCGTTTCATCGATGCGTATGACGTTGAGCTGCAAGCGTTTATTAATGACGTGAAAGACGGCCAGCTGACCGGACCTTCTGCCTGGGATGGTTTCGCTGCTTCCGTGGCCGCCGATGCCTGCCAGAAAGCGCAGAACAGCGGCGCAATCGAGCCGGTTACCATGCCGCCGCGTCCGGATTTCTACGCCAAATAACTGAGCTGTGCGCTAAATACTCCTCGGCGGCTCAGCGGCCGCCTCTGTGAATCAGGGACAACAAGATGAACAAAGACAACGTAAAACTGGCGATTGCGCCAATCGGCTGGACCAACGACGACATGCCGGAGCTGGGCAGCGAAAACACCTTCCAGCAAACCGTCAGTGAAATGGCGCTGGCAGGCTTTACCGGTAGCGAAGTGGGCAGCAAATACCCGCGCGATCCGGCGATTCTCAAGCCGATGCTGGATATCCGTGGTATTCAGATCTGCAACGCGTGGTTCAGCACCTTCTTCGCCAACGGCGAAAAAGCGAAAACCATCGACGAATTCACCAATCACATGAACTTCCTGCATGCGATGGGCGCGCGCGTGATTGGTTGCTCTGAGCAGAGCAAAAGTATTCAGGGCACCACGCTGGCGGTGCTGGAGCAGAAGCCGATTTTCACGGATGAAGAGTGGCGCTTAACGGCGGAAGGCTACAACGAACTGGCGGAGATCGCCGCGAAGAAAGGCATGCGTTTGACGCTGCACCATCACATGGGCACCGGCATCCAAACGCCAGCTGAGATTGATCGCTTTATGGAAATGACCAATGAGAATGTTGGCCTGCTGTACGATACCGGCCACATCTACTATTCCGAAGGTTCACAGCAGGCAATGCTGGATGTGCTGACCAAATATCTGCCGCGTATTTTCCATGTGCATCTTAAAGATGTGCGCGACAGCGTGGTGGCGGAAGTGCGCGAGAAATCGCTGTCGTTCCTGGATGGCGTGAAGAAGGGGACTTTCACCGTGCCGGGCGATGGCGTGATTGATTTCAAACCGGTGTTCAAAATCCTCGATGATTACGGCTATAAAGGCTGGATGGTGGTGGAAGCGGAGCAGGATCCGGCGCTGGCCAATCCGTTCGAATATGCGGTGAAAGCGCGTAAATACATCCGCGAGAATGCGGGTTTGTAAACGAGTAGACATTAAAAAGGTCGCCATGAATGGCGACCCTACGTAAACGGGGCGTCATTTACGACGCCCCGTTTTTATATTATGACGCTAACGACAACGCCGGTTTCTGTGCGTTAACCGCCAGCCACTCAGCAATGCGCGCCTGCTCGGCTTCGTTTAGCCACATACCTTGTTTGGTACGACGCCAAATCGCATCATCCAGCTCGCGCACCCATTCGTTTTTCACCAGGTAACGCAGCTCGGCTTCATAGAACTCGTGACCGAAGTTCTCGCCCAAATCGTCGATGCTCTTCGCGTCTGCCAGCAGCTCTTCGGTGCGGCTGCCGTAAGTACGGGCAAAGTGACGCGCCATACCTTCGCTGATAAACGGATAGCGACGACGCAGGCCAGCGGCGTAATCATCGCGTGAACCGGAGAAATCACCGCCCGGCAATACCGCGTTTTTGGTCCATGCTGGGCCGATGTTCGGGTAGTACCTGGTCAGTTTCTCCAGCGCATGTTCCGCCAGCTTGCGATAGGTGGTCAGCTTGCCGCCGAATACCGACAGCAGCGGTGCCTGGCCGTTGTCGTCATGCACATCCAGCGTGTAATCGCGGGTGATGGCCTGCGGTGAGTCCGATTCGTCATCGCACAGCGGGCGCACGCCCGAGTAAGTCCAGACGATGTCATCTTTGCTCAGCTGTTGTTTGAAATGTCCGTTGAACACCTTCAGCAGGTAGCTGATTTCGTTGTCATCGATCTTCACGTCTTTCGGATCGCCTTTGTACTCCACGTCGGTGGTACCAATGATGGAGAACTCATCCATCCACGGAATGACAAACACGATACGGTTATCTTCGTTCTGCAGGATATACGCCTGCTTTTCACGATGTACGCGCGGCACCACGATGTGGCTGCCTTTGATCAGACGAATGCCGTACGGCGATTTCAGCTTCAGGCCATCGTCGAAGAACTCTTTTACCCACGGACCGGCCGCATTGACCAGACCTTTAGCGCGCCAGGTGTAGGTTTTGCCGGTATCAATATCTTCGGCTTCTACCATCCACAAACCGGCTTCACGCCAGGCGCGGGTCACGCGAGTGCGGGTGCGAACTTCGCCGCCCTGTTTTTCCACTTCCTGCGCATTGAGAACCACCATGCGCGCATCATCAACCCAGCAGTCAGAATATTCGAATCCGCGCGTGATCTCCGGCTTGAGGGCCGAATCCGCGCCAAAACGCAGGCTTTTGCTGCCCGGCAGCGTGGTGCGTTTGCCGAGGCGATCGTACATAAACAGGCCCATGCGGATCATCCACGCCGGACGCAGATGCGGACGGTGCGGCAGACGGAAACGCATCGGGAAGGCGATATGCGGCGCCATTTTCAGCAGCACTTCACGTTCTGCTAAGGCTTCGCCTACCAGGCGGAATTCATAGTGCTCAAGGTAGCGCAGGCCGCCGTGAATCAATTTCGAGCTGTTGGAGGAGGTTGCACAGGCCAAATCCCGCGCCTCCAGCATCAGCACCGACAGTCCGCGTCCTGCAGCGTCCACTGCAATGCCGGCTCCGTTAATGCCGCCGCCGATCACGATCAGGTCTTTGGTTTCCACGTCATCTCCTCCGATGTTCGGAATAGTTCTAAAATGTTCGTTTTCGAGCGTAATAATAATCGGAAACCAACATCGACGCCAGCGGTTAACTGAATAAAAACATTTTTGCGTGATATAGCTAACATTCCGACAGGAAAAAAATCACATAACCCTATAAGTTGTCAGGTTATCGCGGCGGCTTCTCAGGTTAAACTAGGCGCTAATTGTGACCAAGTAATGAGAGACACCATGGAAACCTTCGAGTGTATTAATGTCCTGCAGGCGCAAGAGCATCTGGCACAAGGTGCGCAGCTGGTGGATATCCGTGATCCGCAGAGCTTTATGATGGGCCACGCGGCGGGCGCGCAGCATCTGACCAATGACAATCTGGCGGATTTCATCGCCAACGCGAATCAGGCATTGCCGGTGCTGGTGATGTGCTATCACGGCAACAGCAGCAAAGGAGCGGCGCAGTTCTTGCTGGGCCAGGGATTCAGCGCAGCGTACAGCATTGACGGCGGATTTGACGCCTGGCGCGCGGCATTCCCGGCGCAGGTTGCCCTCGGTGACGCCTAAGCCCATCGCATAAGGAAGGAGAGCACCGCATGATGCGCATCACCCAGTTTAACAATCCGCGCATGGCGCAGGCGTTTGTCGACTACATGGCGACACGCGGCGTGACGTTACGCATTGAGCGCGAAAGCCACTTCGTCATCATGTTGGACGATGACAGTAAGTTTGAGATGGTCGAAAACGAACTCGCGCAGTTCGTGCGCGATCCCAACCATCCGCGCTATCAGGCTGCCAGCTGGCATAGCGGCAGCACCGAAAGTGGCTTGCGCTACGAGCGCACCCACATCTGGTCGAGCATTCGCGAACGCGCAGGTCCGCTCACCATGACCATCATGGTCGCCTGCATCGCGGTGTTTATTCTGATGCAGATCGTCGGTGATGATGTGGCGCTGGATTGGCTGGCGTGGCCAGCGGACTCTTCGCAATATTTCCAGGTGTGGCGCTGGTTTAGCCATGCGCTGCTGCACTTCTCGCTGCTGCACATCCTGTTCAACCTGATGTGGTGGTGGTATCTCGGCGGTGCCGTCGAGAAGCGTCTCGGCAGCGGTAAGCTGTTTGTGATTATGCTGATCTCCGCGCTGCTGACCGGCTGGATGCAGGCCAAGTTTAGCGGCGTGCTGTTTGGTGGCTTGTCGGGCGTGGTTTACGCGCTGATGGGTTACTGCTGGCTGCGCGGCGAGCGCGATCCCGAAAGTGGTATTTATCTCGAACGCGGCCTGATTGGCTTCGCGGTCGTCTGGTTGGTGATTGGCTGGTACGGCGCATTTGGCCTGTCGATCGCCAACGCCGCGCACGTCACCGGCTTGCTGGTGGGGTTAGCGATGGCATTTGTTGATACGCGTAAGATCACGCGTCGTTAGCAGCACCAATAAAAGAAGCGGCTACGAGCCGAGGAGAGAGATGTGAAGCAGACGCAACGTCATGACGCCATTATCGACCTGGTCCGGCGTCAGGGATATGTCAGTACCGAAGAGCTGGTGGATCACTTTGAAGTCAGCCCGCAAACCATTCGGCGTGACCTGAACGACCTGGCCGATCAGAACAAAATTATGCGCCATCACGGCGGGGCGGCGCTGCCGTCCAGCTCAGAAAACACCGCATGGCAGGATCGTAAGATGATGTGGTCGGCGGAGAAAGCGCGTATCGCCGAGCGTGTGGCGAGCCAGATCCCTGATGGCGCCACGCTGTTTATTGATATCGGCACCACGCCGGAAGCGGTGGCGCATGCGCTGCTCAATCACAATAATCTGCGCGTCGTCACCAACAACCTCAACGTAGCGATTCTGCTGATGGCGAAACCGGATTTCCGCGTGATTATCGCCGGCGGCGAAGTGCGCACGCGCGATGGCGGCATCATGGGCGAAGCGACGCTGGACTTCATTTCGCAGTTCCGCCTCGATTACGGCATTCTCGGTATCAGCGGTATTGATATGGATGGTTCGCTGCTGGAGTTCGATTATCACGAAGTGCGCACCAAACGCGCCATTATCGAAAACTCGCGCTGCGTGATGCTGGTGGTGGATCACTCGAAGTTTGGCCGCAATGCGATGGTCAACCTCGGCAATATGAGCCTGATTGATTACATGTATACCGATCAAAGCCCGCCGGCCAGCGTGCTGAAAGTGATTGAGCAGCACGAAGTTCACCTCGAATTGTGTTGATCGCGTGGTAAACGGTCGCCATGAATGGCGACCGTTCGACACCCAGCGTGCACGATTTTTTTCCTGGTACTGACATTTCCCTGTCGCTTTTTTCTGCGGCCCCAGCTTTACTTATCCATTCACCTCTTGCGCTCGCCCCGGCTTTACCGTTAACGGACACGAAGGGATTGATATGTCGCAGCAAAAATTCAATAAAACACGTTTCGACGCCGCTCTTACCCGCCAATGGCAACATCTTGGACTCACGTCCGCCCAGCAAATGACACCGCACCAATGGTGGCAAGCGCTGAGCAGCGTGCTGGCAGAAATGCTGGCGACGCAGCAACCTGCGCCACCTAAACAAGGGCAGCGTCACGTCAACTATCTGTCGATGGAGTTTCTGCTGGGGCGTTTAACCGGCAACAATCTGCTTAATCTTGGCTGGTACAACGAGGTGCAAGCCGCGCTGGCGGAACATCAGATTGAGCTGAGCGAACTGCTGGAAGAGGAGGTGGATCCGGCACTCGGCAACGGCGGATTGGGGCGCTTAGCCGCCTGCTATATGGATTCAATGGCGACCGTCGGCCAGGCCGCGATGGGCCACGGCCTCAACTATCAATACGGCCTGTTTCGCCAGACGTTTACCGATGGACAGCAGCAGGAAGCGCCGGATGACTGGCAGCGCGATCGCTATCCGTGGTTCCGCCATAACGCCGCGCTGGATGTGCAGGTTGGCCTTGGCGGCAAGGTCAAAGAGAATCACGATGGCAGCATCCTCTGGCGACCTAAAATTCACCTCAAAGGCGAAGCCTGGGATTTGCCGGTGGTGGGTTATCGCAACGGCATCACGCTGCCGCTGCGACTGTGGAAAGCCTGCAGCGCGCAGCCGTTCGATCTCACCGCGTTTAACAACGGCCAATGCCTGCAGGCCGAGCAGCAAGGCATCGACGCCGACAAGCTGACCAAAGTGCTCTATCCCAATGATAATCATGCCGAAGGTAAGCGACTACGCCTGATGCAGCAGTATTTCCAGTGCGCCTGCGCGGTGGGCGATATTTTGCGGCGCCATCATCTCGCCGGGCGCGCCATTCGCACTTTGCCCGATTTCGAAGTGATCCAGCTTAACGACACGCATCCTACCATCGCCATTCCGGAGATGCTGCGCGTGCTGTTGGACGAGCATCAATTGAGTTGGGACGATGCGTGGCACATCACCAGCCGCACCTTTGCCTACACCAATCACACGCTGATGCCGGAAGCGCTGGAGCGTTGGGATGAGAAGCTGGTACGTGACCTGTTGCCGCGCCATATGTTGATTATCCGTGAGATTAATCGCCGCCTGAAAAAGGTGGTGAAGCAACAGTGGCCGGATGACAAAGCCACCTGGCACAAGCTGGCGGTGGTGGCTGACGGTCAGGTGCGCATGGCGAATCTGTGCGTGGTGAGCTGTTTCGCCGTCAACGGCGTGGCGGCGCTGCACTCCGAGCTGGTGGTGAAAGATCTGTTCCCGGAATATCACCGGCTGTGGCCGAACAAATTTCATAACGTCACCAACGGCATTACGCCGCGCCGCTGGTTAAAACAATGCAACCCGCTGCTATCGACGCTGATTGATGACAGCTTGCAGGTTGAGTGGGCCAACGATCTTGATGCGCTGGCGTGGCTGGCACCGTTTGCCCGCAAAAAAGCGTTTCGTCAGCAGTTCCGCGACATCAAGCAGCAAAACAAGCAGCGCTTAACGCTCTACATCAAGCGCGTGACCGGCATTGATATCAATCCGGATGCGCTGTTTGACGTACAGATCAAGCGGCTGCACGAGTACAAACGTCAGCACCTCAGTTTGCTGCATATGCTGCACTGCTATCGCCAGCTGCGCGATAACCCGGATAACCCCGACTTTGTGCCGCGCGTGTTCCTGTTTGGCGCCAAAGCCGCGCCCGGCTATTACCTCGCCAAAAACATCATCTATGCCATCAACAAAGTGGCGGAGGTGATTAACAACGATCCGCGCGTCGGCGATCGCCTCAAAGTGGTGTTTATCCCGGATTACCGCATCACCGCCGCAGAGTTGATGATTCCGGCCGCCGATCTCTCCGAGCAGATTTCTACCGCCGGTTATGAAGCGTCCGGCACCGGCAATATGAAGCTGGCGCTCAATGGTGCGCTCACCATTGGCACGCTGGACGGCGCTAATGTGGAGATTGCCGAAGCGGTGGGCGCGAAGAATATCTTTATCTTCGGCAACAGCGTGGACGAAGTGAAGGCGCTGAAAGCGGGCGGCTACAGTCCGAAAAAGCTGCGCAAACAAAATCCTTATCTGGATGGATTGCTGAAGGAGCTGGAGAAGGGCAAGTTCAGCGACGGCGATAAGCACGCGTTTGACTTGATGCTGCAGAGCCTGACCAAAAATGGCGATCCCTGGCTGGTGCTGGCTGACTTTGATGCCTACATCGCCGCACAGCAGCAGGTGGAAGCGTTGTGGAAGAATCAGGACGCCTGGACGCGCGCGGCCATTCTGAATACCGCACATACTGGCCGTTTCAGTTCTGACCGCTCGATTCGCGATTACCAGCAGCGGATTTGGCAGACGGCACGATAATCGATATTTCGGTCGCCATGAATGGCGACCCTACAAATTTCGGAGAAGCAATGACGCTTAACAAGCTGGATCAGGCGGCACAGGATGCTGGCATTTCGCTGCGCTTTATTAATGCGCATGGCGAGTCGGAAACTATCAGTGATGAGACCAAACGCGCGTTGCTGGCGGTCATGGAAACGCCCACCGGCAAAGCGCCACCGCTGCCGCCGGTGCAGGTCTTTGCCGCACGCAGCAAACGCCAATTGACGCCACAAGGCAGCGGCACTTTTTCCTGGCAGCTGCAAACCGAACAGGGCAAAAGCTTCAGCGGCGAGGTGCAGGGCGGCGAATTGCTCACGCTGCCGCCGCGTCTGTCACAAGGTTATCACCTGCTCACATTGCGCAAAGGCCGCCAGCAGTGGCAGACGCGCATTATCATCGCGCCACGACGTTGCTTTATCCCCGAATCCATCGAGCAAGGCGAGAAACTGTGGGGCGCGCTGGTGCAGCTTTACACGTTGCGATCGGATGACAATTGGGGCATCGGTGATTTCGGCGACTTAGCGCACATGCTGGAGAAGGTCGCCGATTATGGCGGTGATTTTGTCGGCCTCAATCCTTTGCATGCGCTTTATCCTGCACAGCCAGAAAACGCCAGTCCTTACAGCCCAACCTCGCGCCGCTGGCTCAACGTGTTGTATATCGACGTTAATCGGCTGGAAGATTTCCAGCGCAGCCAGTCAGCCCAGCGTTGGTGGGCAAGGGCGAAAACACGCCAGGCGCTGGAGCAAGCGCGCGCGGCCGAGTTTGTCGATTACAGCGCGGTGGCCGAACTGAAATTGACCGCGCTGCGCTTTGCCTGGCAGCGCTTTCAGCCTCGCGCCGCTGACGATGCTTCGTTCCAGCAATTTATCGTCGAGGGCGGCGATCATCTGCGTTATCAGGCGGCGTTTGATGGCATTCTTGCCGAGCGCAGCCAGCAACATCCCGATGAATGGGGCTGGGCGAACTGGCCGGAAGGCTGGCGCAATGCCTTGTTGCCGGAGGTGCAGCAATGGTGCGCGCAGCACGAAGATGAGATTCAGTTCTGGAGTTGGTTGCAGTGGGTAGCGCAAGAGCAGTTCGCCATCTGCTGTCAGATCAGCCAGGAACTTGGTATGGAAGTGGGATTATATCGCGACCTGGCGGTCGGCGTGGCGCAGGGTAGCGCGGAAACCTGGCAGGATCCGGAGCTTTACAAGCTTGGTGCATCCGTCGGCGCGCCGCCGGATCGTCTCGGTCCGCAGGGACAAAACTGGAGTTTGCCGCCGCTCGATCCGCATGTGATGCGTGCGCGTGGCTATCAGCCGTTTATCGATCTGCTGCGCGCCAACATGCGCGACTGCGGCGCACTGCGCATCGATCACGTCATGGCGTTGCTGCGTTTGTGGTGGATCCCCTACGGCGAAAGCGCGGATAAAGGCGCTTACGTGGCGTATCCGGTGCACGATCTGCTGGCGATCCTCGCGCTGGAGAGTCAGCGCCATCGCTGCATGGTGATCGGCGAAGATCTCGGTACGGTGCCGAAAGAAATCGTCAGCCTGCTGCGCAACAGCGGCATTTTCTCGTGGAAAGTGTTGTTCTTCGAGCAGCACGGCGATGGCAGTTACCGTCAGCCGCACGAGTATCCCGCGCAGTCGATTGCCAGCGCCAGTACCCATGATTTGCCGACGCTGGCGGGATTCTGGGGATTTAAGGATCTTTCTCTGGGGCACAAACTGGGCTTGTACAAAGAGAGCGTGTTGATTCCCTTGCTGGGACAAAGGGATAAACAAAAACAGGCGCTGTTGGATGCGCTGCATCAGATGAATACGTTGCCTGCACGCCAAAGTAAAGTGGCCAGCCGAGTATCCTTCACACCGCTACTCAATCGCGGCTTCCACCGCTATCTTGCACGGACTGACAGCGCATTACTGGGGCTGCAACCAGAGGATTGGCTGGCTATGACCTCGCCGGTCAACGTGCCGGGCACGGTAGATGAATATCCGAACTGGCGGCGCAAGTTAAGCGTCACATTAGAAGAGATGTTCAGAGGAAAAGTGCCGGGCTTGCTAACTGCGGTCAATACAGGGCGCAGGAAGCGTTAGAGAACGCGCGGCAGCGTCGGGTCGCTGCCGCGTGCTAAATCAGTAGTACGAGTGTTCGCCGCGCTGGTGCTCGGTCAAATCACGCACGCCTTTCAGCTCAGGGAAGGCTGCCAGCAGCTCTTTCTCGATGCCATCTTTCAGCGTCACGTCGATCATCGAGCAACCGTTGCAGCCACCGCCGAATTGCAGAATGGCGATGCCGTCATCGGTGATTTCCATCAGCGATACGCGACCACCGTGGCCAGCCAGCTGCGGGTTAATCTGCGCTTGCAGCAGATATTCCACGCGTTCCACCATCGGCGCATCGTCAGAGACTTTACGCATTTTGGCGTTTGGCGCTTTCAGCGTCAGCTGCGAACCGAGGTTGTCGGTAACAAAGTCGATTTCCGCGTCATCGAGGTACGGTGCGCTCAGTTCATCAACATAGGCGGACAGTTTTTCGAACTTAAATTCGGTATCAGTCGCTTCTACTGCATCGGGTGGGCAGTAAGAAACACCGCATTCTGCGGTTGGCGTACCCGGATTAATGACGAATACGCGAATCTGAGTGCCATCTTCTTGTTTGGACAGCAATTTTGAGAAGTGCTCTTGCGCAGCATCAGTAATAACGATCATGGCGATTGCTCAATAGTTGACTAAATTACTTGGTTATAATACGCCCAACACCGACGCTCTACAAGGTACGGCACAGGCAACCAATGTGTACGCTGGCCGCGCCTTGCGCCAGCAGGATGCGGCTAATTTCCGCCACGGTACTTCCGGTCGTCACAACATCGTCGATAAGCAGGATATGGCGTCCGCGCACCGGTATTTCAAGGCGAAAGGCACCGCGCAGATTCTTTTTGCGCGCGCTGGCGCTCAATAAATGCTGGACCGCGCCGTGTCGTATACGCTTGACCCCTTCGCGATAGTCACAGCCCAGCCAGCGAGCCAGCGGTTTTGCCAGCAGCGCCGCCTGATTGTAGCCGCGTTGCCAGGCGCGTCGACGATGCAGCGGTACGCTCAGCACCAAATCTACACGCGGCAGCCGGTAATCACGACGCATTGTTAACAATTTTAACAAAATCAGCCGCGCCAGCATCACTCTGAGTGCGGTTACGCGAGAAAACTTCAGCTGCTGTACCCAATCACTCAGCGGCGGCAGGTAATCGCTGACGCAGCTTAAGCTCTGCCATGGCGGCGGGCGACGCAGGCAGCGCCCGCAAGGTTGAGTTCCGCTGGCCGGTAACCCGCAGCACGGACAGAGTTCCGGCAGGCGCGGAATTTGCTGTACGCAGCGGCTGCACAAACCGTGGCTGGCAATCTGCAGCGGCAGGCGGCATAGCCAACACAGTGCCGGGATTGGTAGCATAGCGACCTCCTTTTCACTTTTCCGGAGTGTAACCGATGAGTTCGCTTTACTGGCACACCGCAGGCACGGGCGATCGCGATCTTGTGCTGCTGCACGGCTGGGGTTTGAATGCCGAAGTGTGGCAAAACATGATTCCGCGACTCAGCCCGCATTTTCGCCTGCATCTGGTGGATCTGCCGGGCTTTGGCCGCAGCCAGGATTTTGGGCCGCTGACCTTAGCGGAAATGGCGCAACAGTTGTTGCCACAGTTACCCGATCGCGCAGTGCTGCTAGGCTGGTCGCTGGGCGGATTAGTTGCTAGCCAGCTGGCGTTAACCCAGCCGCAGCGCGTTGCAGCGCTGATCACAGTCGCCTCATCGCCGTGTTTTACCGCACGTGATGAATGGCCGGGGATTAAGCCCGAAACGCTGCAAAGTTTTCAGCAGCAGCTGAGTACTGATTTCCAGCGCACCGTGGAGCGTTTTTTGGCGCTGCAAACCATGGGCACGGAAAATGCGCGGCAGGATGCACGTCAGCTCAAAGAAGTGGTGTTATCGCAGCCGATGCCGTCGGTTGAGGTGCTGGAAGGGGGATTAGAGATTTTGCGTCAGGATGATCTTCGTGTCGCGCTCGACGATCTGCCGTTGCCGTTCCTGCGCATTTACGGCTATCTCGATGGGCTGGTGCCGCGTCGTATCGCAGAAGAACTGGATGCTCGCTGGCCAGATTCATCCTCGGTGGTAATGGAGAAAGCCGCGCATGCGCCTTTCATTTCTCACCCGGATGAATTTACGCAGCTGATCACGGAGTTTACCGCAGCCACATAAACTGCCACGCAGCCAGCGTCAAAGGCTGGCTGCCATCCAGCTTTTCCCCGCTAATCACATCCTGCACAAGCCGCGTCAGCGGTAATTGCGTCGTCACGTCATGACTGCTGAGATTAAACACGCACAGCAAACCCTCTTCGCTGTCCGGCTGATGGCGACGCAGCATCAGCAAGGTATTCTCGCTCTCCAGCAGCGTCATCGGGTTATCGGGATGAAATGCGGATTGTCGGGTACGTAGCTGAATCAGTGCGCTAAGGCGTTCATACACCTGCTGACGTAGCGGATTGCCGCCGCTAATCCACTGCTCCATTTCATGCAGGTCGTATTTCTGACGATTGATGGCGCGGTTGTGACCCGCCGCGCGCACGCCGTCGTTATCGTTGCGCGAGCCGAGAATGCTTTGGATGTAGATCGCCGGTACGCCGGGAAACGACAGCAGAATGGCGTGCGCCAACAGGAAGCGACGCAGCCGCGTGTCATCGTCATCGTCTTGCTGATTAAGCGCATCAAAATAGGTAACGTTGATTTCGTATGGGCTAGTGGTGCCATCAGCATTGTTCTTGTACGAGACCAGCGCGCCTTCCAGCGCCAAATCGCGCACCAACGCCACAATCTCCACTTCCGACAAAATGCCGCGTGCCGGATTCAATCCAATGCCATCGTGCGAGGCGAGAAAGTTAAAGAAAGTGGTGGTGCCGCCGCCCAAATCCAGCGTGCTGGCCCACTGACGCAGCGCACGTGCCGATCCGGAATGAATGGCGTGCAGCACCAGCGGCGGCAGCGAAAACTGATACACCATTTGCGCTTCATCTTTGCCGTTGCCGAAATAGCTGATGTTGTCTTTATGCGGCACGTTGGTTTCTGTGACGATCACCGTGCCGGGCGCGACTTCATTGGCGATGGCGCGAAACAGCTTCACCAGCTGATGCGTTTTCGGCAGGTGAATGCAGTTAGTGCCCGGCGTTTTCCACATGTAGCCGACCGCGTCGAGCCGCACATAATCCGCGCCTTTGATCAGGTAATCGAGCAGCACATCAACCATGCGAATCAGCACTTCCGGATTGCCAAAGTTGAGGTCGATTTGGTCGGCGCTGAAGGTGGTCCAGATATAGCGTGTTTCGCCGTTGGCCATTGCAAACGGCGTCAGTAGCGGCGAGGTGCGTGGACGCGTCACCGCGCTAAGATCGGTGGCGGGCGGCATGCTGATAAAGAAATCATCCCAACCGGGATCCAGCGCCATAAAGTGCTGAAACCAGCGGCTGTGCGCCGACATGTGGTTGCAGACAAAATCAAACATCAGGCGCGTCTCGCGGTGCAGTGCGCTGATGTGCTGCCAGTCGCCGCAGATCGGATTGACCTGGTGATAGTCGATAACCGAGAAGCCATCGTCCGAAGAGTAGGGAAAAAACGGCAACAGATGCACCAGGCTGAAAGTGGATTGCAGATGCTGCTGATAAAAACGCGAGAAGCTGGCGAGGGTTGGCTGTTCGGGTTCACGGAACTGATCGGCGTAAGTGATCAGCACCACATCTTTCTCATCCCAGTGCGCCTTGCGCGGCAGTTTAACCGTATCGCGCGCGGCACGAATGTGCGAAAGCAGGCGTTCACGTGCCGCGACCGGAAAGCTGCCGTGATAAATCTCATCGATTAAGGCGTTGATAATATCCATTGGATCGCAGGGCCACGCGGCAGGTCATTTTTTCAAAGCGTAGATGGACGAGCAGATTTATCAAGGCGGTATGCGCGCGGAGACGGGATGTCTCCGCGCGTGTTTAAGGCAGGAACTTAACGTTTTTTGAAGGCGGCGGCGAGCGCATCACCCATGGCGCTGTTGCCCGCCGGAGCGCTGGCCGGTTTGCCACGGCCTTTGTTGTTGGCTGCCGGGCGAGCGTTTTCTTTGCCCGCGCTGCGGTTGCCGCCGCCGCGCGCATTACTTTCACCGGGCTGCTCATCCAGACGCATGGTGAGCGCAATACGCTTACGCTGCATATCCACTTCCATCACCTTCACTTTGACGATATCGCCCGCCTTCACCACCTGATGCGGATCTTCAACGAACTTGTCGGAAAGGGAAGAGATGTGCACCAAACCATCCTGATGCACGCCGATATCGACGAAAGCACCGAAGTTGGTGACGTTGGTGACGGCGCCTTCCAGCACCATGCCCGGCAGCAGATCGTTAAGCGTTTCCACGCCTTCAGCAAATTGCGCGGTTTTAAACTCCGGACGCGGATCGCGGCCTGGTTTTTCCAGCTCTTTGATGATGTCTGTAACCGTTGGCAAGCCGAAGCGCTCATCGGTGAAGTCGCGTGCATTGAGATCGCGCAGACCGCCTGGATTGCCCATCAACTCATTCAGCGCCTGCTCGGTGGCGGCCAGAATGCGCTCGACCAGCGGATAGGCTTCCGGGTGCACGGTTGAGGCATCCAGCGGGTTGTCGCCGTGGTTGATACGCAGGAAGCCCGCGCACTGCTCAAAGGCTTTCGGCCCGAGGCGGCTCACCTTCAGCAGTTGCTGACGGTTCTGGAAGCGGCCATTTTCATCGCGCCAGCTGACAATATTCTGCGCCATCATGCGGGTCAAACCGGCCACGCGGGTGAGCAGCGCCACAGATGCAGTGTTGAGATCGACACCGACGGCGTTCACGCAGTCTTCCACCACCGCATCCAGCTTCTTCGCCAGCTGGCTTTGGCTGACGTCGTGCTGATATTGGCCTACACCGATCGATTTCGGATCGATCTTCACCAGCTCGGCGAGCGGGTCCTGCAGGCGACGTGCGATGGAAACCGCGCCACGAATCGACACGTCGAGATCCGGGAACTCCAGCGCCGCCAGCTCAGATGCGGAATAGACCGATGCACCGGCTTCGCTGACAATCACTTTCTGCGCGTTGATTTGTGGGAACTGCTTCTGCACGTCGAGGAAGAAACGCTCGGTTTCGCGCGAGGCGGTGCCGTTACCAATCGCCACCAGTTCAACCTGATGTTTGGCGCACAGCGCGGCCACGGCCGTCGCCGCTTTCGCCGCCTGACCAGTATGCGGGTAAATAGTATCGGTCGCGACCAGCTTGCCGGTGGCATCCACCACCGCAACTTTCACACCGGTACGCAAGCCCGGATCGAGGCCCATGGTGGCGCGCATGCCGGCAGGCGCGGCCATCAGCAGATCGTGCAAGTTACGGGCAAACACGTTGATGGCTTCATCTTCGGCGCGTTCACGAATAGTGCCCATCAATTCGGTTTCGAGGTGCAGCAGCACTTTGATGCGCCAGGTCCAGCTCACCACCGCTTTACGCCAGCTATCCGCCGGTGCGTTATTCAGGCGCAGCTTGAGGTGTTCGGCAATCAGCGTTTCGCCATAACTTTCACGCGGGGCTTCGTCGAACTGCGGATCGGCATTCAGCGACAGCTGCAATACGCCTTCGTTGCGGCCACGGAACATTGCCAGCGCACGGTGCGACGGAACGCCGCTCAGCGCTTCGTGGTGATCGAAGTAGTCGCGGAATTTCGCGCCTTCTTCCTCTTTACCTTCCACCACGCGTGCTACCACATGCGCGTTCTTCCACAGATATTCACGCACTTTCGCCAGCAGCGTGGCGTCTTCGGCAAAGCGCTCCATCAGGATATAGCGCGCGCCATCCAGCGCAGCGCGCACGTCGGCGACACCTTTGTCGGCATCAACGTAGCTGGCGGCCAGCTGCTCCGGATCCTGCGATGGATCCTGCCACAGCGTGTCGGCCAGCGGTTCCAGACCGGCTTCAATGGCGATCTGTCCGCGCGTACGGCGCTTCTGTTTGTACGGCAGGTAAAGGTCTTCCAGCTCGGTTTTATTCAGCGTGCTGTTGATGGCGGTGGCGAGTTCAGGCGTGAGTTTGCCCTGTTCGTCGATGGATTTCAGAATCGACTGGCGACGATCGTCCAGCTCGCGCAGATAACTCAGACGGCTCTCCAGCAAACGCAGCTGGGTGTCATCGAGTCCGCCGGTCACTTCCTTACGATAACGTGCGATAAACGGCACGGTGTTCCCTTCATCAAGTAAGCGAACGGCAGCATCAACCTGGTCGGCGCGTGCCTTCAGCTCGCCTGCGATAATCTGGCTCAGTGAATCTTTCATCATCATTAACAATGCTTACACAGGGTTGGAAATAGCGGACAGTTATACGGAATGAGGCCGAAAATTGCCAGCCGGTGGCCCGTGAATCCGTCTTTTTCTGAATGCAGCGCGCGCAATCTTGCTGATGGTCAATCGGTCGCTTATTGTTAGCCTCTTTGCTGCGAAGAACCGCCGTCACCACGAGTTGAAGTCATGAAAACCCAACTGATTACCCGCGAAGGCTATAACAAGCTGCGTGCCGAACACGACCATTTGTGGAATGAAAAGCGTCCGGAAGTGACCAAAATCGTCTCATGGGCGGCCAGCCTCGGCGATCGCTCCGAAAACGCCGATTACACCTACAACAAGCGTCTGCTGCGCCAGATCGATCGCCGGGTGCGCTATCTGCGCAAATGCCTCGCCGATCTGAAAATTGTGGATTACGCGCCGCAGCAGGAGGGCAAAGTGTTCTTTGGTGCCTGGGTGCGAGTGGAGAATGAGCAGGGCGATGTGAAGCGCTTCCGCATTGTTGGCCCGGATGAAATTTATGGCGAGACGATGAAAGAGTACATCTCAATTGATTCGCCGATGGCGCGCGCGCTGATCAAGAAAGAAGTGGATGACGAAGTGGTGGTCAACACGCCGGAAGGGCAGAAGTTGTGGTTCGTTAACAGCATTGAATATGTGAAAGAGACGCCATAGCGGGGCGTTATGAATGGTCTGCTAAGGGTGAAGCGGTCGCCACGAATGGCGACCCTGCGATTGACATTATTTACCGGCTTGGGTTGCGGTGGTGGTTGAGGTGCCGCTGCCGCCTTTATCGCCGCCGCCCATGGTCGCCAGCGCCACGCCGAGCAGTGCGCCCACGGCGCCAACACCGATCGCGTCTGAGTTACCTTTCGCCGTGGTGGATGCTTGCGCGCCAGCTGCTTCGCCTGCACTGGTCGCCGCCTGAACCTGAGTGAAGCTGGTCAGTACCAGTGCGCCCAGCAGAATTAGGTTTTTTTTCATTTTTCTCTCTCCACATGAACTCAATAGCCGCAGTGTCAGAGATCGCGTGGTGAGAAGAAAGGGCTGTTTATTGCCTGATTTATCAGCCTTTATTTAATGCTGGCCTTGTTTGTTTTCGTCGTGGAATTGTTCCGAGAGCAGTTGCGGGGCCGAAAGCGAAATCACGGGATTTTATGCTGTCCTCCGCACACTGAAAGCGTATTCCACACCATCACCTTAAGCCAAATCGCCCTGAGCGCCTCGCTGGCGGCGGGATTTTTTGTCATGAACCAGTAACAGAAAGAAAATGCGCCAAATTTTCAGATAAGCGCTAAGCGGCTTGAAAGCACAGATAAAAAACGCGAAGCGAAGCGCATTTCAGGGCTAAAAATAAATATAAGCTGCTGTTTAATATGCTTTGTAACAATTTCGGCTAGAATATAAACCATTAATGACTGTCACACTGAGGCCTCTTTTTTTAACAATATTGGCTCAGGCAATGGCGCCTTTGGGAGTTGAACATGCAAGAGAACTACAAAATTCTGGTCGTCGATGATGATATGCGTTTGCGTGCGTTGCTGGAGCGCTATCTCACCGAGCAGGGCTTTCAGGTGCGTAGCGTTGCCAACGCCGAGCAAATGGATCGACTGTTAACCCGCGAATCCTTCCACTTGATGGTGCTTGATTTGATGTTGCCGGGCGAAGATGGTTTGTCTATCTGCCGCCGTTTGCGCAGTCAAAGCAACCCGATGCCGATTATCATGGTCACCGCGAAAGGCGAGGAAGTGGATCGTATCGTCGGTCTGGAAATCGGCGCGGATGACTACATTCCAAAACCGTTTAACCCGCGCGAGCTGCTAGCGCGTATTCGTGCCGTACTGCGTCGTCAGGCCAATGAATTGCCAGGCGCGCCTTCGCAGGAAGAAGCGGTTATTGCGTTCGGTAAATTTAAGCTGAACCTCGGCACCCGCGAGATGTTCCGTGAAGATGAGCCAATGCCGCTGACCAGCGGTGAGTTTGCCGTGCTGAAAGCGCTGGTCAGCCATCCGCGTGAGCCGTTATCGCGCGATAAGCTGATGAACCTGGCACGTGGCCGTGAATACAGCGCCATGGAACGCTCCATCGACGTACAGATTTCGCGTCTGCGCCGCATGGTGGAAGAAGACCCGGCGCATCCACGTTACATTCAGACCGTTTGGGGTCTTGGCTACGTATTCGTTCCGGACGGCAGCAAAGCATGAGGCGATTGCGCTTCTCACCCCGCAGTTCGTTTGCCCGCACCTTGTTATTGATTGTTACCTTGCTGTTCGTCAGCCTGGTAACAACCTATTTGGTGGTGCTCAATTTCGCCATTCTTCCCAGCTTGCAGCAGTTCAATAAGGTCCTCGCGTACGAAGTGCGTATGTTGATGACCGATCGGCTGCAGCTGGAAGATGGAACGCAGTTGGAAGTGCCGCCGGCCTTCCGACGCGAAATTTATCGTGAGCTGGGCATCTCGTTGTATACCAACGCGGCGGCGGAAGAGAGCGGTTTGCGCTGGGCGCAACATTACGAATTTCTCAGTGAGCAGATGGGCCAGCAGCTGGGCGGTCCCACCGATGTCCGTGTCGAGGTGAATAAAAACTCGCCGGTGGTGTGGCTGAAAACCTGGCTGTCGCCAGATATCTGGGTGCGCGTGCCGCTCACCGAAATCCATCAGGGCGACTTCTCACCGCTGTTCCGCTACACGCTGGCGATTATGCTGCTGGCGATTGGCGGCGCCTGGCTGTTTATCCGTATTCAGAACCGACCCTTGGTGGATCTGGAGCATGCGGCGTTACAGGTTGGTAAAGGCATTATTCCGCCGCCGCTACGTGAATATGGCGCGTCGGAAGTGCGTTCGGTGACGCGGGCGTTTAACCAGATGGCGGCCGGTGTGAAGCAGTTGGCTGACGATCGTACCTTGCTGATGGCGGGGGTCAGCCATGACTTGCGTACGCCGTTAACGCGTATTCGTCTCGCTACTGAGATGATGGGCGAGCAGGATGGTTATCTGGCGGAGTCGATCAACAAAGATATCGAAGAGTGCAACGCGATCATCGAGCAGTTCATCGATTATCTGCGTACCGGTCAGGAGATGCAGACCGAACGCGCCGACCTGAACAGCGTGCTGGGCGAAGTGGTGGCGGCAGAGAGCGGCTACGAGCGTGAAATTGAGAACGCGGTGATGTCCGAGGAGTTGATGCTGGATATCAACCCGCTATCCATCAAGCGCGCGCTGGCGAATCTGGTGGTCAACGCAGCGCGTTATGGCAACGGATGGATTAAGGTCAGCAGCGGCAAGGAGCTGAACCGCGCATGGTTCCAGGTGGAAGATGATGGTCCGGGCATCGAGCCGGATCAGCTGCAGCATCTGTTCCAGCCGTTTGTGCGCGGCGACAGCGCGCGCAGCACCAGCGGCACCGGCCTCGGTTTAGCGATTGTGCAGCGTATTATCGATGCGCATGAAGGTTCGCTGGAGATTGGTGATAGCGATCGCGGCGGATTACGGATTCGTGCCTGGTTGCCGATTCCGGAAGGTAATAGCAGTACGGCGGTGGTGAGTATTAATCATAGTGCGTGATACCCGGCGGGCATTTATGCCCACCGGGTTTCACATCACAACTGCGGACCCGCCTGAACTAGCGCTTTACCCGCATCGTTATCGGTATACTTCTCAAAGTTCATAATAAAGCGCTGCGCCAGATCCTGCGCGGCTTGCTGCCAGGCCGCTTCTGTCGGCCAGCTGCGGCGCGGATCGAGAATCGCGCTATCCACCTGCGGCAGAACTTTAGGCATCTGCAGGTTGAACACCGGCAAGGTTTCAGTCTCAACCTCATCCAGCTCACCGGCCAGAATCGCGTTGATGATGGCGCGCGTGTCTTTCAACGAAATGCGCTTGCCGCTGCCGTTCCAGCCGGTATTCACCAGATACGCCTGCGCACCTGCCGCTTCCATCCGCTTCACCAGCACGTCGGAATATTGCGTGGGGTGCAGCGTCAGGAACGCCGCGCCGAAACAGGCGGAGAAGGTGGGCGTTGGCTGCGTAACGCCGCGCTCGGTACCGGCCAGTTTGGCGGTAAAGCCAGACAGGAAGTGATATTGCGTCTGTTCCGGCGTTAAGCGTGAAACCGGCGGCAGTACGCCAAAGGCATCAGCGGTGAGGAAAATCACCCGCTTGGCGTGGCCCGCTTTGGACACCGGCTGCACGATGTTTTCGATATGCTCAATCGGATACGAGACGCGGGTGTTCTCGGTCTTGCTGCCGTCCGCATAATCCACGCTGCCATCGGCGCGCACCACCACGTTTTCCAGCAGCGCATCGCGACGAATCGCGCGGTAGATTTCCGGCTCCGCCTGCTCAGACAAGTTGATGGTTTTGGCGTAGCAGCCACCTTCAAAGTTAAACACGCCATCGTCATCCCAGCCGTGTTCGTCATCGCCAATCAGCTGGCGATCCGGATCGGTGGACAAAGTGGTTTTGCCGGTACCGGACAGGCCGAAGAACACGGCCACATCGCCCGCTTTACCGACGTTAGCCGAACAATGCATCGAAGCGATGCCTTTCAGCGGCAGCAGGTAGTTCATGATGGCGAACAGACCTTTCTTCATCTCGCCGCCGTACCAGGTGCCGCCAATCAGCTGCATGCGCTCGGTCAGGTTGAAGGCGACGAAGTTCTCGGAGTGTAGACCTTGCGCCTGCCAGTCTGGATTGGTGCACTGCGCGGCGTTCATCACCACGAAATCCGGTTTGAAGTCAGCCAATTCGGCTTCGCTCGGGCGGATAAACATGTTTTTAACGAAGTGCGCTTGCCAGGCCACTTCCATCACGAAGCGCACGCTGAGGCGCGTGTCGGGATTGGCACCGCAGAACGCATCGATCACAAACAGACGTTTGCCGGAAAGCTGCTGGGTGCAGCGATCTTTCAACGCCTGCCAGGTTTCCTGTGACAGCGGCTGGTTATCATTCTTGCCGTTGCCGACATCGTTCCACCACAGCGTGTCGCGCGTGGTGTCATCCCGAACGATGTACTTATCTTTTGGCGAGCGACCCGTGAAGATGCCGGTATCCACGGCAATAGCACCGCTCTGCGTCAGAATGCCTCGCGCATAACCTTCCAGCTCTGGGCGAGTTTCTTCCTGAAACAGGGTGTCGAAATCAGGGTTATACACCACTTCGGTGGTGCCGCTGATGCCCATAGAGGCGAGGTCTTGCGATGTCAGGCCGTTAACGCGCATGTGACTGCTCCTTTAATCGGTATCTGTTACTGCATATTTTTTATGGGGTGATTCTGCTGCCTGCCTGCATAGCCACGCAGGGCAGATCGCGCGCAGTGTACTCTTCTGAGCACGGCGGAAAAGAGAAGATAGTCAGAAATGCGAGCTGGAACGTGACAAGTAGAGAAATCTGCCACTTATGAAACTAAAGTCAGCGTTATTTAGCTAATAACCGTGATAAATGATAGGGATACGTTCAGCAGGAAAGCGGGCGGATGAACCGCCCGGCAGATAATTAATGCACTTGATCGCTGTTGTTGGTTGGCGCGTTGCGAAGGGCGGCAATATCCACCGCATCGAACACGTAATGCGAATTGCAATAGTCGCAATTCATGTCGATTTCGCCATCCTCTTCGAGGATTTCGTTTACTTCTTCCACTGGTAGCGTGCTCAGCACTTCGCCACAGCGCTCGCGTGAACAGGTGCACTTAAAGCTCACCGGCGTTGGGTCAAACACCGTGGCTTCTTCCTGATGGTACAGACGCCACAATACGTCGGTGGCGGGCAATTCGATTAACTCTTCGCTCTTCACGGTTTCGGTCAGCGTAGCGAGGTGATTGAAATCATCAAGGCTCGGCTCTTGCGCTGGCAGCACCTGCAGCAGAATACCGGCTGCGCCTTTGTCGCTGGTGCGAATAAACAGGCGCGTTGGCAGCTGCTCAGAACGCATGAAGTAATCTTCCAGACAACCCGCCAGCGTATCCGCTTCCAGGCCAACCACGCCTTGATAGCGCTCGCCTTTCTCTGGCGAGATGGTGATCACCAGATAGCCGTTGCCGACCATCTCTTTCAGGCTGCTGCCCGGTGCGATCTCCGCGTCTTCTTGCACGCGCGCCACGCCACGCAACTCCTGACGGTTATTACCGTTGATCACCGCCAGCGTCAGCGGACCGTCGCCCTGCAGCTGCACCGTGATATCACCGTCAAACTTCAGCGTTGCCGTCAGCAGGCTGGTGGCCACCAGCAGCTCGCCCAGCAAGGTTTTTACCGGCTCAACGTAGTCGTGATTTTCGACGATTTCACGCCAGGTTTCGGTCACGTTTACCAGTTGGCCGCGCACGGCGACGTTTTCGAACAGGTAACGGTGCAGTTGATCGTTTGTAGACATAGTGTTTCTCTCGTTGGGGCGCGTTATTTATCGCCCGACAATTTAAATTTCATCAGATCGCGGCGCTCTTTTTTATCCGGGCGGCGATCGGGGTGCGGCATAGTTAAGGAATTCATCTTGCGCGCCAGTGCGGTTTTCTCACGCTTGTCGATGCTGGCGGCGGTTTCGGCATACAGCGCCTGGGCTTCGCTGGCCGGGCGGCGCTGATCGGTCACTGCGGTGATCACCACCGTGCGCTCATCGTTGCCCTGACGCAGCGTTAATTCGGCATTCAGCTCCACCAGTTTGCTTGGCTTGCTGCGCTGGCCGTTGTAGTGCACTTTGCCGCCTTCAATCATTTCTCGGGCGATGGCACGCGTTTTATAGAACCGAGCGGCCCACAGCCATTTATCGAGGCGCACGCCTTCGCTCACTTTCTCTTTCATGGTATTGCGGCTCCTGCTTTAACGCAGCGTCTCACACAATTGACGATAATCGCGTACCGCCGGATGACGCTGGAAAGATTGATCGGGCCGACCGGAATCCGGATTGCTGACGCCTAAGCACCAGCGAATGCCCCAACTTGTCGCTGCATCCAGAATCGCTTCGCTGTCATCAATGAATAGCGTGCGCGCGCTGTCAAACGCAGTATGTTGCTGAACGGCCTGCCAGAGACGCGGATCCTCTTTCGGATATCCAAAGGTATGGGTGGAAAGTAATAAATCAAGGTGGGCAGCCAATCCGGTCTGCGCCAGTTTCACATCCAGATTGTAGGGATGCGCATTGGTCAGCAGAATGGTGCGTTTACCTGCGGCACGCAGCGCCTGCAACAGCGGCAGCGTATCTTCACGCATCGCCGCACGGTGGCGCTTTTCCCACGTCATGGCGCGAATATCCAGCGCCAGCTCCTGCGACCAGTAATCAAGACAATACCAGTTTAGCGTATGCACCACGGCCTGATACTTCTGCTCAATCAGCTGATGCGCTTCGCCCAGCGTGATGGCGCGTTCGCGGCTCAGGGTTTCCGGCACGTGTTCCAGCCAGAAGTGGCGGTCGAAAGCGAGATCGAGCAAGGTGCCGTCCATATCCAGCAGCACGGTATCAATCTCTGACCAGTTAAGCGTAACCTGCATTTTCTTTCTCGCCGCAAAAAAGTGGGCGACAGGGTAGCACAGAAGGGAAGGGCTCAGAACAGCGAGCGCACGCTCTGCATAGTGTTCATATTGTGGTTGAAGCACTTGTCGTAATACTGCTGAATTTCCGCCATGCGCAGGCGATTACGATGAATACGACGCAGCGCCAGCAAGCCGTTGATCACCGCGCTGGCAATCAGCACCAGCATCAACAGCGCGGTACCCAAATAGCGCCACTGCGCCATGGCATCCGGCTCGTTATGCAGCGCGATATGGCGTGTGCCGTTGGCATCGGTAGTAATGCTGGTGATGATACCGCTGGCGGCGAACGGCGTGTGCAGCAGCATGCCGGACATGCGTTGCAGTTCGCGCCATTGTGAAGGTGCATCAAGATCAAACAGCGCGACCGACGGTTGCGGCTGCGTCACCATCTGACGACCTTCATCACTGACAATCAGGAAGCCACCCGGCGGCGGGCTGTTAAGGTTTTCCGCCGCGCGACGCGTTTCACGCGCGAAGAAGCTGGACGTGGCGGTGTTCACCAGATTTTCCAGCGCTTCGGCACTCACCGGACGCAGCAGCACGTTCATGCCATTCAGCTTGCCGGAATCCGCGCGGTGAATCAGTGAATCCCAATCTTTGGCGTTGCCGAGATTCACCAGCGCATTTTTCAGGCGTACACAATCCTGCTGCTGGCTGCACAAATCCTGGGTTTTCAGCACCAAATCGGAGAAGTCATCCAGCAGAATCATGCCGGATTTTTGAATCGCCGAGGCCAGCTGCGGGTTGAGTTTGGGATCGGTGTTGGTTTCCGGATGCAGCTGACGCGTGGTGGTATCGAGCAGCGCCGAGGCTTTATCGATGATGTCCGATTGCGGCTGTGGCAGCGGCGCGGCGTTATTCCAGTAAATCGCTGAGCAGTCGAACGGCATGTAAGCGTAGCTGCGATTGCTTTGGTAATTGCCCGGTACCGAACACATGCCGGTGCCAGCCACTTTCAGGCTGTCGCCGATATGCAGCGGCAGCGCATTCAGCTTATCCACGCTATTCACTTCGATGCTCTCGGTGCCTTTGACCCACGCAAGGCTGAGTTTGATCGGCATGCTGAGAGGAATCCAGGTGAACAGCATCACCAGCACCAGCAGCGAACCGCATGCCAGCACCAGATTTTTACGCCAGCGCTGCACCGGGAAGTTACGTACTTCGTCCTGCAGCGACAGGAAACGACCCTGACGCACCACCTGACGATTGAGATACATCTCGACGTCGGTGGTCTGGCCTAAATCGTGTGCGACATATGGCTGCCAGTGTGCGGGATAGATTAAATCGATAATACCCAGCGAGATGTTGCTCTGCTCCTGATTGGATTCACCAAACAGGCCCCAGCGCTTAGGCGCACCGCGCAGGCAATGCACATCGTGCAAACCTTTGGCGCCAGGGAGGCGATAGAGGAACCACAGGCTGACGGCGATCATCAGGCAGCCGAGCAGGGCAATCCAGCCCATCAGGCTGCCGGGCAACACCAGACTCAGGAAGAACAGCAGGAACGCGAAACAGATGACCACCGCTTCACGCGTGCCGTCGGCGCGTGACAGTTGATACTCTTCCGAGGTCTCTTTGCGTACCTGCAGCAGCTCAACGTTTTCGCTCTCTTCTTTGCGAATCGACGCGTTAGTGGATATCGGACGCACCAGCGGCGGCAGCGCCGGTTGTTCCACGGCGTAATTCACCAGCGAATGGCCGTTGAGTGAAATCACCAGCGGCAGCGTTTGCGTGCGGATCAGCTCTACGTAGTTCTCTTCGGCGATGTACTGTTCCCATAGCGGCGGCAGATGCACTTCGACTTCATCGAGGTAGTAGCGCCATTTCTGCGGATCGTCGGTAGAGAGGCCGTAGCGGGTGATGGAGCGGGTGACAGGATAAACATTGTTGCTTTGCGCGGTGAGCGTCAGCGCTTCAGGTTCGCGCGACTTCTTTGCCGAGCGTGCGCTGCTGTGTTGCTGATGTTTGGCGATGAGCGCGATGTACTTTTCAACGGCAGTACGTTCTTCGTCGGTGAGCTTGCGATTAGGCGGACTGATAAACGGCAGCGGTTTCGCCAACGGCGGACGATGCCGCATAGCGTACCAATAGCCGATACCTGCTAAGAGGGAACAGGCGAGCATGACAGCCAGAATGACAATATAAGTGCTCATGCTTTGCTCAATCCAGCCAAAAAACTGCCTTCACGTTAACGATTTACTCCCGGTGAATCCATCAATACAAGTCAATTTTGGCGAGCAGATGTCATTCTGACAAGGGAAAAGTCAGATAAAATAACGCGCAAAATCATTTAATTATAGTTTGTTAGATTATTCCTCAACGGGATGTTAACCAGACATGACTCAATTAAATATCGGTATTTTCTGAATTTAACAATACACCGTTGACTTATTGTGAATTTTTAACTGCATAGATAACAAGAAGTTGTTAGCAGCCGTAAGTGAATATGTGTCACCATAGTTTACTTACGCTGCGTGTCGCACAATAGTTCTGGCTTCGGTATGCTGGCGTCATCACGTTTCACAGGGTTGTGCTAAGTTTGAGGCTGATATGAAAACCCCAATGAAAAAACCTGACATCCTCAATGTGGCAGCGGTGGCCCGCTCCCGCCTGTTCACTATCGAAGCGGTCGATCTCGCTTTCAGCAACGGCGCGCGCCGCGTCTATGAACGCATGAAACCTTCCGATCGTGAAGCGGTGATGATTGTGCCGATTATTGGCGATGACGTGATCCTGATTCAGGAGTACGCCGTCGGTCTGGAAAGTTACGAACTGGGCTTTCCAAAAGGGCTGATCGATCCTGGCGAAAGCGCCTTTGAAGCGGCCGATCGCGAACTGAAAGAAGAAGCGGGATTTGGTGCCACCAAACTGGAAGCGCTGGGCAAGCTGACCATGGCGCCCTCATATTTCTCCAGCAAGATGAACATTGTGGTGGCGGAAGGGTTGTACGAAGATAAGCTGGAAGGTGATGAGCCGGAGCCGCTGATCGTCCATCGTTGGCCGCTGAATAATCTGCTGGCGCTGCTGGATGAACCGGACTTCCGCGAAGCGCGTAACGTCAGTGCGCTGTTTATGGTGCGCGAGTGGCTGGTGAAGCAGGGCCGTTTAAGCTACTAAATTTCATCATGCTATAAAAAAGAAAGCCGGCAAATTTGCCGGCTTTTTTGATCAGAACAGTTCGTGGCTTTGGCCGTTGTCCATGATGGTGGTGCCCACATCATGCACCGAATACTCCGTCGGCTGCGTGCCGTTGATGAAGTACTCCTGACGTGAGTTGCCGCCATTGGCCAACTTGCCGGTGCCGCGATCGATGTTAACGGTGACCACGCCATCTGGCGGTGTCAGCGGCTGCACCGGCACGCCTTCCAGCGCGGATTTCATATAGTCATCCCATGCTGGCTGCGCACTCTTCGCGCCGCCCTCGTAACCGGAGATCTGATCCGGAATCGCGCCTGACATGGTTGAGCGACCCAGCGCGCGTGAATCATCGAAACCAATCCACACTGACGTCACCACGCCCGGACCGTAACCGGAGAACCACGCATCTTTCGAGCTGTTGGTGGTACCGGTTTTGCCGCCGATATCATTACGCTTCAGGTCACGACCGGCACGCCAGCCCGTCCCCATCCAGCCCGGCTCGCCGAAGATGTTAGTGTTCAGCGCGCTCTTGATCAGAAATGACAGCGGCGTGTTGATCACGTGCGGGGCATACTGCTGCTCGCCACCCGGCTGCGGCTGGGCTGGAACTTGCTCCAGCTCCGGCTGCGGCACGGTTTGGTTCTGCGATTGATCGGAAGTCGCGACATTCTCGACGCTCTCTTCGTTCAGCGCGACCGACTTTTTGGTATCGCCATAGATTACCGGCAAGTTGCACTGCGGACAGGCAATTTTCGGTTTCTCTTCAAAGATCACGCCGCCTTGTTCGTTCTCAATCTTAGTGATGAAGTACGGATCAACCAGGAAGCCGCCGTTCGCCATCACCGCGTAGCCGCGAACCACCTGCATTGGGGTAAAGGACGCCGCGCCTAAGGCTAACGATTCGGTATGCACGATGTTCTGCGCCGGGAAGCCGAAACGCTGCAGATATTCCGCCGCATAATCCACACCCATCGCACGCATCGCACGCACCATCACCACGTTTTTCGACTCGCCTAAGCCCTGACGCAAACGGATTGGGCCCGCATAAGTAGGCGGTGAGTTCTTCGGACGCCAGTCGGCACCTGCACCGGCATCCCAGCGCGAAATCGGTACGTCGTTGAGAATCGATGCCAGCGTTAAACCGCGATCCATTGCTGCGGTATACAGGAATGGCTTGATGTTGGAGCCCACCTGGCGCAATGCCTGGGTCGCGCGGTTAAACATGCTTTGGTTAAAGTCGAAACCGCCGACCAGTGCGCGCACCGCACCATCTTCTGGGTTGAGTGACACCAGCGCGGAGTTCACCGCCGGAACCTGGCCGAGCCACCAGTCGTCATTCACTTTGCGCACCCAAATCTGCTGACCGGCTTGCAACACCTGCGTCACGCTGCGCGGCGTTGGGCCTTGCAGCGTGTCAGATTTGTAAGCACGCGCCCAGCGTACGCCCGCCATATTCAGCGTGACGCTGCTGCCATCTTTCAGCATTGCTGTGGCTTGATCGGCGCTGGCGCTGGTGATCACCGCAGCATTCAGCGGTCCGTAAGTCGGCAGATTTTTTAGCGCGTTCTGGATGCGGGTTTGATCCCAGCTCGCTTCGCCCACTTTCCACAGCACATTGGTCGGGCCGCGATAGCCGTGGCGCATGTCGTACGCCATCACATTGTTTCGCACCGCCTGCTGTGCCGCTTCCTGCAGATGACGAGTGACGGTGGTGTAAACCTTGTAGCCATCTTCATAAGCGCGGTCGCCGTAACGCTTCACCATCTCCTGACGCACCATTTCACTTAAGTAAGGTGCAGAGAAGGCGATCTCCGGACCGTGATAGCTGGCCGCCAGCGGCGTGTTGCGCGCGTCGTCATATTGCTGCTGCGTGATGTAGTTTTGATCCAGCATACGGGCCAGCACCACATTGCGACGCGCCAGCGCACGCGTATGAGAATAGAGCGGGTTGAAGGTCGAAGGGGCTTTCGGCAATCCTGCAATCATCGCCATTTCACTCAGCGACAGTTGATCAATAGGTTTACCAAAATAGACCTGCGCCGCCGCGCCCACGCCGTACGCGCGATAGCCGAGATAAATCTTGTTGAGATAGAGCTCAAGAATTTCATCTTTGCTCAGCAGCTGTTCGATACGGATCGCGAGGAACGCTTCCTTAATCTTACGCATCAAGGTGCGTTCCGGGCTGAGGAAGAAGTTACGCGCCAACTGCTGAGTAATGGTACTGGCGCCCTGCGAGGCGTGACCGGACATCAGCGCAATGCTGGCTGCACGGAAAATCCCCACTGGGTCGACACCGTGATGCTCGTAGAAACGGCTATCTTCGGTGGCAATAAACGCTTTGATTAACTCAGGCGGCATCTGTTTCAGAGTCAGCGGGACACGGCGCTTCTCACCGTATTGGGCGATCAGATCGCCATCCGCGCTGTAAACCTGCATAGGAGTTTGCAGGCGCACATCTTTCAATGTGTTCACATCAGGCAGCTGCGGCTCTATGTATTTGTACAAACCATAAACCGTGCCGGCTCCCAGCAAAATGCAACACACTGCAAGGATCAATAAATACTTTACGAACTTCACCTGAGAATTCCCATCTGTTGTCGTTTGAGCAGTTTATAAGCAACCGCGCGGTAGTATAAAGACAAGCCTGACGCTTTGATATACCCGCCATAATTGAAGTTGGCCGGGTATTGGAGCTCATTACCTTCAATGATAAGGAGATCATGCGTATGGCTTTTCAGCGCTGGCAAATTGGACTGGACATCCAAAACGGGCAACTGTGCGCCCTTGGCATCGAACGTCGACGTCATGGTTGGCAGTTGCGACACTGGTGGCAACAAACGCTGCCGCAAGATACGTTAAGAAACGGCGTGCTGCAAACCACGCCTGCGTTACTGGATATGTTAGGGCGCTGGCAGCGCCATCTGCCGAAACGCTATTCACTGCGCGTTGGCCTGCCGCCGCAGTTGGTATTGCAACGTACTTTGCCCATGCCGGAAACCTCGCTGCGTGAACCCGCGCTAGGGCGCTATGTAGCGGCTTCCGCACAGCGCCTGTTTCCCGTTGAGCCTGCTTCGCTGTCGCTGGATTATCGCTCGCTGGGCAAGGATGCTTCGCTGTGCGTCACCGCCGCGCGGCGCGAGGTGATTGCGCAATGGCTGACGCCGCTCAAGCAGGCCGGTCTGCGCCCGGACGTGTTCGAACTGAGCAGTCTGGCACTGACGCAGATCGCCATGCGCCTGCCGTTACGCCACAACCAGTTATTGATTCATCCGCTTAGCGATCACTGGCTGTGGACGCTGGCGGGCGAAAGCACCACTTCAGGCGCGGCCACCGAACCTCTCACCCTCTCGCAGCTGCGCGAAACCTTCCCGCAGATGGAAAGCGTATTCTGCACCTCAAACCAGGTGTTGCCCGAGGAGCAGGTTAAACGCTGTAAACCGTTTTCACTGCTGCATTATCTGCAACCGCCGCTGCCCACGCAGGAAGGTATTTTTGCCATCGCGCTTGGGCTGGCGCTGCGCCCGGAGGATGTCTGATGCTGGCGGTTAACCTGCTTCCCTGGCGCATTCAGCAATCGCAGCGGCGGCGCCAGCAGAGCATCTCGCTGCTCTTACTTACGCTGGCGGTGACTTTGCTCATCCTCTCATTGCTGTGGTGGCGCGGTGTCAGTGCGCGGCAGCAACAGACGAACGCGCTGATGGAAATTACTTATCTGCTCAATGCGCTGCAGCAACAGCTGGAACAGCAGCAATCGCTGTTGCAGCTGCGTGAATCACTACTTAAGGCGCAGCAGGAACAGCTGCAGCGGCAAGAGCAGCATCAGCGCTGGCAGCATTTTTGGCAGCAACTGCCGCAGTTGATGCCTGACACCTTGTGGCTGAATCGCCTCGAGCGACGGCAAGGGCAACTGGTGCTGGAAGGGCAGGCGCAGAGCATGGCGGCAGTCAGTGATTTCCGTCGTCAGCTCATCACCCAGCCGCTGTTCAGCAGCGTAAAGCAGGGCGGCGTGAAGCGCGAGGCGGGCGGCGACTATCGCTTCGCTTTACATGCGCGTGTGCAGGAGGCGACAGATGAATGAATTCCTGCAGCGCTGGCTGATGCTAACGCTACCGCTGCGTATGGTGTGGCTGCTGATGTTATCGCTGCTGCTGTTTGCGCTGACGTGGATTGTGCTGCTTCGGCCGCAGCAGCAGATGCATGAAGCGCAAGTGCGGCAGCTGGAACAGATGCTGCAACAGCAGCAACAGCGGCTAAAGCAACTGGCTTCACTTCCGGCGATTGATGCCTTGCAGATCGAGATTAGCCAGCTTCAGCAACCCACGAAAGATGCGGGTAATCAGCAAACGCTGGAGCGAATCGTGGCGGCGCGCGGCAGCCAGCTGGAAGCCTGGCATCCGGATAGTCAGCCGCAACAGCTGCAGTTAAGGCTGATCTGGCCGCAATTTCTGCCGCTGTTTAGCGAATTAGCCAACACCCGATTACCGGTGCCACAACGCTTTCAGCTGCACGCCGAGCAGGGCGTATTGAATACGCAACTTTGGCTGGAGAGTGACGATGCGGAGTAGCGCATTACTGTTATTGCTCTGTAGCTCGCTGGCGTTGGCGCGCGACCCTTTTCAGCCGCTGGCAGAAACGCTGTGTCAGGCGCAGGTTGCTGCTCCAGAAGGCTGGCGTTTGCAGGGCATTATTGGCACGGCGCCGCACTACGTGGCGTGGCTGGTGTCGCCACAAGGCAAAAGCCATCGGCTGAAAGATCAAGCGCCTTTCCCCCAGCCGCCCTGGCAGGTCGTGCAGCTTACGTCGCGCACGCTGGTGCTGAGTGCGGCACAAAGCTGCACACCACAGCAAATCACATGGGTAATAAAAGGAGGTTTTTATGAAATGGATGACGTTACTGATGCTGCTGTGTCTGAGCATGCCGCTGCGCGCTAATAACGACCGCTTAAGCCTGACGTTTGATGATGCGCCGGTTGAACGTATTTTGCAGGCGCTGGCCGATTATCAACAGACCAACCTGCTGATTGCGCCAGGCGTTGAAGGTCGGTTATCGCTGCGCTTAGACAATGTTGGCTGGGATCGCGCGCTCGCGTTGGTAATGAAGTTAGCAAAACTCACCGTGGTGCAGGAAGAGGGCGTTTTGCTGGTCTACCCGGAAAGCTGGCAGCAGTTACAGGTGCAACAGGAAAAGGAGGAACGCGAGGAGGAAAAACAGCAAACGCCGCTGGAGCAACAAACTGTGACACTGCATTACGCCAGCGCCAGCGATATTTATCGCAGTCTGCAAGCCGAGCGTTCTTTGATGACGCCGCGCGGCAGCGTCACGGTCGATAGCCGCACCAACAGTTTGCTGCTGCGCGACACAGCTGAGGCGCTGCGTGACACCGAACGCTGGTTAAAAGCGCTGGATTTACCGCTCGAGCAGGTTGAGCTCACCGCGCACATCGTCACCATCAATGAAGAGCATCTGCGTGAGCTGGGCGTGAACTGGGGCACGTCACCGGCAGAAGTGGTGACGCAGGCGCTACGCAACCCGTTGCTTGAGATCCCACTAGCGGTGAGCAATCCGGCGTTTCGCGCTGGCGTGACGTTGGGCCAGGTCAGCGGCGAGTTGCTCAATCTCGAGCTGAGTGCGCTGGAGCAGGAGAATCAAATCGAAATCATCGCCAGTCCGCGCTTGTTTACCTCGCATCAGCAAACCGCCAGCATCAAGCAGGGCACGGAAATCCCTTATGAGGTCAAATCAGGCAACAGCGGCGCGACGGCCATTGAATTTAAGGAAGCGGTTTTGGGTATGGAAGTAACACCGGTGGTGCTGGGAAATGGCCGCATCCAGCTCAAATTACGGCTGAGTCAGAACTTGCCGGGACGCAGTCTAAACATTGGCGACAATCAGGTGCTGAGTATTGATAAGCAGGAGATCGAGACTCAGGTGACGCTGCGCGATGGGGAAACCTTAGCGCTAGGCGGCATTTTCCAGCAGCAGCGTTCGCTGAGCGAAAAACGTGTGCCTGGGCTTGGCGATCTGCCGTTACTGGGCAATTTGTTCCGTCAGCAAACCGATGAGCAGAAGAAAAAGGAGCTGGTGATCTTTATTACTCCCCGACTGGTCAGGGAAGCAGCGCTTACTGCCGGATAAAGCGGAAAATTCGCTCTGTGAGGCCAACTGCGTTGACGCAGGGCTGGAATTAGCTTACAAGGTTTAGCGATTTTCAAAACGGTGTAACGGAACGCGGCAGAATAACCTTCCGAATGACGTTGGTCACAAGCGATACTGACGTCAAAAGAAATATCTCCAAAATAATTCGAGCTCCAGTAAGACGTTAAATGAGTGAATGCACTGTGCTTACATCGGTAAGCGATTACAGTGGATGACCCCGGCCAGCGTGCCTGTAGCACGAAATATAGCGGATTAGCGGAGGTGCGTTACCGTCTCGCGAACCACAGACCGGTCCTGTTAAGAGGTCGCCGGGGGCAATTTATTCGGTTGCCAAACGGCCATGAGTGTTGAGATAATTTTCCGTCTGACTCTTGTTAACGCTCATGAGGTCTCAGTTCCTGTCCCGCCAGCTACGCTGAACGCGGGGTATCATCAACGAATTCTTAGTAATACCGATAAAATGGCAGAGAAACGCAATATCTTTCTGGTTGGGCCGATGGGTGCCGGCAAAAGCACTATTGGTCGTCAGTTGGCTCAGCAACTCAATATGGAATTTTTCGATTCCGATCAGGAAATTGAGCGACGCACCGGAGCGGATGTAGGCTGGGTATTTGATGTGGAAGGCGAAGAAGGCTTCCGCGATCGTGAAGAAAAGATCATTAATGAGCTGACCGAGAAGCAAGGCATTGTCCTCGCGACCGGTGGCGGCTCAGTCAAATCCCGCGAGACCCGTAATCGTCTCTCCGCCCGCGGTGTGGTCGTATACCTTGAAACCACCATCGAAAAGCAACTTGCTCGAACCCAGCGTGATAAAAAGCGTCCGCTGTTGCAGGTTGAATCACCGCCGCGTGAAGTACTGGAAGCGCTCGCAGGTGAACGTAATCCGCTTTATGAAGAGATCGCTGATGTCACTATTCGCACTGACGATCAAAGTGCAAAAGTGGTGGCCAATCAGATCATCAACATGCTGGAAAAGAACTAATCCAGCGCCCTGAGGGCTCAGCAATAGGTATCGGTCATCATGGAGAAGATCACTGTCTCACTCGGGGATCGCAGTTACCCCATCACCATCGCTGCCGGACTGTTTAACGATCCGGCTTCTTTTTGGCCGCTCAAAGCAGGCGACAATGCCATGCTGGTGACAAACCAGACACTGGCGCCGATCTATCTTGAATCACTGTCAGCGCTGCTCAGCAATGCCGGCATTAAGGTAGATCAGGTCATTTTGCCTGATGGTGAGCAGTACAAAACGCTGGCGGTGATGGACGAGGTATTCACCGCGCTGCTGAAAAAGCCGCACGGTCGTGATACCACGTTGATTGCACTGGGTGGTGGCGTGATTGGTGACTTGACCGGCTTTGCTGCGGCCAGCTATCAACGTGGCGTGCGCTTTATTCAGGTGCCGACCACGTTGTTGTCTCAGGTTGACTCCTCCGTCGGTGGAAAAACCGCGGTTAACCATCCACTCGGCAAAAACATGATTGGGGCGTTTTATCAGCCCGCGTCTGTCGTGGTGGATACCCTTTGCCTGGCCACTCTGCCACCGCGCGAATTAGCGTCCGGTCTGGCGGAAGTGATCAAATACGGCATTATCCTTGATGGCGAATTCTTCCAGTGGCTGGAGCAGAACCTTGATGCTCTGCTGGCGCTGGATGAAACAGCCCTGGCTTACTGCATCCGTCGCTGCTGCGAGTTGAAAGCAGAAGTGGTTGCGGCTGATGAACGCGAAACTGGCGTACGTGCACTGCTCAATCTGGGCCATACTTTTGGTCATGCGATTGAAGCACACATGGGCTACGGCAACTGGCTGCACGGCGAAGCAGTGTCAGCTGGCATGGTGATGGCCGCACGTACCGCTGAACGTTTAGGGCAGTTCACCTCTGCTGAAACCGATCGCATTATCGCGCTGCTACTGCGTGCTGGTTTGCCTGTACATGGCCCAGCGAGCATGGCGGCGGAAGATTATTTGCCACACATGATGCGCGATAAGAAAGTGCTGGCGGGCGAGCTGCGTCTGGTGCTGCCTCTCGCTATTGGCCGCTCTGAAGTGCGTGGCGGTGTGGCACATGATATGGTGCTGGCAGCAATCAACGATTGCCAGAAACCCTGATTATTAGAAGTGAGTGGTGATGCGGCGTGTGGGAAGCGCGTCGTTTTACGGAGGAGGCTAAATGGATGAGTTCAAACCGGAAGACGAGTTAAAACCTGACGCCAGTGACCGCCGTCCGACGCGGCCACGCAAATCGTCTTCTGCGCCGAAAGTGAAAGTACCGGTTTCTCGTCAACATATGATGATGGGCATTGGTATTTTGGTTCTGCTGTTGGTGGTGCTGGGGATTGGTTCAGCATTAACCGGCCCAGACGAGAAGAAACCTGCAAACAATACCGCAAATAACGGCGCGGCACCTTCTGCCGGTGGCAGCGAAAAGAATATCGACCTTTCGGGATCGACGTCCATGAGCGGCCAGCAAAACGCCACGCCTTCTGCTGATGGCAGCGCACCGCAAAACACAGCGGGCACGGCTGCACCAGCGAGTAGCGACGGCCAATCCATTTCGATGCCATCAGTCTCCTCTACGCCGACGCAAGCTGCGCCTGTGGATACGCCAGCCAATCAGCAGCGTGTCACGCTGCCGGGCGATCTCAATACTGCGCTGAACAATCAGCAAGGTTCTGTCGATGCCGCAGCACAAGGCGCGCAGGGTAATAGCTCGTTGCCAACCGCACCGGCCACGGTCAGCGGCAACGGTAAAGCGATTACGCCGCCAGCCATGCGTTCAGAGACCCCAGCGCGCACCAGCAACAGCGGTACACGCGAGACGCACGCGTCGACGCCGCACAAAACAGCGGCCGCCACTAAACCGGCACCCGTGAAAGAGAACAACACCCGCACCACCGCGACGCGTAATTCCGCACCTGCCAGTTCGAGCGGTGCCAGTAAATCGCTGCCTTCGGGCGGAAACTACACGCTGCAGTTAAGTGGCGCGTCGAAAGAAGAGAGCCTGAACGCCTGGGCGAGAAAACAGAACCTGAGCGGTTATCACGTGTATAAAACCACGCGTAACGGCGAGCCTTGGTATGTGTTAGTGAGCGGTGCTTACGCCACGCCAGCCGATGCGAAACGCGCCGTGGCATCGCTGCCAGCGGAAGTACGAGCAGCTAATCCATGGGTAAAACCGCTTAGCCAGGTGAAGAAAGAAAGTCAGTAATTGATGTGGGGCCGTAAACATGCGGCCCCGTTTAAAGCGCAGAGCTGCTGTCGGTTTCACCACAGCCAATAATTAAGATGTAATAACCACGACAGCATGAAAAAAAATCGCGCTTTCCTGAAATGGGCCGGAGGAAAATACCCGCTCCTTGATGACATCCGTCGTCATTTGCCACAAGGTGATTGTCTAATTGAACCCTTTGTCGGCGCCGGTTCCGTGTTCCTCAACACCGATTATGACCGCTATCACCTGGCGGACATCAACGGTGATCTCATCAATCTGTATAACATCGTCAAAACGCGAACTGCGGCTTTCATAGAAGACGCGCGTCAGCTCTTCAACGCTGAAGGCAACACGGCAGAAACCTACTACGCGCAGCGCATCGCTTTTAATGCGAGCAAAGATGAATATCAGCGCGCGGTGCTGTTTCTGTATCTCAATCGCCACGGTTATAACGGTCTGTGCCGCTACAATTTGCGCGGTGAGTTTAACGTGCCATTTGGTCGTTATCGCAAGCCGTACTTCCCGGAAGCGGAGCTATTATGGTTTGCCGAACGGGCGCAAAAAGCGACCTTTGTCTGTGAATCGTACGATGTTACTCTGAACAACGCCGTTGAAGGCTCAGTGGTTTATTGCGATCCGCCGTATGCACCGCTCTCGGCGACAGCGAATTTTACCGCTTACCACACCAACAGTTTTAGTCTGCGCGAGCAGCAGCATCTGGCGGAACTGGCCAATAAGCTGGCGCAGCAAAACCGCATCCCGGTACTGATTTCAAATCACGATACGCTGCTCACGCGTGAGTGGTATCAGAATGCGGATTTACACGTAGTCAAAGCCCGGCGTTCCATCAGCCGAAGCATAAGTGGTCGCACGCAAGTCGACGAACTGCTGGCGCTTTTCCGCTAGCTTGTTTCGTCCGCGACCAAGGCATTACGCCAGCTCAGGCTGGCGCACAAAATTGGGAGAATCGGATGAAACAATTTTTACTGGCCCCTTCAATTCTGGCTGCTGACTTCGCGCGCTTGGGTGAAGACACCGCCAAAGCGCTGGCGGCAGGTGGTGATGTGGTCCATTTCGATGTGATGGATAACCACTACGTTCCCAATCTGACGATGGGGCCGATGGTGCTGAAAGCGCTGCGCGATTACGGCATCACTGCACCTATTGATGTGCATCTGATGGTTAAACCTGTGGATGCATTGATCCCGGAATTCGCGAAAGCCGGCGCCACCTTCATCACTTTCCACCCGGAAGCCAGCGAGCATGTTGATCGCACGCTGCAGCTGATCAAAGAGCACGGCTGCAAAGCGGGTCTGGTATTCAACCCTGCGACGCCGCTCGACTACCTCGACTATGTAATGGATAAGCTGGATATCATTCTGCTGATGTCGGTGAACCCAGGCTTCGGCGGTCAATCCTTCATTCCTGGTACGCTCGACAAACTGCGTCAGGCGCGTCGCCTGATTGATGAGAGTGGCTACAACATCCGTCTGGAAGTGGATGGCGGCGTGAAGATCGATAACATCGGCCAGATTGCTGCCGCCGGTGCCGATATGTTTGTGGCCGGTTCGGCGATCTTTGGTCATCCGGATTACAAAAAAGTGATCGATGAGATGCGTGGCGAACTGGAGAAAGTTAATGGCTCATTTCACTGATATCCGCGCGCTGGCGTTTGATCTCGACGGTACGCTGGTTGATAGCGCGCCCGGTTTGTCACAAGCCATCGATCATGCCTTGAGCGATCTGCAGCTGCCGCCACCGGGTTTGGCATTGGCCTCGACCTGGATTGGTAACGGCGCCGACGTGATGATGACCCGCGCGCTGACCTGGGCGCTGGGACGCGAGCCGCATGCCGAAGAGCAACGCGATGCACGCGCGCTATTTGATAAGTATTACGCGCAAACGGTGGAAGCGGGCAGCACGCTGTTCCCGCAGGTGAAGGAGACGCTGGCGGCCTTGCAGGCGAAAGGTCTACCGCTGGCGATCGTCACCAACAAGCCCACGCCGTTTGTGGCGCCGCTGTTGAAGTCGCTCGGAATTGCCGAGTACTTCACGCAGATTATCGGCGGTGATGACGTGATTGTGAAAAAGCCCCATCCGGCAGCCATTTTCCTCGTCCTTGGTCATTTTGGCGTGCTTCCGGGACAATTGCTGTTTGTCGGCGATTCCCGCAATGATATTCTCGCGGCCCAGGCGGCAGGCGTACCGAACATCGGTATGACATTTGGCTACAACTACGGTGAGCCGATTGCGACAAGCCAACCCGATTTAACTCTCGACTCTTTTGACGAACTTTTGCCCGCTATCGGGCTGTGATTATCAGGACATAACATGAGCAAACCCATCGTTTTCAGCGGCGCCCAGCCTTCCGGTGAACTGACCATTGGCAACTATATGGGTGCGCTGCGTCAGTGGGTGCAGATGCAGGATGATTTCCACTGCATTTACTGCATCGTCGATCTGCACGCCATCACCGTACGTCAGGATCCCACCGCGCTGCGTAAAGCTACGCTGGATACCTTAGCGCTCTATCTTGCCTGCGGCATCGACCCGGCGAAAAGCACCATCTTTGTTCAGTCGCACGTGCCAGAGCATGCGCAGCTGAGCTGGGTGCTGAACTGTTACGCCTATTTCGGCGAACTGAGCCGCATGACGCAGTTCAAAGATAAATCCGCGCGCTACTCGGAAAACATCACCGCCGGCCTGTTTGATTATCCGGTGCTGATGGCGGCCGATATCCTGCTGTATCAAACCAATCAGGTGCCGGTTGGCGAAGATCAGAAGCAGCATCTGGAGCTGAGCCGCGATATCGCCCAGCGTTTTAATGCGCTGTACGGCGATGTGTTCAAAGTGCCTGAACCGTTCATTCCGAAATCGGGTGCACGCGTGATGTCACTGCTTGAGCCGACCAAGAAAATGTCCAAGTCAGACGACAACCGTAACAACGTGATTGGTCTGCTGGAAGACACCAAAGCGGTAGTGAAGAAGATCAAACGCGCGGTGACTGATTCCGCCGAGCCGCCAGTGGTGCGCTACGACGTTAAAGAGAAAGCCGGTGTTTCTAACCTGCTGGATATTCTCGCGGGCGTGACCGGTAAAAGCATTGCGCAGTTGGAGCAAGAGTTCGAAGGCAAAATGTACGGCCACCTGAAAGGTGAAGTGGCTGAAGCGGTTTCAGGCATGCTGACCGAACTGCAGGAGCGTTATCATCGTTTTCGTAACGATGAAGAGCTGCTGAATCAGGTGATGCGTGATGGCGCAGCGAAAGCCCGCGCCCATGCGCAGGAAACGCTGAAGAAAGTGTACGAAGCGGTAGGCTTTGTCGCACAGCCGTAAGCGGCTAGCGGGATAGAACAGAACGGTGGGTCATCATGACCCGCCGTTTTTTATTTGATGCGATGTAACGCCAGTTCCGCGCCATCCCAGAACAAGCGGGCGTTACCGTCAGCCAGCACGCTGATCACCGCGCCTGGCGCAGGTCCCCAAGCCTGATTGCCACAGCTCACATTGAAGCCATAACGGAAGGTGAAATCACGATCCTGGCCTGCGCCATTGGCGGCGCTAAGACGTGGTTTAGCGTTGCAGTTATCGACGGAAGGATTGATGCTGCGCTCGGCTGTGCCGCGCGTCCAGGTTATCGCATTTGGCTTAAACGCCACGCGCGCGCCCATAAACTGCGGATCATTCTTGATATAGATCTGACCCATTTCCTTCTTTGGCTTTACTGCCACCACTTGCCATTCACCCACCACGTTCGACCAGGTAACGGGTGCAGCGGTAGCAACCACGCTCAACGGCAATAACAACGCGCAAATCAGTGAAGCAACGCGCATGGAAACTCCTTATTGATGAGAAAGATGGCCTGTAGTCTGGCGACAAAGCGCAGCGCTGTACAGTTTTTTGCCGTGTCAGAACCAGCGTAACTGTGAACGCAGTTCCACTACGCGACCAACAATAATCAGAGCCGGACTGGCAAACTGCTGCGCCAGCGTGGCCAGTTCCGCCAGCGTTGCGGTCTCCACGCGCTGCTGCGGCGTGGTGCCATTCTGCACAATCGCTACCGGCATCGCGGCATCCATGCCGTGCTGTAACAGCTGCTGCTGGATTTCCGGCGCCTGTGCCAGCCCCATATAGAACACCAGCGTTTGCTGTTCTGCGGCCAGCTTGCGCCACTCGATTTCGCCATGCTGCTGCAAATGACCGGTGACGAAACGCACGCTCTGCGCGTGGTCGCGATGCGTCAGCGGAATGCCGCTGTAGGCGGAGCAGCCCGAGGCGGCCGTAATACCCGGCACCACGCTAAAAGGGATGTGGTGCTGCGCCAGCAGTTCCAGCTCTTCACCACCGCGGCCGAAGATAAAGGGATCGCCGCCTTTTAGTCGCACTACGCGCTTGCCGCTCTGCGCCTGCTCAAGTAAAACCTGGTTGATCTGCGATTGCGGTACGCAGTGATTGCCGGCTTGTTTGCCGACAAAGACGCGCTCCGCATCGCGGCGGACCAGATTGAGAATCGGCTCGGAGACTAAGCGGTCATACACCACCACATCGGCCTGCTGGATATGCTGCAAGCCTTTCAGCGTCAGCAGCCCCGCATCGCCCGGCCCGGCGCCCACCAGCACCACTTCGCCTTGCTGCGACAGCGGCGCATCGAACAGGGTTTCGACGATGTGTTCCGCGTGTGGCCGATCGCCATTCGCCAGGGTTTGCGCCAGCCGATCGCTGACGAAGAAGCGCTCCCAGAAAGCACGCCGCTGCGCCATGCTGTTAAAGGTACGTTTGACGCGACTGCGCAGCGATCCGGCTAATGACGCTAACTCACCAAGATGTTGTGGCAGCATCGCTTCGAGTTTTTCGCGCAGTAAACGCGCCAGCACCGGCGCGCGACCGCCAGACGACACGGCAATCATCAGCGGCGAACGATCGACAATCGATGGCATTATCGCGCTGGCTTCCTGCGGTGCATCCACCAGATTGCAGAAGATACGACGCAACTCCGCCGCATCGCCAACCTGCTGATTAACCGCATCATCATCGGTGGCGGCAATCACCAGCCAGCACTCTTCGAGCCAGCGCTCATCAAACGCGCCGGGTAATAAGGTCAACTTTCCCTGTTGTGCCCACTGCTGAAAAGCGGGGGAGAAATCCAGCGCGCCAACCTGCAAATCGGCACCGGCGTCCAGCAGCAAACGCGCTTTGCGTTCTGCCACATCGCCACCGCCCACCAGCAAACAGCGTTTGCCTTGCAGGCGGCAAAACAGCGGAAAGTATTCCATAGCTCATCCTGAAAAAGCCCGCGCGAGGCGGGCTGAAAAAAGTGTTATGCCGTTTTGAGCGGCGCGGCTTGCGCTTCGGCCTGCGGGCGCTGCGCCTGCGGTGTGGCGTACCAATAACCGAGGCCCATCAGCACCATGCCGGAGAACATATTGCCCAACGTCACCCACAGCAAGTTGTGGCCGATGCCGCTCATTGTGAAGTCCGCATTATGCTGACCAAACCACGACAGCGCAAAGACCGTCATGTTGGCAATCGAGTGTTCGTAGCCGGAAGCGATGAATGCCAGCAAGCACCACCAGATGGCGATGAACTTTGCCGTGCCTTCGGTACGCACCGCCATCCAAATCGCCAGACACACCAGCCAGTTACACAGCGCGCCTTTAAAGAACAGCGCCATGGCTGGCTGCGTGGTTTTCGCCAGCGCCGCGCTGTGCAGCAGCGATCCGGCATTTGGCAGCAGCGGACCCGCCGCATAGTAATAAATCAGCGCGACCAACACTGAACCGACAAGATTACCTAGCCAGGTTTGCGGCAGCACGCACCACATCTGGCCTTGCTTGATGCTGCCGGCTTTCACGCCGATGGTCAGAAACATAGTATGACCAGTAAACAGCTCGGAACCGGCGATGATCACCAGCGTTAAGGCGATACCGAAGGTCGCGCCCATCAGCAGCGGACGATAAGCCGGATCGACCAGATTGCCGAGCGTGAAGATCAGGATAATCGCCAGGCCAACGTAAGCGCCCGCCATCGCCGAGCTGATCCAGAAGGCCAGCGGGCTGTGCTGTGCTGTACGCACAATGCGCGCCGCGTTGGCGGCGCATTTATTCAGGGTGTCAGTAAACATGGTGACGTCTCATAAAGTGAAGGAATGCTGTCAGGCGCAGATCTCGACCTTGCCATCGCTAACGCGCACCGGATAGCTCGCCACTGAGCGCGCTTCGTCTTCCAGACAAAGGCCATCGCTCAAACGGAAACGCTGTTTCTTCAGTGGACTTGCCACCCACAGCGCCTGCTGGTGCTCCGCAATCAGGCCGCGAGACAACACGCTGGCCTGGGCGAAAGGATCGATATTGCTTAAGGCGTAGAGTTGCTCATCGTCACGCGGACGGAAGATAGCAATTTGCTGGCCGTTGATCAGCGCGCATACGCCGGTCGCAGGCAGAATTTGGCTGAGTTCACACACTGAATGCCACTGGCTCATGCGTCGATCTCCTCAATCAGAGTGACCGCAATGCGCTCGGCGGGTTGCGCCGGACGATGCTGATCGCGTTGGTTGATATGCTGTACCAGCGGATCGCGCCGATCGCTGTTGATAAAGGTATTGAAGTGCGACTGCTGCTGTGGGTTTTGTACTGTTGCGGTCCACTCACATTCCACCGCCGCGCGCAGACGCGCCAGCTCGGTTTCCAGCTGTGTATTCAGGCCGAGTTTGTCATCGATAATCACGCTGCGCAGATAGTCGATGCCGCCGTCCATGCTTTCCAGCCACAGCGAGGTGCGCTGCAAGCGGTCGCCGGTGCGGATGTAGAACATCATGAAGCGATCGAGGTAGCGCAGCAGCGTATCGCGATCGAGATCGGCGGCCAGCAAATCGGCGTGACGTGGCTTCATGCCGCCGTTGCCGCAGACATACAGGTTCCAGCCTTTCTCGGTGGCGATGATGCCAACGTCTTTGCCCTGCGCTTCGGCGCATTCACGTGTGCAGCCGGAGACGCCAAACTTCATCTTGTGCGGGGTGCGAATGCCTTTGTAGCGATGCTCCAGCTCAATGCCGAAGCCGAGGCTGTCGCCCACGCCAAAGCGGCACCAGACGCTGCCGACGCAGGTTTTCGCCATGCGCAGCGCTTTGGCATACGCTTGTCCGGTTTCAAAACCGGCATCGATCAGCTGCGTCCAGATAGCCGGCAGATCGTCGCGCTGCGCACCAAACAGGCCAATACGCTGCGAGCCGGTGATCTTGGTGTAGAGATTGTACTGGCGCGCCACGGCGCCAATCGCCATCAATCCTTCCGGCGTGATTTCACCGCCGGCCGAACGCGGGATCACCGAGTAAGTGCCATCTTTCTGGATATTGCCGAGGAACAGGTCGTTGCTGTCCTGCAGCGGTGCGAGCTGTGGCTTCAGCACGTATTCGTTCCAGCAGGAAGCCAGCAGCGAACCTACCGTCGGTTTACACACTTCGCAGCCGTAGCCCTGTCCATATTTAGCCAGCAACGCGTCGAACGATGTGATCTCTTCCACGCGAATCAGGTGATACAACTCCTGACGCGAATAAGGGAAGTGCGCGCACAAATGATTGTTGACCTCGATGCCCTGACGGCTCAGTTCAGCGTTCAGCACCTGAGTAATCAATGGAATACAGCCGCCGCAGCCGGTTCCGGCGCGGGTTTCGGTTTTCAGTGCAGCGACGGTGTGGCAACCGCCTTGCACCGCTTTAACGATATCGCCTTTGCTGACGTCGAAGCAGGAGCAGATTTGCGCGCTGTCCGGCAGTGCATCAGCGCCCATCACCGGTTTCTCGCCGCTGCCCGCGGGCAAGATCAGCAACGCCGGATTTTCCGGTAGCGCAATGTTATTCAGCGCCAGCTGCAGCAGATTGCCGTAATCGCTGGTGTCACCGACCAGCACCGCGCCGAGCAGCGTGCGGTTATCTTCGCTGACAATCAGGCGCTTATAGATATTTTTCTGTTCGTCGAGCCATACGAAGCTGCGTGCGCCCGGCGTGCGGCCATGTGCATCACCAATGCCACCGACATCAACGCCCAGCAGTTTCAGCTTGGCGCTCATATCCGCACCGGCAAACGCGTTATCGCGACCAACCAACCGGTCGCTGGCGACCTGCGCCATCTTGTAGCCCGGCGCGACTAAGCCATAAACACGGTTCTGCCAGGCGGCACATTCACCGATGGCGAAGATGTTTGTATCGCTGGTCTGGCAGTGATCGTCAATGGCGATGCCGCCGCGCGCGCCAAGCTGCAGGCCGCACTGTTTAGCCAGCTTGTCCTGCGGGCGAATGCCGGTCGAGAAGACGATGAAATCGACATCCAGCGCGCTGCCGTCAGCAAACTCCAGCGTTTTGCCGCCGTGTGGGTGATGGACGATCTGCTGGGTGTTTTTGCCGGTGTGAACGCGCACGCCCATTTGCTCAATTTTACGGCGCAGCTGCTCGCCGCCTTGAGGATCAAGCTGTTCTGCCATCAGCACCGGCGCGAACTCAATGACGTGGGTTTCGACGCCGAGGTTTTTCAGCGCACCTGCCGCTTCCAGCCCTAACAGGCCGCCGCCAATCACCGCACCGCGTTTGCTGCGGCGTGAACAGGCTTCAATGGCGTTGAGATCTTCAATGGTGCGATAGACATAGCAATCGCTGCCTTCCGCGCCTTTAATCGGTGGAATCCACGGATAAGAGCCGGTGGCGAAAATCAGCGTGTCGTAATGCACCGCGCGACCGGTATTCGAGTGAATCAGTTTTTCATCGCGATTGATGGTGATGGCGCGTTCGCCGAGTAGCAGATTAACCTGATGCTTTTCATAATAACCTTCGCGAACCAGCGAGAGTTCTTCGGCGGTGTGATGGGAAAAATAGGCGGAAAGGTGGACGCGGTCATAGGCGACGCGGGGCTCTTCACAGAAGACGGTTATCGCAAACTCACTGGATTGATCTTTGTCGATAAGTTCTTCTATAAAGCGGTGGCCGACCATGCCGTTGCCAATAATAACGACACTGTGCTTGCTCATGCTTGCCTCAAAAATTGCGGTATCTGCGCCTACCTTAACGCGGCGCTTTTGACGCTTATTGATGTACATCAAGCGCGCCCCTATATACCTATTCTGAGGTATATAGCTGATTTTGAACGAATTAGTTAAGTGGCTTATTTGTTTGGTTATTGTTCTGGTCGCCATAAATAACGACCCTACGTTGGTTTCCCTTTTTCATGCTAGCTTTAGGCTTTGCGTTTAACAGGAGTACGGCATGGCAAACCCGTCACTGAAGTGGATCAACAACCTGCGCTTAGCGGGCCAGCAGGGCTTGTGGCAGATCGAAATCGATAACGGCAAGATTGCGCAGATTCGCCCGCAGCCGCCGCAAACCGTAGCGCAGCCGGACGCGCTGGATGCGCAGGGCGGACTGGCGAGCGCGCCATTTATCGAGCCGCATATTCATCTCGACACCACGCAAACCGCCGGCGAACCCGCCTGGAACCAATCCGGCACGCTGTTTGAAGGCATCGAACGCTGGGCGGAGCGCAAAGCGTTGTTGAGCCGTGACGATGTGAAACAGCGCGCGCAACAGACCTTGAAGTGGCAAATTGCCAACGGTATTCAGCATGTGCGTACTCACGTGGATGTCTCCGATCCCACGCTCACCGCGTTAAAGGCTATGCTGGAAGTGAAAGCGGAAATGGCGCCGTGGATCGATATCCAGATTGTGGCGTTTCCGCAGGAAGGCATTCTCTCTTATCCCAACGGTGAAGCGTTGCTGGAAGAGGCGCTGCGCATGGGCGCGGATGTGGTGGGCGCGATTCCGCACTACGAATTCACCCGCGAATACGGCGTGGAGTCGCTGCATAAAACCTTTGCGCTGGCTAATCGCTACGATCGGCTGGTGGATGTGCACTGCGACGAGATCGACGATGAGCAGTCGCGCTTTGTGGAAACCGTGGCGGCGCTGGCGCACCGTGATGGCAACGGTGAGCGCGTCACCGCCAGTCATACCACGGCGATGCACTCCTACAACAATGCCTATACGTCGCGGCTGTTCCGTCTGCTCAAGCTTTCTAACATCAACTTTGTTGCCAATCCGCTGGTGAATATCCATCTGCAAGGGCGCTTTGATAGCTATCCAAAACGTCGTGGCATCACGCGAGTGAAAGAGCTGCTGGAAGCAAACATCAACGTCTGTTTCGGGCACGATGATGTGTTCGATCCCTGGTATCCGCTCGGCACTGCCAGCATGTTGCAGGTGCTGCATATGGGATTGCATGTTTGCCAGTTGATGGGCTACGAGCAGATTAATAATGGCTTGCAGCTGATCACCACGAACAGCGCCAAGACCATGCAGCTGGCGAATTACGGTATTGAGGCAGGTAATGATGCCAGTTTGATTATTCTGCCGGCGGAGAGTGGATTTGATGCGGTGCGGCGGCAGGTGCCGGTACGTTATTCAGTGCGTAAAGGCGTGTTGGTGGCAGCGACGCAGCCCGCCAGCAGCGAGATCTATTTAGCGGAAAAAGAAGCGGTAACCTTCAAACGCTGAGGAGCAGGGCGGACCGAGGTCCGCCCATCAAACTTAGTGCGTTACGTGGCCGTGCTGGCGATGTTTGGTCACAAAGCCGAGCAGAACACACATCACAAACACCACGGCGTACAAACCGTTAGCGGTAGAGAGCGCGGCATGTGCGCCACCTTGTGCCACGATTGGGCCGGTCACCACGAACGTCAGCATGGTGCCGACGGTGCCGCAGGTCAGGATGAAGTTCACCAGCTTCGGTGAAGAGACCTTGGTTTGCAGCGATCCCAGCGTGATGATGGTGGTGTAAATCGCGCTTGAGCTGAAGCCCAGCGTCATGATGATCCAGTGCAGCATGCTGGCGTCTTTAGAGGTGACAAACCAGTACATCAAACCGGTTGCCAGCGCGGCCAGCACCATCAGGATGCGTTGCAGATCGAAGAAGCGCAGCACGAAGCTGAACACCCACATGCCGACCATGTACGCGGTCCAGAAGTTACCCACCAGCTGACCGGCAGCGGCGATATCCATGCCCATCGATTTGGTGGCGTATTCGGGCACCCATGAAATAAAGCCGAGCTGGCCGAGGATGTAGCACAGCGCCGCAATCGACAGGAACAGCACGCCGATGCCCCATTTCTCTTTCTCAACGCCTGGCTTAGCGGCTTCGCTTTTCAGTACCGGGAACTCAATGAACAGCGTCAGCACAAAGATGGCGACATAAATGATACCGATGCAGGCGTACACCCAATACCACGGCAGCGCGCGCGCCAGCAGAATACCGGCGATGATCGGGAAGATGGTGCCCGCCATGCTGAAGAACGAATCGGTAAACAGCAGACGTGCGCCACGCTGACGGCCATCGTACAGATGAGTGATCAGGAAAGTACCGATCGACATGGTGATGCCGCTCACCACGCCGAGAATGAACATGCACAGCGAGAAAACGGTGAGATCGTGGCTGGTCATCAGACCCGCAACGGCGAGAATCATCAGCACAAAACCAAAGATCAGCTGGCGCTTCAACGGCACTATCACCATCAGCCAGGCGTTCAGGAACACCGACACTAAAATGCCCGCATTAAGGAATGTGAAGGTGTTGCTCATTTCTGAAATAGGGCGCTGGAAATACTGCGCGATATTGTCCAGCACCATACCGGTAACAATCACCAGTGCGCCAGTGAGCGCATAGGAGAAATAGCTAATCCAGGTAAGGCCAATGCGATTACGGTTTGTCATGTTCTGAACCTGTTAAGCGCCGAGATTGGCAAAAAGTGTCATGAATTGTAAGTGTTGCTGTGATCTTAATAAACAACGAGTGTAACAAGGCGGAAATATTTCATTGAGAGTGTGATTTTCGTCACGCAAATGATTGCGTGGCGGCAAAAGTATGACAATAGCAACATCCGCGTAAATATCGGTAAAACGCTGGCTCTTGGATCACATGCTCTTTACAATCAATCTCGTTTTTGAGCTAGCTCTCCATGGTAAGGAATCTTTCATGCTTAAACGTACTTTGACAGCGGCGGTTGCCCTGTTAGCGCTCTCTTCTGTATCTTCTGCCGCGCTTGCCGCAAAAGGGGATCCACATGTGCTGCTCACCACCTCTGCGGGCAATATTGAACTCGAGCTTAACAACCAGAAAGCCCCGGTTTCGGTGAAAAACTTCGTTGATTACGTCAACAATGGTTTTTACAACAACACCATTTTCCACCGCGTGATCCCTGGTTTTATGATTCAGGGCGGCGGTTTCACTACCGATATGCAGCAGAAGCAAACGGTAGCGCCGATCAAGAACGAAGCCGACAACGGCTTGCGTAATCTGCGCGGCACCATTTCGATGGCGCGTACCGCAGATAAAGATAGCGCCACCAGCCAGTTCTTCCTCAACGTAGCCGACAACGCCTTCCTCGATCACGGTCAGCGTGATTTCGGTTATGCGGTGTTTGGTAAAGTTGTGAAAGGCCAGGATGTGATCGACAAGATTGCGCAGGTCCCGACTAAAGATGTCGGTCCGTACCAAAATGTGCCGTCAAAACCGATTGTTATCCTCTCCGCCAAAGTCCTGCCTTAATTCTGAAACGCGCCGTTTTTCACTGGCGCGCCATTTGCTCTCCGGCAAAGCAAAAAATTGCTGCTTATACTTAGGGCTCACTGCTTGCCGGAGGCGCTATGACTAGCAAACTCACTGAGAAACAGAAAGCCACTTTGTGGCAGCAGCGCCGTGCTGCGAGCTACCAATCCAGCTGTCGACTGGCCGGATATTCCTATAGTGAAGCTCTTATCGATGCCGAACATGCTGAGGAGCGACTTGAGTCGCTGAGGAGGCAATATGGTGGATAACAGCTTAGCAGTACGCGATCCCTATTTGTGGCACAACGACAATGTGTTGAAGAATCGCCTCGATATTCATGATGAAGCCCAACTGCGTAAAGCGGAACTGGCGTTCAGCGCCGCGCGCCTGGCGACAGTAGAACTTGGCCAGCGCAGCATCGGTTTGCCACGTCTTTGCCATATTCATCGCACGCTGTTTCAGGATCTCTACAGCTGGGCAGGAGAATTGCGCACCATCGATATCTGGCGCGATGAAACGCCGTATTGTCATTGCGAATATATCGAGAAAGAAGGCAATACGCTGATGCAGGCGCTGGAGGAAGAGCGCGGCCTGGCTGACCTTGAGCAGGAAGCGTTCGTGGCGCGTATCGCACATTATTACTGTGAGATCTTCGTGCTGCATCCGTTCCGCGCCGGCAATGGCCGCGCGCAGCGCATCTTCTTCGAACAGTTGGCACTGCATGCCGGTTATCAGCTTTCCTGGGAAACGCTCGAACGCGATGCGTGGCGCGCTGCGATCTCGGCGGGCGTCGCCGGCGATCTGGCACCGCTTACCGCGCAGTTTGCGAAAGTGGTGAGCCCGGCGAACTAAAATAGGTAGAATAGCGCCGCTTTTACTGGCCTGAGGGCGCTATGCTGCTGCTAATCGATAACTACGACTCCTTCACCTGGAATCTCTACCAGTACTTTTGCGAACTGGGCGCGGAGGTGCGCGTGGTGCGTAACGACGCCATTACGCTGGATGAGATGCAAGCGCTGCCGCTGACGCATCTGGTGATTTCGCCGGGTCCGTGTACGCCGGATCAGTCTGGCATCTCGCTCGCGGCGATTCGCCATTTCGCCGGGCACGTGCCGATCCTCGGCGTTTGCCTTGGGCATCAGGCGATTGCACAAGCCTATGGCGCGCAGGTGGTGCGCGCGCGCCAGGTGATGCATGGCAAAACCTCCCTGATCCAGCACACCAACCAAGGTGTGTTTCGCGATCTGAATAATCCGCTGACCGTGACGCGCTATCACTCATTGATTGTGGCGCGCGATACGCTGCCCGCTGAGTTTGAAGTCACCGCGTGGACCCTGCGCGACGGCCAGCCGGATGAGATCATGGGTTTCCGCCATCGCACTTTGCCGCTGGAAGGCGTGCAGTTCCATCCGGAAAGCATCCTCAGTGAGCAAGGGCATCAGCTGCTGGCTAATTTCCTCAACGCGTAACTTATGTTTGCCTTCGTGTGATTTTTTATGCATATTTTGTGATTATATTTTCACATCAGCTCAACAAATAACCCGATGAGGTCGTCAATGGCAGCGGAAAAACTAGCGGTAACCCGGGAAACGTTCGATAACGTTATTTTGCCTGTTTATGCACCTGCGCAGTTTGTGCCGGTAAAAGGTAAAGGCAGCCGAGTGTGGGATCAGCAGGGCAAGGAGTATATCGATTTCTCTGGCGGCATCGCGGTGACTGCATTGGGCCATTGTCATCCGGCGCTGGTGGAAACGCTGAAAACCCAGGGCGAAACCTTGTGGCACACCAGCAACGTGTTCACCAACGAACCAGCGCTGCGTCTGGCGAGTAAATTGATTGCCGCGACCTTTGCCGATCGGGTGTTTTTCGGTAACTCCGGTGCGGAAGCCAACGAAGCAGCATTCAAGCTGGCGCGTTATTACGCCTGCAAAAAACACAGCCCGTTCAAAAGCAAAATTATCGCCTTCCATAACGCCTTCCACGGCCGCACGCTGTTCACCGTGTCGGTTGGCGGCCAGCCGAAATACTCCGATGGCTTCGGTCCAAAACCGGCGGATATCGTGCATGTGCCGTTCAACGATCTCAATGCGGTAAAAGCGGTGATTGATGATCACACCTGCGCCATCGTGGTCGAGCCGATTCAGGGCGAAGGCGGCGTAATGCCGGCCACGCCAGAGTTTATGCAAGGTCTGCGCGCGCTGTGCGATGAACACAATGCGCTGCTGGTGCTGGATGAAGTGCAGAGCGGTATGGGACGTAGCGGCAAACTGTTTGCGTATGAGCATTACGGTATCAAGCCCGATATTATTACCAGCGCGAAAGCGCTGGGCGGCGGTTTCCCGGTGAGCGCGATGTTGACTACCAACGAAATCGCCTCGGTGATGGCGCCGGGCGTTCACGGTACCACTTACGGCGGCAATCCGCTGGCCTGTGCCATCGCTGAAACGGCGCTGGATATCATCAACACGCCAGAAGTACTGGAAGGCGTTGAAGCACGTCGTCAGCAGTTCGTTGAAGCGCTGCAAGCCATCGACAGCAAATTCGCTATCTTCAGCGAGATTCGTGGCAAAGGGCTGCTGATTGGTGCCGCGCTGAAGCCGCAGTTCGCCAGCAAAGCGCGTGACATCCTCAACGCTTCTGCAGCGGAAGGGCTGATGATTCTCACCGCCGGTACCGACGTGATCCGTTTTGTGCCGTCGCTGGTGATTGAACCTACCGATATCGCCGAAGGCATGACGCGTTTCGCCAGCGCGATTGAAAAGGTGCTGGCCGCTTAATCCGCTTTCGGACGTAACACCTTGAGCCAGCGGCCATGATGCGGTCGCTGGCTCCACGCCAGCGAAGAGATGGTGTGCATCACGTTGAGGTGCTGCAAAATCCGCTTCACATGCTGTTCGACAATCGTCACCGGCCCTTCATTGAGATTCTCCGGTGCTTCCAGAATATTGCTGTCGTTGCCCGGCCCATCATACGCCAGTCGCTGCTGACAACGCTGCAGCGCGATTTCACAGGATTGCAGATAACGTTCCGCCAGCTTGGCCGTCAACATGGTGTGCTCACGCGCCAGAATCGTCATGGCGTTAATATGCTCGACGATGAACTGACTGTGCGTAACCCACATGCGCATATCTTTCAGGTATTGCAGATTAAAGCCTGGTTCGCTCGATGCCTGGTTCAATGAGTTGAACAGCGCGTTGTGCGCCTGATTAACCTTCATGCGCTGATAAGCCAGTTTCTCCGGCGACTGTTCCGGGCCTAACAGCATTCGCAGCGCTTCCTGATAGGCTTCCAGCGCATCGTGCGCGTTCTTGCGCAGCAGTCCGCTTTGCCACTGCGGCCACAGCCAAATCATCCCGGCGAAGGCAATCAAACAGCCCATCAAGGTATCCATCATGCGCGGCAGCAGAAACTGTGCGCCGTTGAGCGACAGCAGCTGCAGCGAATACACCGCCGTGACGGTGAAGCCAATCATCGACCAGCCGTAATATTTCCGCGTGATCAGATAACTCGCCAGCGTGATCCCTAGCATAAACAGCAGCGTGATCGATTCCGGCACCGCCAGCTGGAGCGACGCGGCGGCGATCAGCAATCCGGCAAAAGTGCCCAGCGCACGGTGCTGGATGCGCACGCGCGTCGCGCTGTAACCGTTCTGGCTGACGAACATGATGGTCATCAGAATCCAGTAAGGTTTGGGAATGTTGAAGAACAGCGCCAGCGCGCTGCCAAACATCAGCATCACGGCAAAGCGTGCCGCGGTGCGTAACGCGGTGGATTTGAATGACAGATAACTGCGCAGCGCGGGTAACAGCGGCAAACGGCGCTGGCGATCGGCCATCAGGTCACGCGTGTAGAGCGGCTTCTGCGTACGCAACACGCGGGCGATGCGGCTGAAGTGATACAGGCAGAAGTTGCCGACCGGGTTATCCGGATGCTGGCGCGCAATTTTCTCCAACGCGCCGAGCTGTTTCTCCATATGAAAACGGTCTGGCAGCTGATGGTAGAGAATTGCATCCGCCAGCACGCGCAGTCGCGCCGAGATGATTTTGGCGTTCCAGCGAATCACCGCTTCGGCGTGGCTCTCTTCAACCAGCTTCTGCACCTCTTCCGGCTGATGCAAACTCACCGAGATGTGTTCCTGTAAATCCAGCGCCACCTGGAAAGCGCGCGTCAGGCGTTTGTGGCTGTTATCGCGACTGGCCGACAGCATATGCATTTGCTGGTAGCAGGTGGTGATGAGATCGACCGCCTTTTGCTGACGTGCCAGCAACGGTGGCAGCGCTTTTTCCGGATCGGTCAGCTGCGTCAGTAAGGTGTATTTGGCATCGCAGTAATCCGCCAGCTCGCGGAACAGCAGGCTGAGCGACTCGCGCATCGGCTGCTCTTTCCACAGCCAGAACCAGAACCAGTTGAATAAGCCGTACCATAGCGTGCCGCCAATGTAGAGCAGCGGCGGCACCCACATCGGCATGCGTCCAACCAGGCTGAGCGTGAAAATAGCGGCAATCAAAGTCGCGGGCAGCAATCGTGCATGCAGCGGGCCGATTTCGCCGGTCACGCCAATCAGCAGCGGCAACGCCAGCAAAATCAGCGGCAGCGGAACCTGATAAGCGGTGAGGATTTGCATCAGGAAACTGCCGGTGGCAAACAGCGAACCCCCCACAATCAGGCGTTTGAAGAAGCGTTTGTGCGGCGTATCCAGACCCGCCATGTTGCAGCAGGCCGGCACTAATGAGAACAGCAGACCTTTTTGCAGATCGCCAAACAGCCAGCCGAGAGCCACAGGCAGGCACAGCACCAGCGTTTGCCGCAGCGCGTAGTTAACTTCGGGATGATAGATGATTCGACGCCACATCAGCTCATCGCAAATAGAAACGGCGCGATGTTGCCATCACGCCGTGGGTGAGAAGAAATTAGCGGGTGCCGTAAACGACGATGGTTTTACCGTGTGCGGAGATCAGGTTCTGATCTTCCAGCATTTTCAGGATACGACCCACGGTTTCGCGTGAGCAGCCCACGATCTGACCAATCTCCTGACGGGTGATTTTGATTTGCATCCCGTCTGGGTGAGTCATCGCATCTGGTTGTTTGGCCAGATTTAGCAGCGTTTGCGCGATACGTCCGGTGACATCGAGGAAGGCAAGGTTGCCCACTTTCTCAGATGTGACTTGCAGACGACGCGCCATTTGCGACGAAAGTCGCATTAAAATATCCGGGTTTACCTGAATCAGCTGACGGAATTTTTTGTATGAAATTTCAGCCACTTCGCAGGCAGACTTCGCACGTACCCAGGCACTACGTTCCTGGCCTTCTTCGAAAAGACCGAGTTCGCCGATGAAATCTCCCTGATTGAGGTAGGAGAGAATCATCTCTTTGCCTTCTTCATCTTTAATCAGTACCGCTACGGAACCTTTTACGATGTAGTACAGCGTTTCCGCTTTCTCACCCTGATGGATGAGCGTGCTTTTGGATGGATATTTGTGAATATGGCAATGGGACAGGAACCATTCGAGTGTAGGGTCTGTTTGCGGTTTGCCGAGAACCATTCGCTATTATCCTCTGTTGTAATCGTGCCCAAAACACAGGGGGCATTTTTCCCTGTCAGGCGGTTTAATCGTCGAGCGTTTCCAGTAAAGGAAAAATTATTCCGGGTGGACTCTTAAGCTACGCTTTTGATTCTTCCGGCCTTCGTCTGTGATGACGAAAATATTTTCAGCACTGTTTGTAGCACAGCTTTTGCGAGCTGTCTTGTGTTGTCTCGCTTCAGCACAAGGGGGATTACTCTGGATTGCTGTTTGTCAGGTGAAAGCGTACTCTGGCGGCAAAACCGCCGCTTCAGGAGAGAGAATAATGCAGGCACGAGTGAAATGGGTGGAAGGTCTTACCTTTCTCGGAGAATCCTCATCTGGCCATCAGGTATTAATGGACGGTAATTCCGGTGACAAAGCGCCAAGTCCAATGGAGATGGTGCTGATGGCCGCAGGCGGCTGTAGCGCCATTGATGTGGTTTCGATCCTGCAAAAAGGGCGCAGCGATGTGGCCGATTGCGAAGTGAAACTCACCTCAGAACGCCGTGAAGAAGCGCCACGCATTTTTACCACTATCAACCTGCATTTTATTGTCAGCGGCAAAGCATTGAGCGATAAAGCGGTTGCGCGCGCGGTTGATCTGTCGGCGGAAAAATATTGCTCGGTGGCGATCATGCTGGGTAAAGGCGTGGAAATTACCCACAGCTATGAGGTTGTCGAGTTGTAATCGGTCGAAGGGGAGGCATTCATGCCTCCCTTTTCACCGCCCGCACCAAACCTATTCAATCCGCTTCCCTTCAATCAGTCGCTGTACCAGCGGCAGCATAATCAGCTCCATCGCCAATCCCATTTTGCCGCCCGGCACCACCAGCGTATTGATGTGGGAAATAAACGATCCCTGAATCATCGCCAGCAGATAGGGGAACGCGATGCCTTCCAGGCCACGGAAATGAATCACCACGAAGCTTTCGTCGAGCGAGGGAATTTCGCGGGCGGCAAACGGGTTTGAGGTATCAACGGTCGGCACGCGCTGGAAGTTAATGTGGGTGCGCGAGAACTGCGGCGTGATGAAGTTAATGTAATCCTCCATCGAACGTACCACCGAATCCATTACTGCTTCGCGTGAATGGCCGCGCTCGCCGGTGTCACGCACTAGCTTCTGAATCCACTCAAGGTTAACAATCGGCACCACGCCAACCAGCAGATCGACATGCTCCGCCACATTTTGCTGCTGCGTGACCACGCCGCCGTGCAAGCCTTCATAAAACAGCACATCGGTGTTTTCTGGTAGCGGCTGCCACGGCGTGAAAGTGCCCGGTACCTGATTCCACGGCACCGCTTCATCGTAGGTGTGCAGATATTTGCGTGATTCGCCGAGGCCGGTTTGACCGTAATGTTTGAACGTCTGCTCCAGTAGACCGAAATCATTGGCTTCCGGGCCGAAGTAGCTGATGTGGCGACCGAGATCGCGTGCTTTGCGGATCGCCATGTCCATTTCCGGACGCGTGAAGCGATGGAAACTGTCGCCCTCGAGTTCCGCCGCATGCAGGTTCAGCTGCTGGAAAATCTTACGGAAGGCGAGGCTGGTGGTGGTGGTTCCGGCGCCGCTGGAACCGGTGACGGCAATAATTGGATGCCTGGCTGACATAACAGAGCTCCCTGTGAAGTCCGGCGATGAGCATTGTTACCACGAATTGCCGCGGGGTGCATCAGCCGCGAAATTCACCCTTCGGCATAATATTGATCGATTCATGCAGTTCCGACCACACCAGCACCACGTCGCCGCGCTCCAGCTGGCGGCGCACGTCGGCGACTTTTTGCAGCAAACTGCGTTCCTGCTCGCCGTAATCGGTGCCTTCGCGTAACACGAAGGTTTCAATCAGATTTTCCAGCGTCTCCGCTTCGAGTTGTTGCCAGGGAATAATCACTATTACACATCCAGATAAGTTGAGAGCCAGTCGGGCACGCGCTGTTCCAGCCACATTTTCGGTTTAAGCAAGGTGCCGCCGACAAAGCCGACGTGGCCACCTTGCTGCGTCAGCTGATACTGAATGGAGGCTGACAGCTGGTCAGGTTGCGGGATCACGGCATCAGTCATAAAGGGATCATCTTGCGCATGAATGATCAGCAGCGGTTTACGCACGCCAGTGAGCAGCGGCATCGCGCTGGCTTGTTGATAATAGTCGCTGGCGTCAATAAAACCGTGCGCACGTGCCGTTATGGCATCATCGAATTCGCGTAAGCGGCGGAAAGCGCGTAACTGGCTGAGATCGACCGGCAGCGTGCCGGGCCAGGCGTGCAGTTTGCGCGTAGCGTTCTTTTTTAGCCGCGTCAGCAAATAGTGCTGATAGAAGCGCGAAAAGCCAACATCCAATTTGCCGCTGCACGGTTCCAGTGCCAGTGGCGCTGAGATGGCGATGCCGGCATCAATCGGCACATCGTGACCTTGCTGACCCAGCAGGCAAGCGAGCATGTTGCCGCCCAGCGAAACGCCGACTGCAGCGGTCGGCACGCTGCCCCATTCACGCTGCAGCCAGTTAAGGAAGTAGGTGGCATCTTCGGTTTCACCGGAGTGATAGATGCGCTTCAAGCGATTAGGCTCGCCGCTGCAGCCGCGAAAGTGCATCACCACCGCCAGCCAGCCGCGCGCCTGACACGCCTGCATCAGGCCATGCGCATACGGGCTGCGAAAGTTGCCTTCCAGGCCGTGAAACATCACCATGCGCGGCTTGTGACGTGCCTGCGCCGGATCTTCGCTCCACGCTAAATCGACAAAATCGCCGTCCGGAAGGTCAAGACGCTGCCAGTGCGGACGCAACGTGACGCGGCGCCGCAGAATACGCGGCAGCAGTGTTTGCAAATGCGCGTTACTGAATCCGCGCAGGGGGGTAAAGCGCTCGCCGCTGGGGCGATCAAAATAGCTTGGGTAAAGGCTTGTCTGATGCATAAGTCGCTGATAGCTTCGATGGGTTGTTCGCTTTACTGGGTGAGGAGCACCCGAATATACATGGAACTGAGTCTTTTTTTATCAATGTTAGGTTTTCTTTGGGTCGCGGCCATCACGCCCGGGCCCAATAATATGTTACTTACCGCCTCGGGTGCTAATTTTGGCTTCCTGCGCACCATTCCGCTGCTCATTGGTATCATGATTGGTATGCAAGTCATGTTGCTGATGGTGGCATTCGGCATCGGCGGTCTCATCCTGCTTTATCCCTCGCTGCATCTGATTCTGAAGATTGCCGGTAGCCTTTATCTGCTGTGGCTGGCGTGGAAAATCGCCAGCGCCGAGTATGAAAAGCTGGAAACCGATGATGTGACGGTGAAGCAGATGCCGTTCTGGCAAGGCGGCTTGCTGCAGCTGATCAACCCGAAAGCCTGGCTCATGGCCCTCGGCGCAGTGGCCAGCTTCAGCCTGGCAGGCAGCGAATATCTGCATTCGGTGCTGGCCATTAGCCTCGGCATGTTCATGGTGAACGTGGTTTCTGGGGTGATCTGGATGGGCTTTGGCTCGCTGATTGGACGTCTGCTGCGCAGCCCGCGCGCGTGGAAAATGTTCAATCTGGCGATGGGCTTGCTCACCGCCGCGTGCGTATTGCTGATTTGGCGCTGAGTTAACTGGAAGCGCGTTCAACGCGCTTCCACGGCAACACTTCATGAACCACCGACGAGTTGGGTTGGCGGATGCGTTGGACCAGCAGCTGTACGCTGCGCGCGCCCATGCGATTCATCGGTTGCTCAATCGTCGTCAGCGGTGGATTCAAACTGCTGGTAAAGTTGATGCCATCAAATCCTACCACCGCTAAATCTTCCGGCACGCGCAAGCCCGCCTCCAACGCCGCGTGTATTACGCCAACCGCCAACACATCTGATACCGCGAATACCGCATCCGGCCGTTCCGGCTGCGTCAGCAGTTCGCGCAAAGCCGCACTGCCCGCTTCGCAGGTGATATTCTCGGCGTAGGCCACACCGCACCAGCTGAGATCCAGCTGCTCCAGCGCCGCACGATATCCCTCTTCACGCTTATGTGAATAGAGGTAACGCATATCACAGTTCACCAGCGCAATGCGGCGTCGGCCTTTGCTCGCCAGATAACGCACGGTTTCGCAAGCCGCTTCTTCATTGTCAATCGCCACACTTGAGGCGGCGATCGCCGGATCGTATTCGGCACACTGAACCCAGGGCGCATCGCCAATCAATTCTTTCAACTCTTGCAGGGTACTGGCGGCATCCATGGTGATCACGCCATCGACCACTTTGCCACTCAGTAGAGCAATGTAAGCCGCTTCGCGTCGCAATTGCGATCCTGAGTTACACAGCAGAATGTGGTAACCCTGCGCTTCCGCTTCGGCTTCAATGCCCTGAACCACGCGTGAGCAGAACGGATTGGTGATGTCGGGAATCAGCACTAACAGCATATGGCTTTGTGAGGTGCGCAGCTGGCGCGCCAGTAAGTTGGGTTGATAGTCGCAGATGTCGATGGCCGCCAGCACTTTGGCGCGCGTATCCGGGCGCACGCCGGGATTCTGGTTCAAAACCCGTGAAACGGTGGCTTTGGACACACCAGCCAGGTGTGCGACTTTCTCAATCGACATGGATTCAAGACCGTAAGTAAAAAGTGAAAAATGAGATGTCTATCAATATCACAGCTGCCATGTGAGCGCGTGACATATTTACCGATTTCCCTTCTCTTTCCATTTGCACTTTCTGCATAGCCTTGCCCAATGTTGATCTAAGAACCGATCGTCATTAGGGATAATTTTTAATTCCTTTGTGAAATTACTCTTGCTGGAGAAACTGCGCAGACAAAAACACATTGGGGTGAATGGTGATGGCGATGAAAAAAACAATAACGGCGGTCGCAGCGGCTCTGGCCCTGATGGCGTTCCAGGCACAAGCGGTCAACGTTACCGTGGCGTATCAGACCTCGGCGGAACCAGCCAAAGTGGCGCAGGCGGATAACACCTTCGCCAAAGAGAGTGGTGCTACCGTCGACTGGCGCAAATTTGATAGCGGAGCCAGCGTGTTGCGTGCCCTGGCGTCGGGCGACGTACAGATTGGTAATATCGGTTCCAGCCCGCTGGCGGTCGCCGCCACGCAAAAGCTGCCGATTGAAGCTTTCCTGCTGGCCTCACAGCTCGGTAATTCCGAAGCGCTGGTGGTGAAGAAGACCATCAAAGATCCTAAAGACCTGATTGGCAAGCGCATCGCCGTGCCGTTCATCTCGACTACGCACTACAGCTTCCTCGCCGCGCTCAAACATTGGGGCATCAAACCTTCGCAAGTGACCTTAGTCAACCTGCAGCCACCGGCGATTATTGCCGCCTGGAAACGTGGTGACATTGACGGTGCTTACGTCTGGTCTCCGGCGGTCAATGAGCTAGAGAAAGATGGCAATGTGCTGACGGATTCCTCGCAGGTTGGCAAGTGGGGCGCGCCAACGCTTGATGTGTGGGTGGTGCGTAAAGATTTCGCGCAGCAGCACCCAGAAATCGTCACCGCCTTTGCCCGCAGCGCGGTTGAAGCGCAGCAAGCTTACATTGCCAATCCGGATCAATGGCTGAAGCAGTCAGACAACCTGAGCAAGCTGGCGCGCCTGAGCGGTGTACCCGAAGCGGATGTGCCGGTGCTGGTGAAAGGCAACACCTATCTCACCGCGCAGCAGCAGGTGGAGCAGCTCAGCAAACCGGTGAACAAGGCGATTGTCGATACTGCCGGCTTCCTGAAAGAGCAGGGCAAAGTGCCAGAAGCGGATAGCGATTACAGCAGCTTCGTCACCACGCGCTTCGTTGCCCCCTTAGCGAAATAACCGGAGGCCGTATGCTTAACATCACCCATCTCAATGCGCGTTACGCCGGACAACCCGCGCTACAGGACATCAACCTGCAGCTGGGCAGCCGAGACCTGCTGGTGGTGTTGGGCCCTTCCGGCTGTGGCAAAACCACGCTGCTGAACCTCATCGCCGGTTTTCTGCCGCTGGAATCTGGCAGCATTACGCTGGATGGCAACAAGGTGGAAGGACCGGGCGCGGAACGCGGCGTAGTATTCCAGAATGAAGGCTTGCTGCCGTGGCGCAATGTGATTGATAACGTTTCGTTCGGCTTGCAACTGGCGGGGATGGCGAAGGCAGAGCGTCATACCATCGCACGCCGTTTGATCCGCAAAGTAGGACTGGAAGGGGCAGAACAGCGTTTTATCTGGCAGCTCTCTGGGGGGCAACGTCAGCGCGTGGGCATTGCGCGTGCGCTGGCGGCTGATCCTCAGTTGCTGCTGTTAGATGAGCCGTTCGGTGCACTGGACGCCTTTACCCGCGAACAGATGCAAACTCTGCTGCTAACGCTGTGGCGTGATACCGGCAAACAGATTCTGCTGATCACTCACGACATCGAAGAAGCGGTGTTCCTCGCCAGCGAACTGGTGCTGCTGTCGCCGGGACCGGGCCGCGTGGTCGAGCGTTTGAAACTCGACTTCGGCCAGCGCTTCGCCGCCGGGGAAGCGTGCCGCAGCATCAAATCCGATCCGGCGTTTATCGAACGTCGCGAATATGTACTGAACCAGGTGTTTTCCCAGCGTGAGGCGTTTATATGAGTGCGGTGATTGATGAGAAAACCCAAGCGCGTCGTCGCGGATTGTGCTGGCCGTTCTCGCGCCAGTTCTCACTCAGCCTGCTCAGCGTTGGCTTGTTGCTGCTGCTGTGGTGGGGGATAACCGCGCTCGGCTTAGTCGCACCGCTGTTTTTACCGCCGCCGCAAGTGGTGCTGCAGAAGTTGATATTGATTGCCAGCCCGCAAGGCTTTATGGATGCCACGCTTTGGCAGCACTTGGGCGCTAGCCTGGCGCGCATGCTGGTGGCGCTGTTCTTTGCCGCGCTGATTGGCATTCCGGTCGGCATCGCCATGGGCCTGAGCCCGGCGATTCGCGGCTTGCTTGATCCGCTGATCGAACTATATCGCCCGGTGCCGCCGCTGGCTTATCTGCCGCTGATGGTGATCTGGTTTGGCATCGGCGAAACCTCGAAAATTTTACTGATTTATCTGGCGATTTTCGCGCCGGTGACCTTATCGACGCTGGCGGGCGTGAAGAATGCCCAGCAGGTACGGATTCGCGCGGCACAGGCGCTGGGCGCATCGCGCTGGCAGCTGCTGCGCTTTGTGATTCTGCCTGGCGCGCTGCCGGAAATCCTCACCGGCTTGCGCATTGGTCTCGGCGTAGGTTGGTCAACGCTGGTGGCGGCGGAACTGATTGCCGCTACGCGTGGACTCGGCTTTATGGTGCAGTCGGCCGGTGAGTTCCTCGCCACCGACGTGGTGCTGGCCGGGATTGCCGTGATTGCCCTGATTGCTTTTGGCTTAGAACTGGGTCTGCGCGCTTTGCAGCGCCGACTGACGCCCTGGAATGGAGAACAGCAATGAACGAACGACTTTCTTTTACCGCTCTGGGCCCGCATATCGGGGCGCAGGTTAGCGATGTCGATCTCAGCCGTCCGCTGAGCGATGCCCAGTTTGAACAGCTTTATCATGGCCTGCTGCGCCATCAGGTGCTGTTCCTGCGCAATCAGGTGATTACCCCGGAACAGCAGCGCGCGCTGGCGATTCGCTTTGGCGATCTGCATATCCATCCGGTCTATCCGCATGCGGAAGGCGTGGAAGAGATCATCGTGCTGGATACGCATCAGGATAATCCGCCGGATAACGACAACTGGCACACCGATGTCACCTTTATTCAAACGCCACCGGCAATTGCGATTCTGGCGTCCAAACTGCTACCGGAGAGCGGCGGCGATACCTTGTGGTCAACCGGCATTGCGGCCTATGAAGCATTGTCTGAGCCGTTTAAGACGCTGTTGAATGGGCTGCAGGCGGAGCACGACTTCAAGAAGTCGTTCCAGGAGTATAAATACCGTAAAACCGAGGAAGAGCATCAGCGTTGGCAGCAAGCGGTGGCCAAAAATCCACCTGTGCAGCATCCGGTGATTCGTACGCATCCGGTGAGCGGACGCAAGGCGCTGTTTGTGAATGAAGGGTTTACCACACGTTTGCTGGGCTTAAGCGAAAAAGAGAGCGATGCGCTGCTTAACTTCCTGTTCTGGCATAGCGCCAAACCGGAGTTCCAGGTGCGCTGGCGCTGGCAGGAGAATGATGTGGCGATCTGGGATAACCGCGTGACGCAGCATTATGCCAATGCGGATTATTATCCGGCGCGAAGAGTGATGCATCGTGCGACGGTGTTGGGGGATAAGCCGTTTTGATTTGGAATGGTGCTCGCATTCCCCCTCCTCGGTCCTCCCCCATAAAATGGGGGAGGAAGATGCTGCCACATGTCAGTGATGAAGCTGCATGTGGCAGCGTCTCCTTCCCCCGTTTACGGGGGAAGGACGGGATGGGGGACAGCGTGCACAATCAACCCGCCAGCATTTGCTCCAGCTGTTCCTGCGCATCCAGCCATGCCATTTCGACCTCTTCCAGCGCGGCCTTACTTTCTGCCTGACGCTGCAGCGCCACGTTCAAATCGGCTTTGCGGCTCTGATCGTAAATCGCGCTGTCAGCCAGTTGCGCTTCCGCATCGCTGAGCTGACTCTGCCACTTCGCCATCTGCTTCTCGAGTTTCTCGATCTCTTTACGCAGCGGCTGCGTTTGTGCACGCAGCTCGGCGTCGCGGCGTTTCTGGTCTTTACGCGATTGCGCGCTGTTGCCGTTATCCTGCTTCGGCGCGGCATCCTGTTGTGCTTGCTGCTTCTGCAGATCGCTCAGCCACTGCTGATAATCTTCCAGATCGCCCTCAAACACATCGACCTTACCGTCGTGCACCAGATAGAGATCGTCGGTGGTGGCGCGCAACAGATGACGATCGTGCGAGACCACCACCAACGCGCCTTCGAAATCAATTAGCGCTTCGGTCAGCGCCTGACGCATATCAAGATCGAGGTGGTTAGTCGGTTCATCGAGCAGCAGCAGGTTTGGGCGCTGCCAGACAATCAATGCCAGCACCAGACGCGCTTTTTCGCCGCCGGAGAAGCGTTCAGTGATTTCGCTGACTTTATCGCCCTGGAAGCCGAAGCCACCAAGATAATCGCGCAGCTGCTGCTCAAGCACTTTCGGTGCGATGCGTGACAAATGCTGCAACGGCGATTCATCGGCGCGCAGATATTCCAGCTGATGCTGGGCGAAGTAACCGAGCTTGATGCCTTTCGCCAGGCCAACTTTGCCATCCAGCGCCTCGAGCTCACCGGCGAGCAGTTTGATTAGCGTCGATTTACCCGCGCCGTTACGGCCCAGCAGGCCAATACGCGAACCCGGCACAAGGTTAAGTTTGATGGCGTCGAGAATGATGCGCTCGCCATAACCGGCGGTGACGCGTTCCATCTTTAGCAACGGATTCGGCAAACTTTCTGGCGCGCGGAAACTGAAGCTAAACGGGTTATCGACGTGTGCTGGCGCAATCAGCTCCATGCGCTCCAGCATTTTGATGCGGCTCTGCGCCTGCTTCGCTTTGGTGGCCTGCGCGCGGAAGCGATCGATATACTTTTGCAGGTGCGCCACTTTTTCCTGCTGGCTCTGGAACAGCGCTTGCTGTTGCGCCAGCTTGGCGACGCGTTGACGTTCGAACGAGCTGTAGTTGCCGGTGTATTCAAACATCGTTTGCTGTTCGATGTGGATGATCTTATCGACCACCGGATCGAGGAAGTCGCGGTCGTGCGAAATCAGTACCAGCGTGCCTTCGTAGCTTTTCAGCCAGCGTTCAAGCCAGATCACGGCATCGAGATCGAGGTGGTTGGTCGGTTCATCCAGCAGCAGCAGATCGGAACGGCACACCAGCGCCTGCGCGAGGTTGAGGCGCATGCGCCAGCCACCGGAGAAATCGCTCACCGGCCGCATTAATTGTTCCTGGCTAAAGCCCAAACCGTGCAACAAACTTGAGGCGCGAGCAGGTATGCTCCACGCCTGAATCGCATCCAGCTTGCCGTGCACCAGGGCGATGACGTTGCCATCGTTGCGCCCATTGGCGTCGGCTAATTCAGATTCAAGCTGACGATATTCACGGTCGCCGTCGATAACATACTCCAGCGCGGGTTTGCTCAGCGCCGGGGTTTCCTGATTGACCCACGCCAGCGCCCAGTTGCTTGGGAAGGTGGCGTTACCTGCATCGCTGCTGATCTCGCCCTTCAGCAATGACAGCAGCGTCGATTTGCCGCAGCCGTTTTTACCCACTAAGCCCACTTTCTGGCCAGGGTTTATGGTGGCTGTTGCGTTATCCAGCAGCACATTGGTGCCGCGGCGAATTTGTAGTGCTGAAAAGACAATCATAAGCGCCGTATCGTCAGAATATGTTAATTTACCGGCAACATAATTCGAGAAAATTTGTTGCGTCGAGCATGGTAGCGGAATTCCTGTGCCGTGACGACGCTTTGGAGGGGAACGATGTCGCAGCCACCTAAAATATTGCTGCTTTACGCCCATCCGGAATCACAGGATTCGATTGCTAATCGGGTTTTGCTGCAGTCGGCTATGGAACTGGACCACGTCACGGTGCACGATTTATACGCCCACTATCCGGATTTCTTTATTGATATTCACCATGAGCAACAGCTACTGCGCGAACATCAAATCGTTGTATTCCAACATCCACTTTATACCTACAGCTGCCCGGCGCTCCTGAAGGAGTGGCTGGATCGTGTGCTGTCGCGCGGCTTTGCCAGCGGTCCGGATGGCAATGCGCTGGAAGGCAAATACTGGCGCAGCGTGGTGACCACCGGCGAACCGGAAGCGGCGTATCACCCTAGCGGCCTGAATCGCTATCCGATGAGTGACATCATGCGTCCGTTTGAGCTGACGGCGCAGATGTGTCGCATGCACTGGATGACGCCGATGGTGATTCACTGGGCGCGTCGGCAGACGCCGGAAGTGATGCGTAATTTTGCCCGAGCGTACGGCGACTGGCTGGCTTCACCGCTGCCGCAAGGAGGTGTGTGATGGAAGGCGAAACGTTACTGACGGCGGGCGTCATTTATCTGGTTGCGGCGGTGCTGATTGTGCCGATTGCGGCGCGTCTTGGCATTGGCGCGGTGCTGGGCTATTTGCTGGCCGGTATTGCGATTGGTCCGTGGGGATTGGGTTTCATCAGCGACGTTGAGGAGATTCTGCACTTCTCCGAACTCGGCGTGGTGTTCCTGATGTTCATCATCGGGCTGGAACTGAACCCGTCGAAACTCTGGGCGCTGCGCCGTTCTATCTTTGGCGTGGGTGCCGCTCAGGTGCTGATCTCCGCCGCCATTCTCGGTGGATTGCTGTGGCTGACCGACTTTAGCTGGCAGGCGGCGGTGATTGGCGGTATTGGCCTGGCGATGTCTTCCACAGCGATGGCGCTGCAGCTGATGCGCGATAAAGGCATGAACCGCAGTGAATCGGGGCAGCTCGGTTTCTCGGTGTTGCTGTTCCAGGATTTGGCGGTGATTCCCGCGTTGGCATTGGTGCCGCTGCTGGCGGGCGGCGATAGCGGTCACGTTGACTGGTTGAAAGTCGGGATGAAAGTGCTGGCGTTCGGCGGGATGCTGATTGGTGGCCGTTATCTGCTGCGCCCGATTCTGCGCTTTATTGCCGCATCCGGCGTACGCGAAGTGTTTACTGCCGCGTCGCTGCTGCTGGTGCTGGGTTCGGCGCTGTTTATGGACGCGCTCGGCCTGTCGATGGCGCTCGGTACTTTTATCGCCGGTATTCTGTTGGCGGAAAGTGAATACCGCCACGAGCTGGAAGTGGCCATCGAACCGTTCAAAGGCTTGCTGTTGGGCTTGTTCTTTATTTCGGTTGGCATGGCGCTGAATCTCGGCGTGCTTTATACCCACATCACTGAAATCTTGCTGGGCGTGCTGATTCTGGTGACGGTGAAAACGCTGGTGCTGTATGTGCTGGGGCGCATTTATGGCCTGCGCAGTTCAGAGCGCCAGCAGTTTGCCGGTGTGTTAAGCCAGGGTGGCGAATTTGCCTTTGTGCTGTTCTCGGCAGCGTCATCGGCCAAAATGTTCAGCGGCGACCAAATGCCGCTGCTGCTGGTAACGGTGACGTTGTCGATGATGACCACGCCGCTGCTGATGAACGGCATCGACCGTTTACTGGCGCATCGCTTTAATGAACCCGATGAAAATGCCGAGAAGCACTTCGTCGAAGACGATCAGCCGCAGGTCATTGTGGTGGGCTTTGGTCGTTTTGGTCAGGTGGTTGGCCGTTTGCTGATGGCGAACAACAAACGCATTACGGTGCTGGAGCGCGATATCTCGGCGGTGAGCCTGATGCGTAAATATGGCTATAAGGTTTATTATGGCGACGCCACCGAGCTGGAGCTGCTGCGTGCGGCGGGCGCGGAGAATGCGCAATCCATCGTCATTACCTGCAACGATCCGGAAGATTCGATGACCATCGTGCAGCTGTGTCAGCAGCACTTCCCGCAGCTGGAAATCCTGGCGCGTGCGCGTGGACGTGTTGAGGCGCACGAACTGTTGCAGGCGGGCGTCACGCTGTTCTCACGTGAGACGTTCTCCAGTGCGCTGGAGCTGGGCCGCAAAACGCTGATCTCGCTGGGCATGCATCCGCATCAGGCGCAGCGCGCACAGCAACATTTCCGTCGTCTGGATATGCGCATGCTGCGTGAACTGGTGCCAAGCCATGATGACAGCGCGCAGGTTTCACGTGTGCGTGAGGCGCGGCGCGAGCTGGAGGATATCTTCCAACGCGAAATGCAGCACGAAAAACGCCAGTTCGACGGCTGGGATGACGAGTAGATCTATACTTACTTAATCCGTTCATTAACGACGGCAGGAAACAGTATGCGTAAACGCTTTATAGCCGGTGCGGTTTGTCCAAAGTGCCAGGCAAAAGATACCTTGGCGTTGTGGCGTGAAAACAACGTTGAAGTGGTGGAATGTGTTCAGTGCGGTCATCAGATGCGTGAGGCTGACAAGCAGGTGCGCGATCAGGTTCGCACTAACGAGCAAGTGATCGGCGTTTTTCATCCTGAGTAGCGCAATGGCGCAGCTTTTTTTAAGCTTGAACTTACAGCGGGATTGAATTCCGCTACAATCGGCGCCATTAACGCTGAGCAGTATGCCGCAACACTATTGGCATCCTCAGTCTTGAACCTTTCTGGTTGGTTTATTGCACGCAAAATTGACCAATGGGACGGGATCTTAGTTCTCAACGGTTAGGAGATATCATGAAAGTAGCAAAAGACCTGGTGGTGAGCCTGGCGTATCAGGTTCGTACCGAAGACGGTGTGTTGGTTGACGAGTCACCGGTGAGTGCACCGTTGGACTATCTGCACGGTCATGGTTCCCTGATTTCTGGTCTGGAAAAAGCGCTGGAAAATCATGATGTAGGCGATAAGTTTGACGTGCATATCCCGGCGAATGACGCTTACGGTCAATACGATGACAACCTCGTACAGCGCGTACCAAAAGACGTGTTTATGGGCGTTGATGAACTGCAGGTTGGCATGCGCTTCCTGGCAGAAACCGATCAAGGTCCAGTACCGGTTGAAATCACCGAAGTTGAAGATGAGCACGTGGTGGTTGATGGTAACCACATGCTGGCGGGTCAGAACCTGAACTTCAACGTGGAAGTTGTGGCGATTCGTGCAGCGACCGAAGAAGAGCTGGCGCACGGTCACGTGCATGGCGCGGATGGTCATCATCACGATCATGACCACGACCATGATCACGGCCAGGGCGGTTGTGGCACTGGCGGTTGCGGCTGCAGCCACTAATCAGTGTGATGCTGGCAAGGCCACCTTCGGGTGGCCTTTTCTTTTAGTAATGCGGCGGCGGCGTTTCTTCTGACTGTGATGCGATCATCGACGGCGCGCTATCTTTCACTTTATCGATTAACAGACGGACTTGCTCACGCAGTCTGATCATCTCCAGCTCATGCTGAACCACCGTTTGATTGAGCTGATCGATGGTGTATTCCTGAAAAGCCAGCTTGCTCTCCAGCGCCTCAAGGCGTTGTTCCCATTCTGTTGGTTGCATGATCTTTCCTCATCTTGCGGTGCTGCGCGTTAATCTGTTTCGGGCGTGATTCTACGGCGTTTCGCTTCAGAATCACCTGATATTTTACCTTTCCGCGTCATGCTGCATTGAAACGGCGCATAACGCCTATATCTTTGATGAAACTTCCTGAAGCAAAAAAGGTCGGAGGTTAAACGGGTAATTACATTGTGGGAGTGTTCGCCGCTGCCACGTAAAGTTATAGTGTGGGCCTCAGTCCGCAATGATTCCCGAGGTTAGAGGCTTCGGTTTTGGAGAAAGGATGAATTCACTGTTTAAAGTCACATTGTTAGCTACCACTATGGCCTTCGCGCTGAATGCACCGCTGGCAATGGCAGCAGAAACCGCCGCTGCTCCAGCAGACGCCGCTCAGGCCGCGCCGCAAGCACCGAAAAATGCTGCCTTCAAAAACGAAGATCAGCAATCAGCCTATGCACTTGGCGCGTCCCTTGGTCGCTACATGGACAACTCTCTGAAGGAACAAGAGAAGCTGGGCATCAAACTGGATAAAGATCAGTTGATCGCGGGTGTTCAGGACGCCTTTGGCGGCAAGAGCAAACTTTCTGATCAAGAGATCGAGCAAACCCTGCAGGCCTTTGAAGGCCGCGTGAAAGGTGCAGCTCAGGCGAAGATGGAAAAAGACGCGAAAGAGAACTCTGATAAGGGCTCTGCTTACGCTGACAAATTCGCCAAAGAAAAAGGCGTGAAGAAAACTGAATCTGGCCTGCTGTATCAGGTAGAGAAAGAAGGTACCGGTGACGTACCAAAAGACAGCGACACTGTGGTGGTGAACTACAAAGGTACGCTGATCGACGGTACTGAGTTCGATAACTCATATACTCGTGGCGAGCCGCTGTCGTTCCGTCTGGACGGTGTGATTCCGGGCTGGACCGAAGGTCTGAAGCACGTGAAGAAAGGCGGCAAGATCAAGCTGGTGATCCCACCGAACCTGGCTTACGGCAAAAATGGCGTTCCGGGTATTCCGGCTAACTCCACGCTGGTGTTCGATGTCGAACTGCTCGACATCAAGCCAGCGCCGAAAGCGGATGAAAAAGCGCAGGCTCCAGTCGCTGGCGATCAGAAAGCGCAGTAATCTGAACTTTCTGCACCACGCCGCCTACGGGCGGCGTTTTTATTTCGGAGATAGAGGTAAAGGTCTGGCTAAAGACCATGACATTTGCCAGACTAACGCCTGCTTAACTATCACCATATGAGTCTGCCCCAATGCTGTCGAGACAGGCTCCAGCCATTTAGGGTAATGTCTTCGATGTCTAATCCATTCAATCCCGGTGAACTGACTGACTTCGATTTACTGGAGCAACGTCCGTTCGAGCAAGCAGACTACGATATCCTCAAATCCTACGAAGCCGTTGTCGATGGCCTGGCGATGCTAATTGGCTCGCACTGCGAAATCGTGTTGCACTCGCTGGAAGATTTGAAGTGTTCTGCGGTGCGTATCGCCAACGGTGAACATACCGGGCGTAAAGTGGGTTCGCCGATTACCGATTTGGCCCTGCGTATGCTGCACGATATGCACGGCGCAGACAGCAATGTCTCCAGAGCCTACTTCACGCGCGCGAAAAGCGGCGTGCTGATGAAATCGGTCACTATCGCGATTCGTAATCGTCAGCAGCGCGTCATTGGCTTGCTGTGCATCAACATGAACCTCGACGTGCCGTTCTCACAAATTATGTCGACTTTTATGCCGCCGGAAATGCAGCAAGTGGATTCCAACGTCAATTTTGCCAGCTCGGTGGAGGACCTGGTGATGCAGACGCTGGAGTTCGCAATAGAAGAAGTGAGCGCTGACCGTAACGTTTCTAACAATGCTAAGAATCGGCAGATCGTGCTCAATATGTATGAGAAGGGCATCTTCGACATCAAAGACGCGATTAACCAGGTGGCCGATCGCCTTAATATCTCCAAGCACACCGTTTACCTCTATATTCGCCAGTTTAAAAGCGGTGATTTTCAGGGGCAGGATCGCTGATGCGCTACACCTTGCTGGTCACCGGACCGGCATACGGCACGCAACATGCCAGCAGCGCGCTGCTGTTTGCGCGTGCGCTGATAAAGTCCGGACATCAGCTGGAAAGCGTGTTCTTCTATCGTGAAGGCGTGTTGAACGCCAACCAACTGAGCGCGCCGGCCAGCGATGAAGTGGATATGGTGCGTGAATGGCAGCAGCTGCGTGCTGAAAGTGGCGCCGCACTGAATATCTGCGTGGCGGCTGCATTACGACGTGGCGTAACCGACGCGCAGGAAGCCGCGCGCTTACAACTGGCGGGCAGCAATTTACAGCCAGGTTTTGAACTCAGCGGTTTGGGCGCACTGGCTGAAGCCGCGCTGAGCTGCGATCGTCTGGTGCAATTCTGATGAACCGCGTGGCGTTTCTGTTTACTCAGGCACCGCACGGAAGTAGTGCGGGCAGGGAAGGGCTGGATGCTGTGCTGGCGACGGGCGCATTAAGCGAAGATATCGGTCTGTTCTTTATCGGGGATGGCGTGCTGCAGCTCAATTGCGACCAGCAGCCTGAGCAGATTCTGGCGCGCAACTACATCGCGACCTTTGGCGTGCTGGCGCTCTACGATATCGACCAGTGTTTTGTCTGCGCCGATTCGCTGTTGGCGCGCGGACAAAATTTGACGGCTGAACGCGTGCTGGCTGCTGAGGTGCTGGATGCTGCATCGCTACGCGAAAAGCTGGCTACCTATCATCGTGTTATTCGATTCTGAGAACTGATCATGCTTTACACGTTGCTGCAATCTCCCTGGCAATGCGATCTCGATAGCCTGCTGCTTTTATTGCAGGAAGGCGACGATCTGCTTTTATTGCAGGATGGCGTAACTGCCGCATTGGCTGGCAGCCAGGTGTTAACCAGGCTCAGCGCATCGCCGGCTACGCTGTGGGTATTAGAAGAAGATGTGGCGGCGCGCGGCCTGATTGAGCAAATTTCGACCAAAGTAGCACGTTTAGACTATACTGGTTTCGTTGCGTTGACAGCGAAGCACCAACAACAAGTGGCCTGGTAAGAGCGAAAACCTGGTTATTTCTTGACACCCTTTTGACACAGCCCTAAAATTCTGCCTCCTCGTAGTAATACGAGGCGATTTATTACGTGTTTACGAAGCAAAAAGCTAAATCCCAGGAGCTATTTAATGGCAACAGTTAACCAGCTGGTTCGCAAACCACGCGTACGCAAAGTTGCAAAGAGCAACGTGCCTGCGCTGGAAGCTTGCCCGCAGAAACGTGGTGTATGTACTCGTGTGTACACCACTACCCCTAAAAAACCAAACTCAGCACTGCGTAAAGTTTGCCGTGTGCGTTTGACTAACGGTTTTGAAGTTACCTCCTACATCGGCGGTGAAGGTCATAACCTGCAGGAGCACTCCGTGATCCTGATCCGTGGCGGTCGTGTTAAAGACTTGCCAGGTGTGCGTTACCACACCGTTCGTGGCGCGCTGGACTGCTCAGGTGTTAAAGACCGTAAGCAGTCACGCTCCAAGTACGGCGTGAAGAAGCCAAAGGCTTAATGGTTCTCCGTTAAGTAAGGCCAAACGTTTTAACTTAAATGTCAAACTAAACTCGTAGAGTTTTGGACAATCCTGAATTAACAACGGAGTATTTCCATGCCACGTCGTCGCGTCATTGGTCAGCGTAAAATTCTGCCGGATCCTAAGTTCGGATCAGAGCTGCTGGCTAAATTTGTAAATATCCTGATGGTAGATGGTAAAAAATCTACTGCTGAATCTATCGTCTATACCGCGCTTGATACCCTGGCTCAACGCGCTGGTAAAGATGGCCTGGAAGCGTTCGAGGTTGCTCTCGAAAACGTACGTCCGACTGTCGAAGTTAAGTCACGTCGCGTTGGTGGTTCTACCTACCAGGTTCCAGTTGAAGTCCGTCCGGTTCGTCGTAATGCCCTGGCAATGCGTTGGATCGTAGAAGCTGCTCGTAAACGCGGTGATAAATCTATGGCTCTCCGCCTGGCGAACGAACTTTCTGATGCTGCAGAGAACAAAGGTACTGCAGTTAAGAAACGTGAAGACGTTCACCGCATGGCTGAAGCCAACAAGGCGTTCGCACACTACCGCTGGTAACAGCAACGTAGTTGTTATAAACCCAGCGGGCGTCCCAGTGACTCACCTGCTGGGCTTTTTTAACTTAGAACGTCTCAGAATCAGAGGAATCAAATGGCTCGTAAAACACCCATTGAGCGCTACCGTAACATTGGTATCAGTGCGCACATCGACGCCGGTAAGACTACAACTACCGAACGTGTTCTGTTCTACACCGGTGTAAACCACAAAATCGGTGAAGTTCATGACGGCGCAGCAACCATGGACTGGATGGAGCAGGAGCAGGAACGTGGTATTACCATCACGTCCGCTGCAACTACCTGTTTCTGGTCTGGTATGGCTAAGCAGTTTGAACCACACCACGTAAACATCATCGACACCCCGGGACACGTTGACTTCACCATCGAAGTTGAGCGTTCTATGCGTGTGCTTGATGGCGCAGTAATGGTTTACTGTGCAGTTGGTGGTGTTCAGCCACAGTCTGAAACCGTATGGCGCCAGGCTAACAAATATAAAGTTCCACGCATCGCGTTCGTTAACAAAATGGACCGCATGGGTGCTAACTTCCTGAAAGTTGTTGAGCAGATGCAAGTGCGCTTGGGTGCAAACCCAGTTCCACTTCAACTGGCTATCGGCGCAGAAGAAGGTTTCACCGGTGTTGTTGACCTGGTGAAAATGAAAGCGATCAACTGGAACGATGCCGATCAGGGCGTTACCTTCGTTTACGAAGATATCCCAGCTGATATGCAGGAACTGGCTGAAGAATGGCGTGCGAAGCTGGTTGAAGCCGCTGCTGAAGGTTCTGATGAGCTGATGGAGAAATTCTTCGGCGGTGAAGAACTGACAGAAGAAGAGATCAAAACTTCTCTGCGTAAGCGCGTACTGAAAAACGAAATCATCCTGGTTACCTGTGGTTCTGCATTTAAGAACAAAGGTGTTCAGGCGATGCTGGATGCGGTAGTTGAATACCTGCCAGCACCGACTGACGTTACCGCGATTAACGGTATGCTGGACGACGGTAAAGACACGCCGGCTGAGCGTCATTCCGATGACAAAGAGCCGTTTGCTGCGCTGGCGTTCAAAATCGCTACCGACCCGTTTGTTGGTAACCTGACCTTCTTCCGCGTTTACTCTGGTGTTGTTAACACCGGTGACACCGTGTACAACCCGGTTAAGTCAAACCGTGAGCGTCTGGGCCGTATCGTTCAGATGCATGCGAACAAACGTGAAGAGATCAAGGAAGTTCGTGCAGGCGATATCGCCGCTGCGATCGGTTTGAAAGACGTAACTACTGGTGACACCCTGTGTGACCCAGACAACGTCATCATTCTTGAGCGTATGGAATTCCCTGAGCCGGTAATCTCTATCGCCGTTGAGCCGAAAACCAAAGCTGACCAGGAAAAAATGGGTCTGGCTCTGGGTCGTCTGGCGAAGGAAGATCCATCATTCCGTGTATGGACTGATGAAGAAACCAACCAGACCATCATCGCTGGTATGGGTGAGCTGCACCTCGACATCATCGTTGACCGCATGAAGCGTGAATTCAACGTTGAAGCGAACGTCGGTAAACCTCAGGTTGCTTACCGTGAAGCGATTCGCGCGAAAGTTACCGATATCGAAGGTAAACACGCCAAGCAGTCAGGTGGTCGTGGTCAGTACGGTCATGTTGTTATCGACATGTACCCACTGGAGCCAGGTGTGAACCCGAAAGGTTACGAATTTGTCAACGATATCAAAGGCGGTGTGATTCCAACTGAATACATCCCTGCGGTTGATAAAGGTCTCCAGGAGCAGCTGAAATCAGGTCCACTGGCTGGTTATCCGGTAGTTGATCTGGGTGTTCGTCTGCACTTCGGTTCATACCATGATGTCGACTCCTCTGAGCTGGCGTTTAAACTGGCTGCATCTTTGGCCTTTAAAGATGGCTTTAAGAAAGCACAACCAGTGCTGCTTGAGCCAATCATGAAGGTTGAAGTAGAGACTCCGGAAGAGAACACCGGTGACGTTATCGGTGACCTTAGCCGTCGTCGTGGTATGCTCAAAGGACAGGAATCTAACGCTACTGGCGTTCAGATCCATGCTGAAGTTCCGCTGTCTGAAATGTTCGGATATGCAACCCAGCTGCGTTCTCTGACCAAAGGCCGTGCTTCTTACTCCATGGAGTTCCTGAAGTACGATGATGCGCCGAACAACGTCGCTCAGGCCGTTATTGAAGCTCGTAGCAAATAAGCTACGGTTTAAAAATTGTGAACTGATGCCTTCATGACTCATGAAGGCACAACGTAAGGAATTATCGCCATGGCGAAAGAGCAATTTCAGCGTAACAAACTGCACGTAAACGTCGGCACCATCGGTCACGTTGACCATGGTAAAACCACTCTGACTGCAGCAATCACCACCGTTCTGGCTAAAACCTACGGCGGTAAGGCAAGCAAATTCGACGAGATCGATAAAGCGCCAGAAGAGAAAGCACGTGGTATCACCATCAACACTTCTCACGTTGAATATGAAACCCCGACTCGCCACTATGCGCACGTTGACTGCCCAGGCCACGCCGACTATGTGAAAAACATGATCACCGGTGCTGCGCAGATGGACGGCGCGATCCTGGTTGTTGCTGCGACTGATGGCCCTATGCCACAGACCCGTGAGCACATCCTGCTGGGTCGTCAGGTTGGCGTTCCTTACATCATCGTGTTCCTGAACAAGTGCGACATGGTTGATGATGAAGAGCTGCTGGAACTGGTTGAGATGGAAGTACGTGACCTGCTGTCAGCATATGACTTCCCAGGCGACGACACCCCAATCGTTCGTGGTTCTGCTCTGAAAGCGCTGGAAGGCGAAGCTGAGTGGGAAGCTAAAATCATTGAGCTGGCTGAGCATCTGGATACTTATATCCCAGAGCCAGTTCGTGCAATCGACATGCCGTTCCTGCTGCCAATCGAAGACGTATTCTCAATCTCTGGCCGTGGTACTGTTGTTACCGGTCGTGTTGAGCGCGGTATCGTTAAAGTGGGCGACGAAGTTGAAGTTGTTGGCCTTAAAGATACAGTGAAATCAACCTGTACTGGCGTTGAAATGTTCCGCAAACTGCTGGACCAGGGTCAGGCAGGCGAGAACTGTGGTGTTCTGCTGCGTGGTATCAAGCGTGAAGACATCGAGCGTGGCCAGGTTCTGGCTAAGCCGGGTTCAATCAAGCCACACACCCAGTTCACTTCAGAAGTTTACGTTCTGTCTAAAGATGAAGGCGGCCGTCATACTCCGTTCTTCAAAGGCTACCGTCCTCAGTTCTACTTCCGTACTACTGACGTGACCGGTGACGTTCAGCTGCCAGAAGGCGTTGAGATGGTAATGCCAGGCGACAACGTAAAAATGACCGTAACTCTGATCAAGCCAATCGCTATGGATCAGGGTCTGCGTTTCGCAATCCGTGAAGGCGGCCGTACTGTTGGTGCGGGTGTTGTTGCTGAAATTATCGCTTAATTGCGTTAAGGTTGATGGCTGTTTCGGCAGTCATCGCAGTATGAAAAAGAGCACTTCGGTGCTCTTTTTTTTATGTCTGAACTTTACCGTCTCGATTAATCCCACATAAAAGCTGCGTTTGAAATAAAAACCATTCTCATTTACAATTTGATCATAAATTGTACGGGAGTTCGCAGTAAATGTTCGTCTGCTTGTGTAATGCCGTGAGTGATAAAACTCTGCGCGAAGTGGTTCGCCGCTATCAACCCAAATCGATTCAACAATTGCGTCAACTGGTTCCCATTGGCAAGCAATGTGGGAAGTGCGTGCGCTTTGCACGGGAAATTATGGAAGATGAACTGCAAAACGTGCCGCTCTACAAAGAGATAGCCTGATAGCTTAATTCTGCACTTCTCAATACCCACAATAACTGTCGCGTTTTTTTGACTTCCTTTCATCCGCATCTACGCTCTATTTAGTTGGAAGCGGAGGAAGCAAAATGAAGGGCGACGGTAAAATCATAAATCATCTCAACAAATTGCTGGGGAATGAACTGGTTGCAATTAATCAGTACTTCCTTCATGCGCGTATGTTCAAAAATTGGGGTCTGACCCGGCTCAATGAGGTTGAGTATCATGAGTCGATTGATGAGATGAAGCATGCGGATAAGTACATCGAACGCATTCTTTTTCTTGAAGGGATTCCTAACCTGCAAGATCTCGGTCGATTACGCATCGGTGAAGACGTGCCGGAAATGCTGCAGTCTGACCTGACATTAGAACTGGAAGGCGCAAAGGATTTGCGCGAAGCGATAGCCTATGCCGACAAGGTTCATGACTATGTCAGCAGAGATATGATGATTGAAATTCTGACGGAAGAAGAGGGCCACATTGACTGGCTGGAAACTGAACTCGATTTGGTGAACAAACTCGGCCTGCAAAATTATCTTCAGTCTCAATTAAAAGATCAAAACGAACATTAGTCTCATGCCCAATCAGCAATGTCATGCAAGCCCGCGCCAGTCAAAAACGATTGCCGCGGGTTTTTTTGGGCTAAAGCCAGATAGATGTGGTTAAAAACACAACACGGGTTGCTTCCTAAACAGATTTACGTATAATGCGCGGGCCTGCCGATATTGGTGCGGCGCGATTCGAGCAGAATCGCAGGGGATAGCTGTCTATGTATCGCCTAACAATACTCCCAATTGGGGAGTTATATGCTGAACGATTACACTCCTCCATCAATCGTAATGGATGTGGGTAGTAATTCTTTTCGTTTATAAAATGTTTGGAGCCTTGGTCTCATGTCGAACCAAAGAATCCGTATCCGTCTTAAAGCGTTTGATCATCGCCTGATCGATCAATCAACCGCGGAAATCGTTGAGACTGCCAAGCGCACTGGTGCGCAGGTACGTGGTCCGATCCCGCTGCCAACCCGCAAAGAGCGTTTTACCGTTCTGATCTCTCCGCACGTTAACAAAGACGCGCGTGATCAGTACGAAATCCGCACTCACAAGCGTCTGGTAGACATCGTTGAGCCAACTGAAAAAACCGTTGATGCTCTGATGCGTCTGGACCTGGCTGCCGGTGTTGACGTGCAGATCAGCCTGGGTTAATCAGGTCATCAAGCGATTGAGAGGTTGATACAATGATTGGTTTAGTCGGTAAAAAAGTGGGTATGACCCGCATCTTCACTGAAGATGGCGTTTCAATCCCAGTAACCGTTATCGAAGTTGAAGCAAACCGCGTTACTCAGGTCAAAGGCCTGGACAACGATGGTTACCAAGCTATCCAGGTTACCACCGGTGCTAAAAAAGCAAGCCGTGTGAGCAAGCCTGAAGCAGGTCATTTTGCTAAAGCTGGCGTTGACGCTGGCCGTGGTCTGTGGGAATTCCGCACCGAAGGTGAAGATTTCTCTGTTGGCCAGAGCATCAGTGTTGAAATTTTCGCTGACGTTAAAAAAGTAGACGTTACCGGTACCTCTAAAGGTAAAGGTTTCGCAGGTACCGTTAAGCGCTGGAACTTCCGTACCCAGGACGCTACACACGGTAACTCCTTGTCACACCGCGTTCCGGGTTCTATCGGTCAGAACCAGACTCCGGGCAAAGTGTTCAAAGGCAAGAAAATGGCTGGTCAGCTGGGTAATGAGCGCGTAACCGTTCAGAGCCTGGAAGTAGTACGTGTTGACGCTGAGCGCAACCTGCTGCTGGTCAAAGGTGGCGTCCCGGGTGCAACTGGGTGCGATCTGATTGTTAAACCAGCTGTGAAGGCGTAAGGGGATAGCAATGGAATTAGTACTGAAAGACGCGCAGAGCGCGCTGACTGTTTCCGAAACTACCTTCGGTCGTGATTTCAACGAAGCGCTGGTTCACCAGGTTGTTGTTGCTTATGCCGCTGGTGCTCGTCAGGGTACTCGTGCGCAGAAGACTCGTGCTGAAGTTACTGGTTCAGGCAAAAAGCCTTGGCGCCAGAAAGGTACCGGCCGTGCGCGTTCAGGTTCTGTAAAGAGCCCGATCTGGCGTTCAGGTGGCGTGACCTTCGCTGCACGTCCACAGGACCACAGTCAAAAAGTTAACAAAAAGATGTACCGCGGCGCGCTGAAAAGCATTCTGTCCGAGCTGGTACGTCAGGACCGTCTGATCGTTGTCGAGACGTTCTCTGTAGAAGCGCCTAAAACTAAGCTGCTGGTACAGAAACTGAAAGACATGGCGCTGCAAGATGTGCTGATCATCACCGGTGAACTGGATGAGAATCTGTTCCTGGCTGCGCGTAACCTGTACAAGGTTGACGTGCGTGATGCAGCGGGCATCGACCCAGTTAGCCTGATCGCCTTCGACAAAGTCGTTATGACTGCGGAAGCAGTTAAGCAAGTTGAGGAGATGCTGGCATGATCCGTGAAGAACGTCTGCTGAAAGTAGTGCGTGCACCGCACGTATCAGAAAAAGCATCTACTGCGATGGAAAAAACCAATACCATCGTTCTCAAAGTTGCTAAAGACGCGACCAAAGCAGAGATCGTTGCTGCTGTTGAGAAGCTGTTCGAAGTGGAAGTTAAAGACGTAAACACCCTGGTAGTTAAAGGGAAAGTTAAGCGTCACGGACAGCGTATCGGTCGTCGTAGCGACTGGAAAAAAGCTTACGTCACCCTGAAGGAAGGCCAGAATCTGGACTTCGTCGGCGGCGCTGAGTAAGTCGGAGGAGAAAGACAATGGCAGTTGTTAAATGTAAACCGACATCTCCGGGTCGTCGCCACGTAGTTAAAGTGGTGAACCCAGAGCTGCACAAGGGCAAACCATTTGCTCCGCTGGTAGAAAAAAACAGCAAATCCGGTGGTCGTAACAACAATGGTCGTATCACTACCCGTCATATCGGTGGTGGTCACAAGCAGGCTTACCGTATTGTTGACTTCAAACGCAACAAAGATGGTATCCCAGCAGTTGTTGAGCGTCTTGAGTACGATCCGAACCGTTCTGCGAACATCGCACTGGTTCTGTACAAAGATGGCGAGCGCCGTTACATCCTGGCCCCTAAAGGCCTGAAAGCCGGCGATCAGATTCAATCTGGCGTTGATGCTGCGATTAAAGCAGGTAACACCCTGCCGATGCGTAACATCCCGGTGGGTTCTACCGTTCATAACGTAGAAATGAAACCAGGCAAAGGCGGTCAGATTGCTCGCTCAGCTGGTACTTACGTGCAGATCGTTGCGCGTGAAGGTTCCTACGTTACCCTGCGTCTGCGTTCAGGCGAAATGCGCAAAGTTGAATCCGAATGTCGTGCAACTCTCGGCGAAGTCGGCAACTCTGAGCACATGCTGCGCGTACTGGGTAAAGCTGGTGCAACCCGTTGGCGTGGTGTTCGTCCTACCGTTCGCGGTACTGCGATGAACCCAGTCGATCACCCGCACGGTGGTGGTGAAGGTCGTAACTTTGGTAAGCACCCGGTAACTCCGTGGGGCGTTCAGACCAAAGGTAAGAAGACCCGTAGCAACAAGCGTACTGATAAATTTATCGTACGTCGCCGTAGCAAATAATTTTAGAGGATAAGCCATGCCACGTTCTCTCAAGAAAGGTCCTTTTATTGACCTGCACTTGCTGAAGAAGGTAGAGAAAGCGGTGGAAAGCGGTGACAAGAAGCCCCTGCGCACTTGGTCCCGTCGTTCAACGATCTTCCCTAACATGATCGGTTTGACCATCGCTGTCCATAATGGTCGTCAGCACGTTCCTGTCTTTGTTTCCGACGAAATGGTCGGCCACAAACTGGGTGAATTTGCACCGACACGTACTTATCGCGGCCATGCTGCAGATAAGAAAGCCAAGAAGAAATAAGTAGGAGGAAGAGATGGAAACTATTGCTCAACATCGCCATGCTCGTTCTTCTGCTCAGAAGGTTCGCCTGGTGGCAGACCTGATTCGCGGTAAGAAAGTGTCGCAGGCTCTGGATATTCTGACCTACACCAACAAGAAAGCTGCTGTGTTGGTTAAGAAAGTCCTGGAATCTGCCATTGCGAACGCCGAACACAACGATGGCGCTGATATCGACGATCTGAAAGTCGCGAAAATCTTCGTAGACGAAGGCCCAAGCATGAAGCGCATTATGCCGCGTGCGAAAGGTCGTGCAGATCGCATCCTGAAGCGCACCAGCCACATTACTGTGGTTGTGTCCGATCGCTGAGACTCTGGAGACTAGCAATGGGTCAGAAAGTACATCCTAATGGTATTCGCCTGGGTATTGTAAAACCATGGAACTCTACCTGGTTTGCGAACACCAAAGAATTCGCTGACAACCTGGACAGCGATTTTAAAGTCCGTCAGTTCCTGACCAAGGAACTGTCTAAAGCGTCTGTATCTCGTATCGTTATCGAGCGTCCGGCTAAGAGCATCCGTGTGACTATTCACACTGCTCGTCCGGGTATCGTTATCGGTAAGAAAGGTGAAGACGTAGAAAAACTGCGTACGGTCGTCGCGAAAATCGCTGGCGTTCCTGCACAGATCAACATCGCCGAAGTCCGTAAGCCGGAACTGGACGCTAAATTGGTTGCTGATAGCATCACTTCACAGCTGGAGCGTCGTGTGATGTTCCGTCGTGCTATGAAGCGTGCTGTACAGAACGCAATGCGTCTGGGCGCGAAGGGTATTAAAGTTGAAGTCAGCGGCCGTTTGGGCGGTGCCGAGATCGCACGTACCGAATGGTACCGTGAAGGTCGCGTACCGTTGCACACACTGCGTGCAGACATTGACTACAACACCTCTGAAGCGCACACCACTTATGGTGTAATCGGCGTTAAGGTATGGATCTTCAAAGGCGAGATCCTGGGTGGTATGGCTGCTGTTGAACAACCGGAACCGGCTGCTCAACCTAAAAAGCAGCAGCGTAAAGGCCGTAAGTAAGGAGAGTCGCTGATGTTACAACCAAAGCGTACGAAATTCCGTAAAGTGCACAAAGGCCGCAACCGTGGTCTGGCGCAAGGTACGGATGTCAGCTTCGGTACTTTCGGTCTGAAAGCTGTTGGCCGTGGTCGTCTGACTGCTCGTCAGATCGAAGCAGCACGTCGTGCTATGACCCGTGCAGTTAAGCGTCAAGGTAAAATTTGGATCCGTGTATTCCCGGACAAACCAATTACCGAGAAGCCGCTGGAAGTGCGTATGGGTAAAGGTAAGGGTAACGTGGAGTATTGGGTTGCCCTCATTCAACCGGGTAAAGTCCTGTATGAAATGGACGGCGTTCCGGAAGAGCTGGCCCGTGAAGCCTTCAAGCTGGCAGCAGCAAAACTGCCTATCAAAACCACCTTTGTTACTAAGACGGTGATGTAATGAAAGCAAATGAGCTGCGTGAAAAAAGCGTTGAAGAGCTGAACACTGAGCTTCTTAACCTGCTGCGTGAGCAGTTTAACCTGCGCATGCAAGCAGCATCCGGCCAACTTCAGCAAACCCATCTGCTGAAAGAAGTTCGTCGTAATGTTGCACGTGTTAAGACTTTACTGACTGAGAAGGCGGCGTAATGACCGATAAAATCCGTACTCTGCAGGGTCGTGTTATTAGTGACAAAATGCAGAAATCTGCAGTTGTTGCTATCGAACGTGTCGTGAAACACCCGATCTACGGTAAATTCATCAAGCGTACGACTAAGCTGCACATCCATGACGAGAACAACGAATGTGGTATTGGTGACGTGGTAGAAATCCGCGAAACCCGTCCACTGTCTAAGACTAAGTCTTGGGCGTTGGTTCGCGTTGTAGAGAAAGCGATTCTGTAATAGAATCCGCTTCCTCTAAAAAATAAAATGAACGGCTCGTCTGAGCCGTTCATTTTTTCTACCCATGTGCGAGAACCGGTGTTATAATGCCGCGCCCTCAATTATGGGGCTTTTTAACGACCTGAGGTTTGGGTCCCGAAGTAGTAGTTGACATTAGCGGAGCACTAAAATGATCCAAGAACAGACTATGCTGAACGTCGCCGACAACTCCGGTGCACGTCGCGTAATGTGTATCAAGGTTCTGGGTGGCTCGCACCGTCGCTACGCAGGCGTCGGCGATATCATCAAAGTGACCATCAAGGAAGCAATTCCTCGTGGCAAGGTGAAAAAAGGTGATGTCCTGAAAGCGGTAGTGGTGCGCACCAGGAAGGGTGTTCGTCGCCCGGACGGTTCTGTCATTCGCTTCGATGGTAATGCATGCGTTATTTTAAACAATAACAGCGAGCAACCTATCGGTACGCGTATTTTTGGGCCGGTAACTCGTGAACTTCGTACTGAAAAGTTCATGAAAATTATCTCTCTGGCACCAGAAGTACTCTAAGGAGCGAGCAATGGCAGCGAAAATCCGTCGTAACGACGAAGTTATCGTGCTTACCGGCAAAGACAAAGGTAAACGCGGTAAAGTAAAGAACGTCCTGACTTCTGGTAAAGTCATCGTTGAAGGTATTAACCTGGTTAAGAAACATCAGAAGCCGGTTCCGGCCCTGAACCAACCAGGTGGCATCGTTGAGAAAGAAGCTGCTATTCAAGCTTCCAACGTTGCACTCTTCAATGCGGCAACCGGCAAGGCTGACCGTGTAGGCTTTAGATTCGAAGACGGCAAAAAAGTCCGTTTCTTCAAGTCTAATAGCGAAACTATCAAGTAATTTGGAGTAGTACGATGGCGAAACTGCATGATTACTACAAAGACGAAGTAGTCCAGAAACTCATGACAGAGTTCGGCTACAATTCTGTCATGCAAGTCCCTCGGGTCGAGAAGATCACCCTGAACATGGGTGTTGGTGAAGCGATCGCTGACAAGAAACTGCTGGATAACGCAGCAGCTGACCTGGCAGCAATCTCCGGTCAAAAACCGCTGATCACCAAAGCACGCAAATCAGTTGCAGGCTTCAAAATCCGTCAGGGCTATCCGATCGGCTGTAAAGTAACTCTGCGCGGTGAGCGTATGTGGGAGTTCTTTGAGCGTCTGATCACTATTGCTGTACCACGTATTCGTGACTTCCGCGGTTTATCTGCGAAGTCGTTCGACGGTCGTGGTAACTACAGCATGGGCGTTCGTGAGCAGATCATCTTCCCAGAAATCGATTATGACAAAGTCGATCGCGTTCGTGGTTTGGATATTACCATTACCACTACTGCGAAATCTGATGATGAAGGCCGTGCTCTGCTGGCTGCCTTTGAATTCCCATTCCGCAAGTAAGGTAGGGTTACTTAATGGCTAAGCAATCGATGAAAGCACGCGAAGTTAAGCGTGTAAAATTAGCAGACAAGTTCTTCGCCAAGCGCGTAGAACTGAAAGCGATCATTTCTGATGTGAACGCATCCGACGAAGATCGTTGGGATGCCGTTCTCAAGCTGCAGAGTCTGCCGCGTGATTCCAGCCCTTCCCGTCAGCGTAACCGCTGCCGTCAGACAGGTCGTCCGCACGGTTTCTTGCGGAAGTTTGGGTTGAGCCGTATCAAGGTCCGTGAAGCCGCAATGCGCGGTGAAATCCCGGGCCTTAAAAAGGCTAGCTGGTAATTGTCACCATTTGAATCACGGGAGTAACACAGATGAGCATGCAAGATCCGATCGCGGATATGCTGACCCGTATCCGTAACGGTCAGGCCGCGAACAAAGTTGCGGTCTCTATGCCTTCCTCCAAGCTGAAAGTGGCAATTGCCAACGTGCTGAAGGAAGAAGGCTACATTGAAGATTTTAAAATCGAAGGCGATATCAAGTCTGAGCTGGAAGTTACTTTAAAGTATTTCCAAGGCAAGGCTGTGGTAGAGAGCATTCAGCGTGTTAGTCGTCCAGGTCTGCGCATCTATAAGAAAAAAGATGAGCTGCCAAAAGTAATGGCTGGTCTGGGCATCGCTGTAATCTCTACCTCTAAAGGTGTCATGACTGATCGTGCAGCGCGCCAAGCTGGTCTTGGTGGCGAAATTATCTGCTACGTAGCGTAATCGGAGGAATAAAATGTCTCGTGTTGCAAAAGCACCTGTCGTTGTTCCTGCGGGCGTAGAGGTAAAACTCAGCGGTCAGGAAGTTTCGATCAAAGGCAAAAACGGCGAGCTGACTCGTACTATCAACAGTGCTGTAGAAGTTAAGCATGCAGACAACGCCCTGACTTTCGCTCCACGCGAAGGTTATGCGGATGGTTGGGCACAAGCAGGTACTGCTCGTGCGCTGCTGAACGGCATGGTTATCGGTGTTACCGAAGGCTTCACCAAGAAGCTGCAACTGGTTGGTGTTGGTTATCGTGCAGCTGTTAAAGGCAACTCTGTGAGCTTGGCCCTGGGCTTCTCTCACCCTGTTGACCATGCACTGCCGGCCGGCATCACTGCTGAATGTCCAACTCAGACTGAGATCGTGCTGAAAGGCGCTGATAAACAGCTGATTGGTCAGGTTGCAGCTGATCTGCGCGCCTACCGTCGTCCTGAGCCTTACAAAGGCAAGGGTGTTCGTTACGCCGACGAAGTCGTGCGTACCAAAGAGGCTAAGAAGAAGTAAGGTAACACTATGGATAAGAAATCTGCTCGTATCCGTCGTGCGACCCGTGCACGTCGCAAGCTCAAAGAGCTGGGTGCTACTCGCCTGGTGGTACATCGTACCCCGCGTCATATTTACGCACAGGTGATCGCCCCGAACGGTTCCGAAGTTCTGGTTGCTGCTTCTACTGTAGAAAAAGCTATTGCCGAACAACTGAAGTATACCGGTAACAAAGACGCCGCTGCAGCTGTAGGTAAAGCTCTGGCTGAGCGCGCTGTTGAGAAAGGCATTACTAATGTCTCTTTCGACCGTTCCGGGTTCCAATATCATGGTCGTGTCCAGGCACTGGCAGATGCTGCCCGTGAAGCTGGCCTTCAGTTCTAAGGTAGAGGTCTAAGATGTCAAACATCGAGAAACAAGCTGGCGAACTGCAGGAAAAACTGATCGCGGTAAACCGTGTATCTAAAACTGTAAAAGGTGGTCGTATTTTCTCCTTCACCGCACTGACTGTAGTGGGTGATGGTAACGGCCGCGTTGGTTTTGGTTACGGTAAAGCGCGTGAAGTTCCAGCAGCGATCCAGAAAGCGATGGAGAAAGCCCGTCGCAATATGATTAACGTCGCGCTGACTCACGGCACCCTGCAGCACCCTGTTAAAGGTGCTCACACAGGTTCTCGTGTGTTCATGCAGCCAGCTTCTGAAGGTACCGGTATCATCGCCGGCGGTGCAATGCGCGCTGTTTTAGAAGTTGCTGGAGTACATAACGTTCTGGCTAAAGCGTATGGTTCTACCAACCCGATTAACGTGGTTCGTGCAACTATCGATGGCCTGGGCAATATGAATTCTCCGGAAATGGTCGCTGCCAAGCGTGGTAAATCCGTTGAAGAAATTCTGGGGTAATCACGATGGCTAAGACAATTAAAATTACACAAACCCGCAGTTCAATCGGCCGCCTGCCTAAGCACAAAGCGACTCTGGTTGGCTTGGGTCTGCGTCGCATCAATCACACCGTTGAGCGTGAAGATACGCCTGCTGTACGCGGTATGATTAACGCGATTTCCTACATGCTGAAAGTGGAGGAGTAAGAGATGCGTTTAAACACTCTGTCTCCGGCCGAAGGGTCTAAACACGCTTCTAAGCGTCTGGGTCGTGGTATCGGTTCTGGCCTCGGTAAAACTGGTGGTCGTGGTCACAAAGGTCAGAACTCTCGTTCTGGCGGTGGCGTACGTCGCGGTTTCGAGGGTGGTCAGATGCCTCTGTATCGTCGTCTGCCGAAATTCGGTTTCACCTCTCGCAAAGCAATGATCACGACAGAAGTTCGTCTGTCTGATCTGGCGAAAGTTGAAGGCGGTATTGTTGACCTGAATACGCTGAAAGCGGCCAATATTATCGGTGTTCAGATTGAATTCGCGAAAGTGATTCTTTCTGGTGAAGTTTCTGCACCGGTAACGGTTCGCGGTCTGCGTGTCACCAAAGGTGCTCGTGCTGCAATCGAAGCTGCTGGCGGTAAAATCGAGGAATAAGTAGCAGATGGCAAAGCAACCGGGATTAGATTTTCAAAGTGCCAAAGGTGGCTTTGGTGAACTGAAGCGCAGACTGTTGTTTGTAATCGGTGCACTCATTGTCTTCCGAATTGGCTCTTTTATTCCAATCCCCGGTATCGATGCCACTGTACTTGCCAAACTGCTTGAGCAACAGCGTGGCACCATCATTGAAATGTTCAACATGTTCTCTGGTGGTGCTCTTAGTCGTGCCTCAATCTTCGCGCTGGGTATTATGCCGTATATTTCGGCCTCTATTATTATCCAGCTGTTAACGGTGGTTCATCCAGCGTTAGCTGAGATTAAGAAAGAGGGTGAAGCTGGTCGTCGTAAGATTAGCCAGTACACTCGCTACGGCACACTGGTTCTGGCTGTATTCCAGTCGATCGGTATTGCTACCGGTTTACCGAATATGCCTGGAATGCAGGGGCTGGTAATGAATCCAGGCTTTGCATTCTACTTTACCGCTGTTGTAAGTCTGGTTACCGGGACAATGTTCCTGATGTGGCTGGGCGAACAGATTACTGAGCGAGGTATCGGTAACGGTATCTCGATCATTATCTTCGCAGGTATTGTTGCGGGCCTCCCG